>NZ_JBIRXS010000005.1:0-384506 GCF_044389235.1 Rhodococcus sp. NPDC019647 | reverse complement strand
GTGCGCACAAGCGCGCGACTGCTCTACGACATGCTGGGTTCCGTCTACGACCGACTCGGGTTCGACGTCGTCGACGATGGTGTGTTCAAGGACCTGGTGATCGCCCGGATCGTCGAGCCGACCTCGAAAGTTGATGCGCTACGGGTGCTCGACGACCTCGGCGCGACAACGGTGTCCTACAAAACGATTCAACGGCATCTGGCGCAGATCGGCTCCCACGGCTATCGAGACCGGGTCGCTGCCCGGTGTTTCGAGTACGCCGCAGAAACCGGCGGCCTGAGCTTGGTGTTGTACGACGTTACGACCCTGTATTTCGAGGCGGAGAAGGAAGACGAACTCCGCAAGGTCGGGTATTCGAAAGAACGCAGGGTCGATCCACAGATCGTGGTCGGGCTGCTCGTCGACCGCACCGGATTCCCGCTCGAGATCGGCTGCTTCGAAGGCAACAAAGCCGAAACCCACACCATCGTCCCCATCGTCCGCCAGTTCCAGGCCCGCCACGACATCGCCGGCGTCGAGATGGTCGTCGCCGCCGACGCCGGCATGCTGTCGGCGGCGAATCTCACAGCCCTCGACGAGGCAGGCTTGAAGTTCATCGTCGGCTCCCGCGTCACCAAAGCGCCCGGCGACCTGGCGAACCATTTCCATTGGAACGGTGATGTTTTCACCGACGGGCAAACTATCGACACCGTTACGCCGCGGCACGGGCGCAGTGTCGTCAACGACGTGAAGAGGCGAGCCGAACCGGCCTGGAATCCCGGCACACACGCAAGTTCCTGGCGGGCGGTCTGGCAGTACTCGAAGCGGCGGGCGGTCCGTGACAATCAGACGCTCAATGCCCAGGAAGCACGCGCCCGAGCGGTCGTCGACGGCGACAAAGCCCCGAAATCAACTCGGTTCGTCAAGACCACCCCCGTCGGCCGCAGCCTCGACACCTCTGCCCTGGAGCGTGCCCGATCGCTGGTCGGGCTGAAGGGCTACGTCACCAATATCCCCGCCACGACAATGGGGCCGGGTGAGGTGATCTCCAAGTACCACGACCTGTGGCACGTCGAGCAGTCGTTCCGCATGTCCAAGACAGACCTGCGAGCACGGCCGATGTTCCATCACACCCGTGACGCGATCGAGGCGCACCTGACCATCGTGTTCGCAGCGTTAGCCGTCGCCCGCTGCATCCAGGATCAGACCGGCGTCGCGATAGCGAGACTGATCAAGCAATTCCGGCCGCTGCGGACCTCCACCATCGCCATCAACGGCGTCACCGAAGACTTCCCACCGGTGATCCCGCCCGATGAGCGTGAAATCCTTGCTCTGCTCGGCCTCGAGGCGGGGCACTAAGCGAAATGTCCTAAGTCAGGTGTTCGGCGAGCACATGCAGATCGATCTCGTCAACGACGGACCGGTCACGCTGCTGATCGACGTGTAGTGGCGCAGTCACTCCGGGCGCAGCGTGAGAATCCTCGGACCATCCTCGGTGACGGCCACGGTGTGCTCCCAGTGGGCAGCACGCGTACCGTCCGCGGTAACCACCGTCCAGTCGTCTTCCAGGACAACGGTATCGGTGGTGCCGAGCGTCAACATCGGCTCGATCGCGAGCACGGATCCGACCACCAGCTGGGGACCCTTACCCGGAGCTCCCTCGTTGGCGAGGAACGGTTCCATGTGCATTTCCCGGCCGATCCCGTGCCCGCCGTAGCCGTCTACGATCCCGTACTTCCGGCCGTGTGTTACTTCCGCCGCGCGGGTTCCCAGTTCGATCGCATGAGAGATGTCGGTGAGACGGTTCCCGGGCAGCATGGCTGCAATTCCCGCGTCCATCGACAACCGCGTGGCTTCGCTCAAATCCTGATCAGCCTCGACGAGTTCACCGACACCGAACGTCCAGGCCGAGTCACCATGCCACCCGTCGAGAATTGCACCGCAGTCGATCGAGACGAGGTCTCCCTCGGCGAGGATGTCCTGCGCCGAGGGAATCCCGTGCACCACACGATCATTGACGGACGAACATATCGATCCGGTGAACCCGTGATAGCCCTTGAACGACGGCACCGCACCTGCGTCGCGGATTACCGACTCGGCTACCTCGTCGAGTTCGAGCGTGCTCACACCAGGCTTGGCCGCATCACGCACCGCCACCAGCGCTGCACCGACGATGGCGCCCGCGGCCGCCATCGCATCGAGCTCACCGGCAGTCCGGAAGGGAACAACTTTGCGCTTGCGCCCGAAGCCCATTTACTTGCCCAACGCTGCCAGTGCGCGCGAGTTGACCTCGTCGACCTCACCCAGTGCGTCGACGGTGAGCAGATCGTTCTTGTAGTAGTCGAGCAGCGGCGCCGTCTCCTCGCGGTACACCCGGAGCCGGTTGCGGATGACGTCTTCCTTGTCGTCGGCGCGACCACGGGCCAGCATCCGTTCCACGACGATGTCCTCGTCGGCCACGAACGAGAGAACGCCGTCGAGCTTGGTGTCCAGATCAGCCAGGATCGCCTCGAGTGCCTGCGCCTGATCGACCGTGCGCGGGAAACCGTCGAGAAGGAAACCGTTGGCGGCATCCGGCTCCGCGACTCGCGCCTTCACCATGTTGTTGGTGATTTCGCTGGGAACGAGATCTCCGGCGTCGAGGTACTTCTTCGCCTCGAGACCGAGCGGTGTCTCCTGGCCGATGTTCGCCCGGAACAGGTCGCCGGTCGAGATGTGCGGGACACCGAGCTTCTCGGAAAGAATCGCGGCCTGGGTGCCCTTGCCTGCACCGGGAGGACCAAGGAGGACAAGTCTCACTTGAGGAACCCTTCGTAGTTGCGTTGCATCAATTGACTTTCGATCTGCTTGACCGTGTCCAGGGCGACACTGACGAGGATCAGCACTGCCGCGCCACCGAAGATGCTGCTGGTGGTCTGGCTCCCGGACAGGAAGAAGTGGGGCAACACTGCGATCAGGCCGAGGTAGATGGACCCCGGGACCGTGATGCGGTTGAGCACGTAATTCAGGTAGTCCGCGGTGGGGCGTCCCGGGCGGATGCCGGGAATGAACCCACCGAACTTCTTCATCTCGTCGGCGCGCTCTTCGGGGTTGAACGTGATCGCGACGTAGAAGAACACGAAGAACACGATCAACGCGAAGTAGATGGTGATGTACACCGGATTGTTCGGGTTCACCAGATACTCGTTGATGATCCGCTGCCACCAGCTCGGATCTGCAGCCGACGTCGCCCCGGTGAGCTGCGCGATGAGGTTCGGCAGATACAGCAGAGACGACGCGAAGATCACCGGGATGATGCCGGCCTGGTTGACCTTCAGCGGCAGGTAGGTGGACGAACCGCCGTACATCTTTCGGCCGACCATGCGCTTGGCGTACTGGACGGGGATACGGCGCTGGCCCTGCTCGACGAAGACCACGCCGGCGATGATGGCGAGAGCGGCGACACAGATGATCGCGAAGATCAGCCCGCCGCGACTGTCGAGAATGGCTTTGCCCTCCGACGGCAGCCGGGATGCGATACCCGCGAAGATCAGCAGCGAGAAGCCGTTACCGACACCGCGTTCGGTGATGATCTCGCCGAACCACATGACGAGCGCGGCACCCGCCGTCATCACGAGGACGATGATGACGAGCCCGAAGATGCTCTTGTCGGCGATTATTTCTTCCTGACAGCCCTGCAACAGCTGACCGCGCGCTGCGAGCGCGACGATGCCGGTGGCCTGCAGAATCGCCAGCGCGATCGACAGATATCGGGTGTACTGCGTCATCTTCGCCTGGCCGGACTGGCCTTCTTTCCGAAGCTGCTCGAACTTCGGGATGACGACCGTCAACAGCTGAACGATGATGCTTGCCGTGATGTAGGGCATGATGCCGATCGCGAACACCGAGAGCTGGAGCAGGGCTCCACCGGAGAACAGGTTGATCAGAGAATAGATACCGGCGGAATCGCCGCCCGACAACTGGTCGACACAGGCTCGGACGTTGGCGTAGTCGACGCCGGGTGACGGCAGCACGGCACCGACGCGGTAGAGCGCGACGAGGCCGAGCGCGATGAGGATCTTCCGCCTCAGGTCCGGGGTCCTGAGGGCCGAGACGAAGGCGGAAAGCAAAGATCCTCCTGGCACGACGGTGGGTGGACGAGTCACTGGGACTTTGTCCGTGAATGAACTCTAGAACTCTAACAGTGGCGACTGAACGTGCAGTTGGGAGACCTGGGGCCGACCCGGTGCACAGCGGCAAATGGCCGCAGTACAGCCCGAAGCTGTACTGCGGCCATCTACTGGCTAGCGGTGATTGCTCACAGCTCGGTGGCGGTACCACCGGCAGCAGCGATCTTCTCCTTGGCGGAGCCGGTGAACTTGTCGACCGTCACCTGGACGGCGACAGTCAGGTCGCCGTCGCCGAGAACCTTGACGAGCTGGTTCTTGCGAACGGCGCCCTTGGCAACGAGATCCTCGACCGTGACCTGCCCACCCTCGGGGAACAGACGGGCGATGTCGCCGACGTTGACGACCTGGTACTCGGTGCGGAACGGGTTGGTGAAGCCCTTGAGCTTGGGCAGACGCATGTGCAGCGGCATCTGTCCACCCTCGAAGGCGACGGGCACGTTCTTGCGGGCCTTGGTGCCCTTGGTGCCGCGACCCGCAGTCTTACCGCGCTTGCCGCCCTCGCCTCGACCGACGCGGATCTTGGCTGACTTGGACCCGGGCGCGGGGCGCAGGTGATGCAGTTTGATGGTCATGGTTAGACCTCCTCAACTGTGACGAGGTGGCGCACCACGTTGATCAGACCGCGGTTCTGCGCATTGTCCTCGCGGACAACCGTCTGCCGGATGCCCTTGAGACCGAGGGTGCGCAGCGAGTTCCGCTGGTTCTGCTTGGTACCGATGGTGCTCTTGATCTGAGTGACCTTGAGTTCGGCCATTACTTCACGCTCCCAGCCTGTGCACGCGCACGCAGCATGCCGGCGGGGGCCACATCCTCGAGGGCGAGACCGCGACGAGCGGCAACTTCCTCGGGGCGCTGCAGACCCTTGAGCGCAGCAACGGTCGCATGGACGACGTTGATGGCGTTGTCGCTACCGAGCGACTTCGACAGGATGTCGTGGATGCCCGCGCACTCCAGCACGGCACGCACCGCGCCACCGGCGATGACACCGGTACCGGCGCTCGCGGGACGCAGCATGACGATGCCGGCAGCGGCTTCACCCTGGACGGGGTGCGTGATGGTGCCGCCGATCATCGGAACGCGGAAGAAGCTCTTACGAGCCTCCTCGACACCCTTCTGGATGGCCGCAGGAACTTCCTTGGCCTTGCCGTAGCCGACGCCGACCAGTCCGTTGCCGTCACCCACGATCACCAGTGCGGTGAAGCTGAAGCGACGACCACCCTTGACGACCTTCGACACGCGGTTGATCGTGACGACCCGCTCGATGTGGTTCGACTTCTCGGCTGACTGTCCGCCGCGACGATCGTCGCGACCGCCACCACGACGGTCGCCGCCGCCACGGTTGTCCCCCGTGTTGGGTCCATTCTGTCCGGCGGGTCCGCTTCCGCCGTCACGCCTCTGACGTCCCGGCATCAGGCTGTCCTTCCGTTCGAAATGATGGTCATCAGAACTTCAACCCGCCTTCGCGAGCTGCGTCTGCCAGGGCCGCGATGCGACCGTGGTAGCCGTGTCCGCCGTGGTCGAAGACCACGGTCTCGACTCCGGCAGCCTTCGCGCGCTCGGCGATCAGCTGACCGACCTTCGCGCTGAGGGTCTTCTTGTCGCCGTCCGCAGCGCGCACGTCTGCCTCGGTGGTCGACGCCGCGGCCAGCGTGTGGCCCGCGAGGTCGTCCACCAGCTGGACGTGGATGTGGCGCGAGGACCGGTTGACGACCAAGCGGGGACGCTCGGGCGTGCCGGACACCTTCTTGCGGAGACGGAAGTGACGACGCACCTTCGACAGGCGACGCTTCGTGGACGCATCCTTGCCCAGCGGAATTCGCTTGGCTTTCTGGTTTGCAGTCTGGCTCATATCACTTACCCGTCTTTCCGACCTTGCGGCGGATCTGCTCACCCTCGTAACGCACGCCCTTGCCCTTGTACGGGTCCGGACGGCGGAGACGACGGATGTTGGCCGAGATCTGCCCGACCTTCTGCTTGTCGATGCCCGACACGGAGAACTTGGTGGGCGACTCGACCGCGAAGGTGATGCCTTCCGGAGCCTCGATCGGGACCGGGTGGCTGTATCCGAGCGCGAACTCGAGGTCCTTGCCCTTGAGAGCAACGCGGTAACCGACGCCGTGGATCTCCATCTTGGTGGTGTAACCGTCGGTCACACCCGTGACCAGGTTCTGCACCAGCGTGCGAGAAAGACCGTGGAGTGCACGGCTACGACGCTCGTCGTCCGGACGGGTGACGCTGAGCGTTCCGTCCTCGTTCTTCTCGATGGTGATCGGCTCTGCGATGGTGAGGCCGAGGGTGCCCTTCGGCCCCTTGACCGTGACGTCCTGGCCGTCGATCGACACGTCGACACCGGCGGGGACGGTAACGGGAATCTTTCCGATACGCGACATTGTGGTGGCCTCCCTTACCAGACGTAGGCGAGGACTTCCCCGCCCACTCCTTGATTGGCCGCCTGGCGATCGGTGAGCAGGCCGGTGGACGTGGAAATGATCGCCACGCCGAGGCCGCCCAGAACCTTGGGCAGGTTGGTGGACTTTGCGTACACACGCAGACCGGGCTTCGAGACACGACGCACGCCGGCAAGGCTGCGCTCACGGCTCGGGCCGTACTTGAGGTCGACGATGAGGGTCTTACCGACCTCGGCGTCCTCGGTGCGGTAGTCGGCGATGTAGCCCTCCCGCTTGAGGATCTCGGCGATGTTCGCCTTGATCTTCGAGTGGGGCAACTTCACCTCATCGTGGTACGCCGTGTTGGCGTTGCGCAGACGTGTCAAGAAGTCTGCGATGGGGTCGGTCATGGTCATGAGGTTGACCTCTACCTTTCTCACAACGGTTCCCTCTGCCGTGTCCGGCGCAGGCCTATCGCGAAGTAGGTCTTACGTTTCCCGGCCCGAGATTACGAACCGGAAGTCTGTGGTGGGTGACGTCGTCATCGTCGAGGCGACGACGTCACCGGATCACCAGGAGCTCTTGTGAACGCCGGGCAGCTCGCCGGCGTGCGCCATCTCGCGGACGCAGATTCGGCACAGGCCGAACTTGCGGAACACCGAGTGCGGACGACCGCACCGCTGGCAGCGGGTGTAGGCGCGCACCGCGAACTTGGGCTTCTTGTTGGCCTTGTTGACCAATGCCTTCTTAGCCATTAGCTCAGTTCTCCTTGAACGGGAAGCCGAGGTGCTTGAGCAGGGCACGGCCTTCTTCGTTGTTGGTCGCGGTGGTCACCACGGTGATGTCCATGCCGCGCGGGCGGTCGATCTTGTCCACGTCGATCTCGTGGAACATCGACTGCTCGTTCAGGCCGAACGTGTAGTTGCCGTTGCCGTCGAACTGGGTTCCCGACAGGCCACGGAAGTCCCTGATGCGGGGAAGGGCCACGGAAACGAGACGGTCCAGGAACTCCCACATGCGGTCGCCACGAAGCGTGACGCGGGCACCGATCGGCATGCCCTCGCGAAGCTTGAACTGCGCGATGGACTTGCGTGCCTTGCGGATCTCGGGCTTCTGACCGGTGATCAGGGCGAGGTCGTTGACGGCACCGTTGATGAGCTTGGCGTCGCGGGCGGCGTCACCGACACCCATGTTGACGACGACCTTGACGACGCCCGGGATCTGCATCACGTTGGCGTAGTCGAATTCGCTGTTCAGCGCAGCCTTGATCTCTTCGCGGTAGCGAGTCTTCAGGCGCGGCTGGATCTTGTTCTCAGTGGAGGTCATGTCAGATGTCCTTCCCGTTCTTCCGGGAAATCCGAACGCGCTTGCCGGACTCTTCGTCGGTCCGGTAGCCCACGCGGGTGGGGTTGCCGTCCGAGTCGATGACCGCGACGTTGGAAACGTGGATCGGGGCTTCCTGCGTCACGATGCCGCCGGAGGAAGCTCCGCGCTCGTTCGCGGAAACCGCGGTGTGCTTCTTGATGCGGTTCACGCCTTCGACGAGGACCTTGTTGGTCGCGGGGTAGGCCTGAATGACCTTGCCCTTCGCGCCCTTGTCCTTGCCGGCGATGACCAGCACGGTGTCACCCTTGTGCACCTTCATCACAGCACCTCCGGGGCGAGCGAGACGATCTTCATGAACTTCTTCTCACGCAGCTCACGGCCGACGGGGCCGAAGATGCGGGTGCCACGGGGATCGTTGTCCGGCTTGATGAGGACGGCGGCGTTCTCGTCGAACTTGATGTACGACCCGTCCGGACGGCGACGTTCCTTCGTGGTGCGGACGATGACGGCCTTGACGACCTCGCCCTTCTTGATGTTTCCACCCGGGATGGCGTCCTTGACGGTGGCGACGATGATGTCACCGATCCCGGCGTAGCGGCGTGACGAACCACCGAGAACGCGGATGCAGAGAATCTCCTTGGCACCCGTGTTGTCGGCGACGCGCAGCCGCGACTCCTGCTGAATCACTTACTTCTCCTTGACCTGGTGTTTTCGACTGGAGCGACCAACTGGCGATCACTCTGTCGTGCACGGCAGATTTCCGACCCGACGTGCGCGGTCCGTACCCGTACCCTGCATGAGGCCGCCCTGACGGGTGGCACAACGGTGGGGTTGCCGTGCATCTGTCGCAAGGCAACCCCACCATCATACTGGACACATATTGTGGTTCTTACTTGGCCTTCTCGACGACCTCGACGAGGCGCCAGTGCTTCGTCGCGGACAGCGGACGGGTTTCCATCAGCTGCACGAGGTCACCGACACCGGCGACACCGTTCTCGTCGTGGGCCTTGACCTTGCTGGTCCGGCGGATGATCTTGCCGTAGAGCGGATGCTTGACCCGGTCTTCGAGCTCGACCACGATCGTCTTCTCCATCTTGTCGGAGACGACGTATCCGGTGCGGACCTTGCGGCTGCCGCGCTCTGTAGTGCTCACTGCTTTTTCCTCACTCATGCCGCGTCACCTGCGTCCGGACCAACGGCCAGCCCGAGCTCACGCTCACGCAGAACGGTGTAGATACGCGCGATGTCGTGACGGACGGTCCGAAGCCGGCGGTTGTTGTCCATCTGGCCGGTGGCCATCTGGAAACGAAGGTTGAACAGCTCTTCCTTCGACTCACGAAGCCGGGTGACCAGCTCTTCTTCGGTGAGCTCGCGGAGCTCTGCGGCTGGGGTTCCAGTAGCCATCAGAACTGCTCCTCCCTTGTCACGATCCGGCACTTGCAGGGGAGCTTGTGCATCGCGCGGCGCAGGGCCTCGCGTGCGATCTCCTCGTTGGGGTAGCTCATCTCGAACATCACGCGACCAGGCTTGACGTTCGCGATCCACCACTCGGGGGAACCCTTACCGGAACCCATGCGGGTTTCGGCCGGCTTCTTGGTGAGGGGGCGATCCGGGAAGATGTTGATCCAGATCTTGCCGCCACGCTTGATGTGCCGGGTCATGGCGATACGAGCGGACTCGATCTGCCGGTTGGTGATGTAGGCAGGCTCGAGGGCCTGGATGCCGTAGTCACCGAAGGTCACCTGGGTTCCACCCTTGGCGGCACCCGAACGGCTCGGATGGTGCTGCTTGCGGTGCTTGACCCGCCGTGGGATCAACATGCGTCAGCCCTCCTTCTGTTCAGTCGTAGCGGGTGCATCGGCGGTGGCGGTCGCTGCGCGACCGGCCTCGGTGCTGGTCGCGGTGGTGCCGGTGGCACCGGAACGACGGGGGCGGCTCGGACGCTCGCGCCGCGGACGATCGCCGGCGGGAGCAGCCACGTTGGCGGCGAGCTCACGCTTGCCACCGACGATGTCGCCCTTGTAGATCCAGACCTTCACGCCGATGCGGCCGAAGGTGGTCTTGGCCTCGTAGAGGCCGTAGTCGATGTCGGCGCGCAGCGTGTGCAGCGGGACGCGACCTTCGCGGTAGAACTCCGAGCGGGACATCTCGGCACCACCGAGACGACCGGAGCACTGGACCCGGATGCCCTTGACGTTCGGCTGACGCATGGCCGACTGGATGGCCTTACGCATGGCGCGACGGAAAGCGACGCGGTTCGAGAGCTGCTCGGCGACACCCTGGGCGACGAGCTGAGCCTCGGCCTCGGCGTTCTTGACCTCGAGGATGTTCAGCTGGACCTGCTTGCCGGTCAGCTTCTCGAGCTCGGAACGGATGCGGTCGGCCTCGGCGCCGCGGCGGCCGATGACGATGCCCGGACGCGCGGTGTGGATGTCCACACGCACACGGTCACGGGTGCGCTCGATCTCGACCTTCGCGATGCCCGCGCGCTCCATGCCGGTGGCGAGGAGCTTACGGATGGCGACGTCTTCCTTGACGTACTCCGCGTACTGCTTGTCTGCGTACCAGCGGGACTTCCAGTCGGTGGTGATGCCGAGTCGGAAGCCGTGCGGGTTGATTTTCTGGCCCACTACTGAGCACTTCCCTTCCGGCGATTACGGGTCGATGTTCCGGTCTTCGGCAGGCTCTCCACAATCACGGTGATGTGGCTCGTCCGCTTACGGATACGGAACGCACGTCCCTGTGCACGCGGCTGGAACCGCTTGAGGGTCGCGCCCTCGTCCACGTACGCCGTGGCAACGACAAGCGTGCTCGGGTCGAGGTCGAGGTTGTTCTCGGCGTTGGCTGCAGCGCTGGCGATCACCTTGGCGACCGGCTCGCTCGCTGCCTGCGGCGCGAACTTCAGGATGGAGAGGGCGTCTTCAACCGAACGCCCGCGGACCAGGTCCACAACTCGACGCGCCTTCATCGGCGTGACGCGCACGTGGCGCGCAATTGCCTTGGCGGTCGGGTTGGCGGTTTCGGTGTTGCTCATCGCCTCTTCGCCTTCCGATCATCCTTGATGTGACCCTTGAACGTGCGGGTCGGTGCAAACTCTCCGAGCTTGTGTCCGACCATCGAGTCGGAGACGAACACGGGGACGTGCTTGCGGCCGTCGTGAACCGCAAACGTGTGGCCGATGAAGTCCGGGATGATCGTGGAACGACGGGACCAGGTCTTGATGACCTGCTTGGTTCCCTTTTCGTTCTGCACGTCCACCTTCGCGAGGAGGTGGTCATCGACGAACGGGCCCTTCTTGAGGCTGCGTGGCATCCTTCACTCCCTCCTAGCGCTTGTTCTTGCCGGTACGGCGACGACGGACAATGAGCTTGTCACTCGCCTTGTTCTTGCGGGTGCGGCCTTCGGGCTTGCCCCACGGGCTGACCGGGTGGCGACCACCGGAGGTCTTACCCTCACCACCACCGTGCGGGTGGTCGACCGGGTTCATCACGACACCACGGACGGTCGGGCGCTTGCCCTTCCACCGCATACGGCCGGCCTTGCCCCAGTTGATGTTCGACTGTTCGGCGTTGCCGACCTCACCGATCGAGGCGCGGCAGCGAACGTCGACGCGACGGATTTCGCCGGACGGCATACGCAGCGTGGCGTAGGTGCCTTCCTTACCGAGCAACTGGATGCTGGAACCAGCCGAGCGGGCCATCTTGGCGCCGCCACCGGGGCGGAGCTCGACGGCGTGGATGGTGGTACCCGTCGGGATGTTGCGCAGGGGCAGGTTGTTGCCGGGCTTGATGTCGGCGCCTGCACCGGACTCGACCGGCGCACCCTGGAACAGGCCCTTGGGGGCGATGATGTAGCGCTTCTCGCCATCTGCGTAGTGCAGCAGGGCGATACGCGCGGTGCGGTTGGGGTCGTACTCGATGTGCGCGACCTTGGCCGGCACGCCGTCCTTGTCGTTGCGACGGAAATCGATCAACCGGTAGGCGCGCTTGTGACCGCCACCCTTGTGCCGGGTGGTGATACGACCGTGTGCGTTACGTCCACCGCGTCCGTGGAGCGGGCGAACCAGCGACTTCTCGGGGGTCGACCGAGTGATCTCGGCGAAGTCCGAGACGCTCGAGCCACGACGGCCCGGAGTTGTCGGCTTGTACTTACGGATTGCCATGAGTCTTCTCGTCCTCTATGTCTCGTCAAGTCCCGGCGCTTACGCGACCGGTCCTCCGAAGATCTCGATGGGCTTGCTGTCGGCCGAGAGGGTCACGAGCGCGCGCTTGGTGTCCTTGCGCTTGCCGTAACCGAACCGGGTCCGCTTGCGCTTGCCCTGACGGTTGGCGGTGTTGACGCTTGTCACGGTGACGCCGAAGATCTTCTCGACGGCAATCTTGATCTGCGTCTTGTTCGAGTCCGGGTGCACCAGGAAGGTGTAGGTGCCTTCCTCGATCAGTCCGTAGGACTTCTCGGAGATGACCGGAGCCAGCAGGATGTCGCGGGGGTCAGCGATGGTCGTCACTTGGCCTCCTCCTTGTTCTCTTCCTGGACGCTCTCGGCGGGCCCGTGGATGAACGTGTTGAGCGCCTCGACGCTGAACACGACGTCATCGCTGTTGAGCACGTCGTACGTGTTGAGCTGGTCGGGTGCGATGGGATGCACACCGTCCAGGTTCTGCACGCTCTTCCACGCCGCGATGTCTTCACGTCCGACGACGAGCAGGACCTTCTTGCGGTCCGAGATCTCGCCCAGGAACGCCTTGGCGCCCTTCGTCGAGGGAGTCTGACCGGCGACCAGCTCGGTGATCACGTGGATACGCTCGTTGCGCGCCCGGTCGGAGAGGGCTCCGCGCAGGGCGGCGGCCTTCATCTTCTTGGGCGTCCGCTGGCTGTAGTCACGCGGCTGCGGGCCGTGGACGGTGCCACCACCGGCGAACTGCGGTGCACGGGTCGAGCCCTGACGGGCGCGGCCGGTGCCCTTCTGGCGGTACGGCTTCTTTCCACCGCCGCGAACCTCGCCGCGGGTCTTGGTGGAGTGGGTGCCCTGACGCGCAGCTGCGAGCTGAGCGACGACAACCTGGTGGAGAAGCGCGATGTTGGCAGGCGCGTCGAAGATCTCCGCGGGGAGATCGACGGTGCCGTTGGTCTTGCCGCCGGCGACCTTGACGTCCAGCGTCAGCTTGGTCGTCGATGTCTCGGTGCTGGTCATGCCCGTGCACCACCCTTCACTGCACTCTTGACGATCACGAGGCCACCCTTGCGGCCGGGGATCGCACCCTTGATCAGCAGCAGGCCGTTCTCGGCGTCCACCTTGTGGACCGAGAGGTTCTGCGTCGTGATGCGGTCGCTACCCATGCGGCCGGACATGCGCATGCCCTTGAACACGCGGCCCGGAGTGGCGCAGCCACCGATGGAACCGGGGCGACGGTGCACAGCCTGGGCGCCGTGCGAGGCGCCCTGGCCGGCGAAGCCGTGGCGCTTCATGGTTCCGGCGAAGCCCTTACCCTTGCTGGTTCCGGTGACGTCGACGTAGGCGCCGTCCTCGAAGACCTCGGCGGTAAGTTCCTGGCCGACCTCGTACTCCGAGGTGTCGGCAACGCGGAGCTCCACAACGTGGCGGCGCGGGGTGACGCCGGCCTTGGCGAACTGGCCGGAAGTCGGCTTGTTCACCTTGCGCGGGTCGATGGCGCCGAACGCGAGCTGCACGGCGCTGTAGCCGTCACGCTCTTCGGTACGAATCTGGGTCACGACGTTGGGCCCGGCCTTCACGACGGTGACCGGAACGACCCGGTTGTTCTCGTCGAAGACCTGGGTCATGCCGAGCTTCGTGCCCAGGATTCCCTTGATCTTGGTATCAGTCATTGTTTTTGTCTCCGCCGCGCTCACTGAATATTGACGTCGACGCTGGCCGGAAGGTCGATGCGCATGAGCGCGTCCACCGTCTTGGGCGTCGGGTCGAGGATGTCGATAAGCCGCTTGTGAGTACGCATCTCGAAGTGCTCGCGCGAGTCCTTGTACTTGTGCGGCGAGCGGATGACGCAGTACACGTTCTTTTCGGTCGGCAACGGCACGGGTCCAACGACGCGGGCCCCGGTACGGGTCACCGTCTCGACGATCTTGCGCGCTGACGCGTCGATCGCCTCATGGTCGTAGGCCTTGAGCCTGATGCGGATCTTCTGTCCCGCCACGCTTAGTGTCCTTTTCTTGCCGCGTTTCGTAGAACCACCCGAGTCGGGCCGAACTACCTCGTCGTCTGCACAGTCCTTACCTGGGCCGCAACTGTCCGAACGCTAGGCGACCGGGACGCACCCGATCCGCTGCCGCTGTTCATCTGTCATGGTTCTCCGGTACACGCGGTCGGGCGTGTCGCCCTCCCACTCATTCTCCGACCCGCAACTTTTCAGCTTTCGGGCCGGGAATTCGCACCGGATGCACTCGAAATCGAGTGCACAGTAGGTACTGCTTCCGTCTTGCATGGGCCGCGAACAGCTCTTTCGAACCGCTCGACGACGTTCTTCACCCCACCTGTTTCAGGCCGCAATAGATCGCGTCCCAGACAAGGCAACCCGACCAGTATGCCGTACGAGGCCCGAGACTTCAAACCGACCCGGACCGGTGCCGCAGCCGCAGAACTTACTTTCGAGTAAGGTGTCGGGATGACGACTTCGAGTCCTACCTTCGCCGCCTGGCAGAAGCTTCCGGACAACGCCCTCGGTCACACTCTCTTCTCTCTGGCGATGTGTGTACGCGTTCCCTACTTCGGCTCGGTGCTCCCCCGCGTCGTCGACATGCGGCCCGGACGTTGTGAGGTTCACGCCCCGAAATGGTGGGGCGTGCGCAACCACCTCGGCACCTTTCACGCGATCGCCGCCTGCAACCTCGCCGAGGTCGCCATGGGCATGCTGTCCGAAGCGACCGTGCCGAGCACGCATCGATGGATTCCGAAGTCCATGACGGTCGACTACCTCGCCAAGGCGAACGGATCGCTGCGGGCGATCGCCGAACTACCGGAGCCGCCGGACTTTGCCACCATCACCGAGGGCGCCGAGCTGGTCGTGCCGGTACGCATCGTCGACCGCGCGGGGAACGAGGTGGTCCACGCTGACATCACGACGTGGGTGACACCCCGCAGTGCGGGACCGGAGACTTCCTAGCTCTCGGGCAAGCAGCCACGGTGAGCGCACCGACGCGGAAGCGGAGGTGGACGACGGCACGACGCATGTCGAAGCTCACATTTCGGTCCCGGCCCCTCCGCGGCGGTGAATTACCCTGCGGGAGTACCGCGGACACCGGGCCTGACGTTCGCACACCATGGCCGTCGACGTGGAAGACGCAGAGGTTGCGGCGGTCACGGGAGTGGAACTGGTACAGGTGTGCGGCATTTATCGTGTACCTGTCTGCGCGCGTTACAGAAGTTTCCCCGGCCCCTTCCCCGGGCGTGGACATGGTTCGCGGGTCTGGCTTCATCTCACTTCTCGCGTGCCATACTCGAGGACATGCCTGCACCTGACACCGCCGTACTTGTCGAGGGAATCGAAAAATCCTTCGGTGACGTCGCAGCGTTGCGGGGCGTGAGCTTCGAGGTACCCCGCGGCACGGTTCTGGGCATCCTGGGCCCCAACGGCGCGGGAAAGACCACCACCGTCAACGTCCTGTCCACACTGCTCCGGCCTGATGCCGGACGGGCCTTCGTCGCCGGGCACGACGTCGTCACCGAATCGGCGGACGTGCGGCGGAGCATCATGATGACGGGGCAGTACGCAGCCCTCGACGAGTCGTTGACCGGCCGCGAGAACCTCGTGCTGTTCGGGCGTCTGATGGGTCTGCCCAAGGGCGACGCGAAGGCGCGGGCCCAGGATCTCCTCACTCAGTTCGACCTCCTCGACGCCGGTGACCGAAAGGTATCCGGCTACTCGGGCGGTATGCGTCGACGCGTCGACATCGCGTGCGGTCTGGTGATCCGGCCGGAAGTGGTGTTCCTCGACGAACCGACCACCGGTCTCGACCCCCGCAGCCGTCAGGGTGTGTGGGGTCTCGTGTCTGCGCTGAAAGATCAGGGCATCACCATTCTGCTCACCACGCAGTACCTCGAAGAGGCCGACTTGCTGAGCGACAACATCGTGGTCATCGACAAGGGCACGGTGATTGCCGAAGGCTCGGCGGACGACCTCAAGGCCCGCACCGGCGGCAGCTATTGCGAAGTGGTGCCGGTCCAACTCTCCGATCTGCCGCGCGTGCGCGAGGTTCTTGCAGGCCTGTGCCCTCCCGACCGCGTCATCGAGGAAGGTTCCGACCGCTTGTCGATTCCGGCCGAGCACGGTGCCCAGACTCTCGCCGAGGTGCTTCGTCGCCTCGACATGGCTGGTGTGAAACTTGCCGACATCGCACTCCGACGGCCGTCGCTCGACGACGTGTTCCTCTCGCTCACCGGACATGCACGCGTCGACGAGAGCCTGCCGTCGTGACGGCGCCCCCGCAGGTAGCCTTCGAACGCGCTCTCGCGGGCAAGCACCGCAAGCCCCAGCCGTCCAACGTGCAGCAGTGGGTTGCACTGACCCAGCGAAATCTCCACACCATGTCGGTGACGGGTCAGTTCTTCATCGCGGTGCTGGCGCCGTTGATCTTCACGGTCGGCTTCTACCTACCGCTGCGTCTGGTGATGAAGTTCCAGGGCGTCGACTACGCCCAGTTCGTCATGCCGATCATCGTGCTCCAGGCGATGGCGTTCACGGCCGTGTCCGCCGCGCATCGAGCGGCGACCGAGGCGTCGAACGGTATGAATACCCGATTCCAGACCATGCCCGTGGGAGCAGCCATACCCTTGGCGGCGCGCATGTCGGCGTCACTCGTGCACTCGTCCATTTCGCTCGTCGCTGCCGTGACCTACGGGTATCTCATCGGTTTCAGGTTCGATGGCGGCACGCGGCTGACCCTCGGCTTCTGTGCCCTGGCGATGCTCATCGGGTTCGCACTCACGACCGGTGCCGATGCGCTCGGAACGCTGACGGGGAGCCCGGAAGTCACCAGCCAGGCGCTCACGCTCCCGCAGCTGATTCTGGGGATGTTCTCCTCCGGATTCGTTCCGGTGAGCCAGTTCCCGGAGTGGGCGCAGGGCTTCGTGCGGAACCAGCCGATATCTCAGTTCTCCGAATCGATGCGTGCCATGACCGAGGGGACGATCACCCTGCACCAGATGACGCCGACTCTGCTGTGGTGCGCCGGACTCGTGCTCGCTTTCGTTCCGTTGTCGATCTGGTCGAATGTGAGGCGCGGATGACCACCGAGTATCGAGCCGAGGCGCCAACCCGGGTGACGTTCCCCGCGGTGTCGAAGCCGCATCCCGAGAATTCGGCTTCCGCCCTGGTGGTTCACAGCCTGTTGCAGACGAAACGGCTTCTTGTGCGTTGGGCTCGCGACCCCGGAACGATGATCCAGGCCATCGTCTATCCCGCGCTGATGCTCGTCATGTTCTGGGCCGTGCTGGGCATTTCGATCACCAAGGCCACGGGCGTCAACAGTCTGTACGGCACCGTCCCCATGATCACTCTGGTCGGTGCCATGTTCGGCTCCATCGCGGGGGGACTGTCCCTCAAGAAGGAATGGGCCAACGGCCTGCTCGGCAGGTTCTGGGTTCTCCCCGTCCACAGGGCTTCTCCCCTGGTCAGCCGGCTGCTGGCCGAGTGTGTGCGCATCTCTCTGACGACGGTCCTCATCATCGCCGTCGGAATTGCCCTCGGTTTTCGGTTCGACCAGGGCGTCCTCGCCGGCGTGGGCCTCATGCTTCTGCCACTTCTCTTCGGCGTCAGCTTCGCGACGATGGTGACGGCCCTCGCTGTCAACGCGGGGAAGGCGCCACTCGTCGAACTGCTGTCCCTGCTCTGCACACTTCTGCTGTTCTTCAACTCGGGATTCGTACCCACCGCCGCGTACCCGACCTGGTTGCAGTCGTTCGTCGAGAACCAGCCGATGTCCTGTGCCATCGACGCGATGAAGGGTCTGTCGATGGGCGGTCCGGTGGCGGAACCACTGATCAAGACGATCGCCTGGTCGATCGGTGGACTGATCGTGTTCACCTACCCCGCGGTGCGCGGATACCGAAGGGCCGCAGGGACTCCCCCGTAGCACCCACGTCCGCCTGCGGTCCCGTCGAGTCCCGCGGAATCAGCGAGGGGTCCTGCCTGTGAGGGGTGGCTGAATCACCAACGGGTCGTCTGCGGCCGGCGGACCGTACACACCCCCGCTCCGAGTCGCGTTCTCCTGCCCGAGATCGTCGGGGCGTGGAACATTGACCGCACCACGCTGTTCGAGGTACTCCTGCGACTGGCACGTCCAGTCGAGGGCCGGTTCACGTAATTCCGCCTCGGTGACCAGTCGGCGGGGGGCGTCGTACACGCACATCGGGCCCTGCGTGCCGACGAGGAGCAGATCGGCCAGTCCGCCCTTCTCGATCGAACCGATCTTCGGCAGTGCCGTGGGCATGATCGACAAGCCGTAGTCGAGTGACGGTTGCCGATCCGCCACGATGCGGGTGGGGAGGACCAGATCGGCGAGCATGGTGCCGAGGGAGTCGCGGTTGCCGGCAAGCAGGGAGTCGAGGCTCGCCATCGTTTGGGGCGAGCGCCCCATCAATTCGACGAGGGCCGCATCGTTGGCCTGCAGTTGTTCGAAGACATTTCGTGCGGTGCTCGCCGATCCGGGCAGTGCTGCAGCCAATCCGTCGGCGCTGTCCAGGAGTGGCATTCCCGTGTCGACGATGGTGGTGAGCGCTTCTGTGCGGCTGTCGAGTAGCTGCGCTGCCTCGGCCGAATTGTCGAGCAGGTTCTGCAGGTCCGGTCCGGTTCCCTGGAAGGCGGTGCCGAACGTGTCGGCAATCGTGGAGAGGTCGCGCACGTCGAGTGTGTTCACCAGGTCGGTCGCCTGAACGAGGGTAGCGTCCAGCGACTTCGGAACCCCGTCCGCCGGGATGGCGATGACGTCTCCGTCGACCAGATAGGGCGGCTGGTCGGTGGTGGGCATGATGTCGAGCGACTGAATGCCGACCGGATTCTCGGTGCTGATCTTCGCGACGGACCCGATCGGTATCTCGGTGCCCGGATGCAGTTCGATTCCGAGCACGATGCCCGAACCGGACGGGCTGACGTCGACCGAATCGACTGTGCCCACTCCCACACCGCGGTAGTTCACCGAGGTTCCGCGGGCGAGCCCGGCTGCGTTGTCCAGCTCGGCGCTCAGCCGGAGAGGATCGCCGAACGTGTCCGGTCCGGCGACGTACCGCAACCCGAACAGGATCGCGACCAGCGAGATCACAACGAACATGACGAGCTGCGCCACGACGTGCCGGGTCATCAGCGGACACCTCCGCCGAGGACCTCGGCCAGCGTCCGGGCTTCCGGGACCTCGAGGGGCGCCGAGCCGGTGAGCAGTTTCGCGATGACCGCCGTGACGTCGAAAGTCCCGTTGAAGGTCACGTAGTCGCCGGGTGTGGCGGCGGCGAATCCACCGAGGAACCGTGCGACCGCGTCCAGTGTCGGCGCCAGCTCCGATTCGAATCCTTCGAGGGCGGCCAGTACCGTGCCGGCGTCATCGATTTCGGCCGACAGCTCCGTTCCGGCGCTCCCGAGGACACGTTCGGCTTCCCCGGTGAGTGCGGACGCCTGGTGCATGAGCGCGGTGATCTGTTCACGCTGGGACAGCAGTAGGTCGATCACCGGCGACATTTCGGTCAGCGCGCGATCCAGTATCGGCTGCCCGGCCGCCAATTCGGCGGAAAACGCATGGGACGCCCCTATTGCCCGGTTCAGTTCGTCACGGTGGTCGTCGACGACGACCAGCGTGTCGTTCAACATGTCCGCGAGGTCTCGCACCTTGTCGGAGCGGCCGGCGAAGGCTGCGCTCAATTCCCTCATGATGGTGCTCATCTGATCGATTCCACTGCCGTTGAGCACGGTGGCGAGCGCTGCCAGTCCACTTTCGATGTCTGGGCCGCGCGACGTGCGTACCAATGGAATCGTGTCACCGTCGCCCATCGGCGCCCCGATTCCGTCCTCCAAGTTCAACCGCACGAACGGATTGCCGAGGGCAGTGGGCAACTCGATCCGCGCGGTGACATCTCGAGGCACACGGACGTCGTCACGAATCCGCATCTCGAGCCTGGCCGTGAAGTTTCGGGTGGACACCTCGGATACGCGACCGATCACATCCTGTCCGGTCCGGACTTCGGCACCGGGTACGACCCGGTCGGCACCCGCGAACTCTGCGGTGATGCGATACGACGGCCCGTCGGGCGCGTGACCGACCGACAGGCCTTGAAGGCTGAGCGAGCATCCGGACGTGATCGCGGCGGCCCCGAGGATCACCACAGTCGTCAGTGCGTGCATTCTGCTGAGAATCGTCATCGTCCTCCGACCATGAGTTCACGTAGCCCGAACGGATCGGACATGCTGGGAGGGAATTGAATCGGGTTGGTGATTCCTGGTCCGCGGCAGAGGATCGGATCGACAACCTGACACAGAGGCGACGTCGGCTCGGCCTGCGCAAGATTGGTCGAGATGTTCAATCGGATGCGGGCACGCTGGTCGGGGGTGACCGCACGCTGAATGTTGTCGACGAGCAAGGGCAGCAGATCCATGATCTCGGCGAGGTCGGTGTCGTGCTGTCGAAGAACTCCACTCATTCCGGCGAGGTTGTCGATACTGGCACTCAGGTCGCCGCCGCGAGCGGCAACGAGCTGATCGATGTGGTCCAGCAGAGTCATGAGCTGCACTATCGTGGAGCCGGTCTCGAACTGCTGTCCGGCGAACTCGTCGCCGACGACAGTCAGCGACTGTGCCAGCGAGTCGACCTGAGCCTGCCGCGCCGAGATCGTCGTGACGAGCACCTCCACATTATCGATGAGGGCGCCGATGTCCTCGCTGTTGCCGGCGACGACCGAACTCGCCTGGGACAGCGTGCGGATGGCATCGTTCATCGCCTGGCCCGTACCGTGAGTGGACGCCGCGGTGGCCGAGAGTGCGGCTCCCACGTTGCCGCCTTCCGGACCGAGCACCTCGACCACAGTCTCGACACTGTCCATCAGTTGATCCCAGGTAATCGGCGAGTGACTGCGCTCGAGCGGGATGGTGTCGCCACTGCCCAGTACCGGTCCCCCGGTGTAGGCCGGTCCGAGTTCGACGAAGCGTTCACCGATCGCGGACGACACCAGCACATACGAATGCGCATCCGCAGGAAGGCTGACGTCGGCGGCGACCGACATGGTGACCAGAACGGTCGCACCCCTCGGTTCCACCGCCTCGACGGCGCCCACCGGGACACCCAGCACGGTGACCTTGGTTCCGGGAAAGACCCCGTTCACGTAGGCGAACTCCGAATGCACTGTGGTTGAGGACGAACGGAAGATCACCAGCCAACCGGCCACGGCGATCGCCACGACGAGCCCGACCGTCAGAGCGATCCCCACAGCCCTGCGCGCCGCGGTCTTCACGAACACCCCGTCAGCAGTCCGACGACGCACAGCAGGTTGTCCGCGATGAAGGCGGAGGGTGCGGAGACGTCGGCCCAATCGCCCGTTCCGGTCGAGTTGACCAGGGCGCGTGCGGCCGGTGCACCCTGTGTGAGGAGGGTATCGATATTGCCCAGGTTGGCGTTGAGGCGGTCCGTCACCGCACGTGCGTTCGCAAGCAGGAGGTCGAGATCGTGTGTGTTCTCGCCGAGGAACTGCGACGCCTGAGCTACCAGGGACTCCAGATCGTCGACCATCTGACGTATCGCTTCCCGTCGCGTCGCCAGCGTCTTCATGACGACCTCGGCGTTTCCCAGCAGCGTCGACAACTGGTCCTGTTGACTTACCAGCACATCCGTCACAGTTCGGGAACTGTCGAGCAATTGCGTGATCTGGTCGGCATTCTTGGCCAGGATCGCGGACGCTGCGCTGATCCCTGCCAGCGCATCCCGGTTGAGGGTGGCATCCGTGGGCATCGTGTCCGTGACCGTCGCAACCATCTTCTGCAGTCCCTCGACGTCCAGTTCGCTCGCTGCTTCGATCGCGCCGGACCCGATGTCGTCGAGGGAGTAGGGCACGCTGGTGCGGCTCAGCGGGATCACTCCGTTCGACGGCGTTTCACCCGGCCCGGAAGGCGCGACATCGAGATATCTCTTACCGAGGATGGTCGACAGTTTCACTCCCGCCGAAGTCGTGGAGCCGAGCCGTCGTTCACCGTCGAGCCGGAAATGTACGTGGACCCGATCGCCGGCAAGCTCGACCTCCGTGACCCGGCCGGCAGGAACTCCGGCGACGTAGACGTAGTCCGAGGTGGTCAGGCCTGCCGCGTTGGCGAGTTCCGCCGTGTACGCGTCGGTCCGAACGGTAAAGCTCAGCCGAGGCACGACGAGGACGACTGCCAGAACCAGTGTGGCGGCCGTGATTCCCACGGCTCCCACGGCAAGAGGACTGACCGGTCGCACACGTTTCTTGCCGGACAGGGAGTCCCAAACGTCCCGAACCTTGTCCACGAACGTCATTGGCAATACCTCGAATGCAGGTCTGGACCCAATGCGCCTTCCTGACCGTCGACATTGACGATGAAGGTGCACAGGTAGATGTTGAGCCACGATCCGTACTCGCCGGCGCGGTTGACGGAGGCGAAGAAGCTCGGAGTCGCCGTCATCAGATGGTCGAACTCGGCGTTCGCGCCGAGCATCGCACCCGTAAGCGAATTCATCCGGTCTACCGTTCGGGTGAGTTCGGGAACTCGGCCGTCGAGGATGTCGATCATGGAGGCACTGACGGCAGCCGTGTTGTCGAGGGTGTCGATCAACACGTCGTTGTTCTCGGCGAGCATCCCGGTGAACGCGGTGAGGCTTTCCACCAAGTGCGAGAGTTCTGGTCCCCTGGCGGCCGCGGTGGTGGCGACGACCTCGAGATTGCCGATGAGCTCACCGATGACCTGATCGTGATTCGCCAGATTTCCGGTCACCGCGGTGACCCGTCGCAGCAGGGTGTCGACACTGGTTCTCCGGCCGTCGAATACGGCGACGACCTCGGAGGCGAGTTCGTTGACCAGTGTGGGGTCGATCGCCTCGAACAGGGGCTTGAAACCATTGAACAGACTCGTCAGATCCAGGGCAGGCGAAGTGCGGTCGAGCGGGATCGTCTCCCCCTCCTCGAGCGTGCCTTTCCCGATTTCTCCTGCACTCAGGTCGAGGTACCGGACACCCAGCAAGTCGCCGTACCGGATGGCGACGGTGGTGTCGGCGGGCAACTTCTGATCGCGCTCCACCCGGAAATCGACCAGGGCAGAGGCGGTTCCGGCATCACCGTCCACGATCTGCACCGAATCGACCTTTCCTACTCGCACGCCGGCGATGGTGACGTCGCTGCCAGGCGTGACGCCCTGGGCGTCGGTGAACATCGCCTTGAATCCGACCGTCGGGCCGGGGACGGGGACGCGCAGGGTGTTGACCACGAGAACTGCGGCGAACACCGCGATGACCAGGAAGATCGCCAATTTGAAGGCCGATCTGCGGACGTTCATCGACCACGTCCTTCACCGCAGTTGGGCCCGCTGAGGCCGGGATAACGAGGGCAATCCGCAGCGGTGTACGGCCGCGGATTCGACAGGTCGGCGGCGACCCGCACAGCAAACTTGCCGGTCGCGAAAACCGATGCCCCTGCCTCGCCGAACGGACCGAGCTCGTCGAGTGTTGCCCGCAGCATGTCGGACTTACTCGCCATCGTGCCGAGGGTGGGTGAAAGATTCAGTGCCACAGCGATCAACGAATCGGCGTTCTCCTCCACGACTGCCCCCGAGTTCCTGGAGACGACGAGACTGGCGGCGAGAAACCCGGTGAAACTGTCGGCGTTCTCCACCAGGGTGTGCGACAGGGACGTCGCCGCCTCCATCGTTGCCAGTAGATCCGGGGATGCCGCACCCAGCTGCTCACTGAGACGGGCGATCTGCGGGGCGCGCTGCGCCACCGAATCGACGAGCGGCGCTGTCGCCTGCGCGACCTCGTGGAAGCTGTCGAGAGTGTGACCCAGCTGCTCGCCTCGGCCGCGCAGCGCGTCCGCGATCGCACTGAGGGCCGCCTGCATCTGTTCCGGCTCCACCTCGGACAACAGCTGGTAGACGCGCGAGTACAGGTCGTACATCTGCACCGTTTCGGTAGAGGTGTCGGGTGGGAGGTGCGCTCCCTCGGCGAGCCTCGCTCCGGCTGCGGCGCCGGTGGGTACGAGGTCCACGATCTGGTCGCCGAACAGGGTGCGGGGCACGATCCGAACGCGAACGCTCGCCGGGATGTAGTGGATCTGCTGGGGATCGAGGCTGATCTCCAACCCCGACTTCTCGATGCCGGGATCGACACTGGCCACGGTGCCCACCGCGGCGCCGCGGTACGACACCGTCGAATGCGACTTCACGGCGCCCGCCTCTGCAGGCAGGGTCGCGTGCACCACGGGATCGGTCACGATCGACTCGGTGCCGAAGCCGACGAGGAGAATCGATCCGGTGGCGAGGACGACGACGCCGAGCAGTCCGCGAACGGCGAGGGCGATCGTCCCTGGGCCGCCCGGGCGGCCCCGCATCACGGCAGCCCCAGCGCGGGAGCGGACGGCACGAGACCCCAGAGTGCAAGAGTCAACAGCAGGTCCACGATTCCGATGGCGAGGATGCTGGTGCGCAACGCGCGCCCGGCGGCCCGGCCGACGCCCTCGGGACCTCCGAATGCGTGATACCCGTACGAGCAGTGCACCAGCGCAATGATGGTGGCGAAGACGATCGCCTTGACGAACGAGTACAGGATATCGGTGGGAGTGAGCATGAGATGGAAGTAGTAATCGTAGGTACCAGCGGACTGTCCGGCGAAGGTGACGATCACCAGCCGCGACGCCAGGTAGGACGACAGGAGCCCCACGATGTAGAGCGGCACGACACAGATCAGGCAGGACACGAGCCGGGTGCTCGCCAGAAACGGCAGCGAGCGGATCGCCATCGCGTCGAGCGCGCTGATCTCCTCCGAGATCCGCATCGATCCCAGCTGCGCGGTGAACCCGGTCCCGACCTTGGCCGCGAGCGCTATCGACGCAATCACCGGCGCCAGCTCACGCGTGTTCAGAATCGCGGACAGGAGCCCGGACAACGACCCCATTCCCAGTAGATCGAGCCCGCGCAAACCCTCGATGCCCACCTGAGTGGCCGCAACTGCGGACATGGCGAACACGACTCCGATCGCGCCGCCGCCGGCGAGCACAGTGGCGCCACCGAAGCTGATGTCACCGACCTGGCGCATGATGTGCCGCCAGTACTTCACCACTGCGAGGGGGATTCCGGCGATTGCGCTTCCGTAGAAAGTGAATTCCCGGCCCAGACCCGTCAGCAGATTCAGGGGTTGACGAGCCTTCGACTTCGCCCAGTGCGCCGCGGACCATCTGGCATCAACCACCACCATCAGTAACCACCCACTGGGACGACGAGAACGGAATAAAGCTGACTGAGAACGGTATTCACGATGAACACCAAGATGAAAGCGAGGACCACTGCCTCGTTGACGGCATCGGCAACACCACTGGGACCGCCCTTGGTGTGCAGGCCCTTGAAGCTGGCGATCAGCGCTGAGGTGACGGCGAAGGCGGCGGACTTGACGAGCGCGACGACGAAATCCGAGAGCCGGGTGTACTGGGACAGTGCGGTGAGGAAGCTGCCGGCCGAGGTGTCCTGGACGACGACCTGAAAGAAGAAGCAGGCCGACACACCGATCGCCGTGACCATCGCACACAGCGCGACCCCGACGACGACCGATGCGAGAACCCTCGGGACGACCAGCCTTTCGATCACGTTGAGCCCGATGACTTCCATGGCCTCGACCTCTTCCCGGATCGTGCGCGACCCCAGATCGGCGCAGATTGCGGAACCCCCGACACCGGCCAGCATCAACGCGCATACCAGTGCAGACGCCTGCCCGACGATCACGAAGCCGACGACCGCCCCGGTATATCCCTCGGCACCGAGCTGACCGGCGAGACTGCCGATCGTCACAGCGATCAGAACCCCGATCGGGATCATGAGAAGCAGTGCAGGCGCCGAGGTGACCGACGCGAGCCGCCACGCCTGGTCGAGAAATTCTCGCCATGCCAGCCTGCGCCTGATGAGCACTCGCACTGCGGCAACCACAGTCGCAATCGAGAAACCGATGAGCGCGCCGACCTCATGGGCGAACTGGCTCAACGGCCCCTTCGTGGGTGGCAGTTCGAATGTCATCTCGGCACGGGTTCAGACTACGACGCTGTTCGCGCCGTGCATTTTTCGAAGTTCGCCCTTGACGACCTTGCCGCTGGCATTGCGCGGTAACGCCTCGACGACGACGACGTCTTTCGGATGCTTGTAGCGGGCCAGTTTGTCGTCGAGCCATGCCGTGAGCTCGTCGGCCGAGAGGTCGTCACCGTCGTCGGCGAGCGCCACGATGGCCACGGGCACTTCGGTCCACTTCGGGTCGGGGCGGCCGACGACGGCTGCCTCGCGGATCCTCGGATGTGCGAACAGTACGTTCTCCACCTCGGCGCAGTAGATGTTCTCGCCACCCGAGATGATCATGTCTTTCTTGCGGTCCACGACGTAGACGAAGCCTTCCTCGTCCTGCCGCACGAGGTCACCGGAGTGGAACCAGCCGCCGGCGAAAGCCTCGGCTGTGGCGGTCGGGTTTTGCCAGTACTCCTGCATCATGGTCGGTCCGCGGTAGACGATTTCGCCGACGGTGCCCGGCTCGACGTCGTTCATCTCGTCGTCCACGATGCGGGTGTGGAGCGTCGGGATCGGCTTGCCCACGGAACCGATTTTGCGCATCGCGTCGTCGCCGTCGAGCACGCACGTGATCGGTGACATTTCGGTCTGCCCGAACACCGCGACGATCAGAGCGTGCGGGAAGGTGTCCGCCATGGAACGGAGGACCGTATCCGACGCCGGGGCTGCACCCCAGCTGATGACTCGCAGCGCGAGATCGCGACCCTCGACGGTGGGGTCGGCACACACTGCCTGCCACTGAACCGGTACCAGGAAAACGGAGGTGACCCGTTCCTGTTCCCACACGTCCAGCATCTCGGTGGGATGAAAGGCCTTGAGGGGATGGATCACTGTGGTCCCCCCGAGCATCAGCATGGGGGCGACGGAACCGAGCGCGGCGACGTGGAATACCGGTGACGCAAGGAACCCGATGTCGTCACCCCGGTCGTAGCGCATGGCGCGGATGCAGGTGATGGCCTGCCCGACCATGTTCGAGTGGGACAGCACCGCCCCTTTGGGGGTTCCGGTGGTTCCGGAGGTGTACAGAATGAGCGACGGGGTGTCCTCCGGAAGGTCGACAGGGTTGTACGCAGGCCCGCCTTCGACGAGTAGCGCCTCGTAGCCGAGCACGTCGCCCTCGGTCACCGCGCCCATGTTCACGACCAGGCTCAGCTCCGGAACTTCCTGGCGTACGGCCGCGACCAGCGGCGCGAGCGCCGGCTCGGTGAACACGGCACGTACACCGGAATCGCGTGCGATGAACGCGACCTCAGGGGGTGTGAGCCGAAAGTTGACCGGCACGGCGATGGCGCCGAGCGCATTGATCGCGAGCACCGCTTCGAAGAACTCGGTCCGGTTGAGGGTCAGGAGGAGGACGCGATCACCGAACGCGACTCCACGGCGGGACAGTGCCCCGGCAAGCGCCTCGGAGCGGTCGTGGAGTTGACGCCAGGAGGTGTTCTGCCCGAGGAAGCGAAACGCGGCATGGTCCGGCTTCATCTCGGCATGGGTCGCTACCCAATTGTTCCAGTGGTTGCGGCGGGATTGCAGTGGCTGGGTGAGCAGCTCGCTACGAGATGGCATTGTGTTCGTGGTCCCTTCGCTGTACTCGTCTCTTCCAGCACGCTTCGACGGACCTGCGCGATGGCTGTGACGAGTATTACAGATCATGACTGTGATCGGAACGGTTTTGTTAACCGGAATTCGCATGCTGAACGGATGCGGACGGCTCGAATGATCGGTGGAATCACCCCAGGAAGCGAGCCGCTCGCTTGCCGAGCATCGCGGTCACTCCCTCGACGAAATCCTGCCCCTGCAGCAGTTCGGTCTGCCCGGCCTTTTCCCGCTCGAGGGCACCTTCGAGCGCTGTCAACGTCGATGCCGTGAGCGCCCTCTTGGTCAGTTCGACGGCACGCCGCGGACCATGAGCCAGCTTCGCCGCGACGGCGTCGACGTGAGCCGCCAGTTCACCGGCCGGTAAGACTCCCGTGATCAACCCTTCGCGCTCGGCCTCCGGCGCCCCCAGGCGTTCACCGAGCAACGCCATCCGGGTGGCCCTCGCGCGGCCGATCGACGCAGCGATGAGCGCACTGGAACCGCCGTCGGGCATCAGCCCGATGTTGACGAACGCAAGGAGCAGGTACGCATCCTGGCAGGCGTAGGTGAGGTCGGCTGCCAGCGCGATCGAGGCGCCGACCCCTACTGCGGCGCCGCTCACCTGCGCTATGACAGGCACCGGCAGGTCGACGATGGCTCGTACCACCCTGTTCGCCGCCTCCATCACCACCTCGGGTGACGCCTCCCTACCTCCCGCCGCCGCAGCGGCGGCAAGGTCGGCGCCCGTGCTGAAAGCCTTTCCCGCTCCGGAAATGACGACGACCCGGACGGAGCGGTCGGTGGCCGCGCCGGTGAGGATCGCGCCGAGAGCTGTCATGTGCGCCAGGTCCAGCGCATTCATCCGGTCGGGGCGATCGATGGTGATCCGGAGGATCCCGCCGTCGCTGACGACGCGGAGGCCGTCGACCGCGGGAGCGGTCACGACGCTGCCCCGACGCGCGTACCCGTCGCGTCCGAAAGTTTTCGAGTGATCAATGCTTCGGCTTCGGTGAATTTCGTTCTCAGCATCTCAGTGCACCTCTTCATAGGTGCCGCCCGGCGGCGGCCCGGTTATCGACGACGTAGAGCGCGCGCGGCCCCGAACCGGCTGAACGCGCATGCGAATACTGGTTAACTTATTCGCCAACTCACACCGGTGTCAATGCTGGGCAAGCACTATCAGTATGGGTACACAGCGATTTCGGCATGTTGGCGCGAGCCGGGACCCGGAACTGCACCCGGAGTCGATCGATACGCACGGGAGTGCCGGTTAAGATGACGAACAGATAAACTGGCAGCACAGGCCGACTACCGGAGGTGACCGTGGCCCGGACCAACACGGCGGCCGGCGCCGCCACCGAAAGGCCCATTCGCCGTCGGCCGAAAGACCGCAAGGCGCAGATCGCCACCGTCGCGGCGGAAGCGTTCAGCGAGCGCGGCTACCACGCCGTCGGCGTCGACGACATCGCAGCCACCATCGGAATCTCAGGTCCCGCCCTCTACCGGCACTATCCCAACAAGTACGCCCTGTTCGTTCATGCAGCCACCACGACCGCCGATGCACTGCGCACCGCCGCCGACGATGCACTCGCAGGCCTCGAAGAGGCGGCCGCCGGGGAGCGGCTCGACCGGCTGATCTCCGCGCTGGTCACCAACACGATCGAACACCGCAAACTGGGGGGCCTCTACCGGTGGGAGGGCAGGTACCTCCAGGCCGACGACCGCACGCGCATCCGGAACGTCTTCGTCCACGTAACCCAATGCGTGGCGGCGCCGCTGCGACAGCTGCGGCCGGAACTGTCGGCCGTCGATGCCACGACTCAGGGTGCCGCGACGCTCAGCGTGATGGCCAGTATCAGCGCACACCGCACCGCCCTGGCTACTCGTCGCCTCCACGCGCTTCTGACGAGCGCGTGTGAGTCGATTCTCCGCACAACCCTTCCGCCTGCCGTACCGACCGGTGACGTGCCGGCACGAGTCGAGGGCACGGGCGGGCTGACCATGACGTCCAAGCGCGAGTTGCTGATCAACGAGGCCGTGCACATTTTCGACCGGAACGGCTATCACGACTCGAGTATCGAGGAAATCGGCGCGGCCGCTGGAATCAATGCCTCCAGTGTGTACCGGCACTTCCCCAGCAAGGCAGATCTTTTGGCGGCAGTTTTCTATCGTGCGGCGGATCGGCTCGCAGTGGCGACGTCGGCTGCCCTGTCCGCCGCTACCGACCCTCGGGAGGCGCTGTGCACCCTGGCGGAGTCGTATCTGGAATTGGCTTTCCGCAATCCGGCCGTGCTGTCCGTCTACTTCGCCGAAATCGGGAATCTGCCCGAGAACGAACGACGAAATCTCCGCAACGTGCAGCGTCTCCACGTCGAGGAGTGGGTACATCTCGTCACCGCGGTGCGGTCGGAGCTTTCGGCAGCCGAGGCGCGGTTCCTCGTACATGCCGCGCTCGGCCTGGTACTCGACATCGGCCGGCTCATCCACTTCGATACCGCCGAGGAGTCACGCGCCCGGCTCCACGCTCTGATGGTGGCCGTCCTCCTCGGACAATGACGGACCAAGGGCGCCGCGGTGGTTGTCCTTGTCTGCGCCGAGGTCCCGCGGCCGGTAGCCCACCGGATAACCCGGATAAGTGCGATTGCGCGCGTCCCGGGCGGCCTTCGAGCTGGTGCGCGGCGGCAGGAAGCGTACGAACTTGCCCCGCAATCGGAGCACACGCCGGGCGGTGTGCTGCAACCACACCGGTGCAGCGTCGAAACCGAACGCCGACAGCATCATCGGGTCGAGCAGAGCATTTACTCCCTGCGCCACGAAGGGCCGCAACGGCCTGGGGAACCATGAGCAGAACAAATCTCGCGTGTAGGTTCCGACGCGGTGGTTGTCCTCCGTGTACCGGAAGTGTTTCCGCTCGTAGTCGGCTTTGAACCGGTAGAAGTCCTCGTAGCTCGTGGGAATGTCCTTGATACCCATTCGAACCCCGACGCCGCGGTAGAAGTGGAAACACGCGAGGCGCTCGTGCGGAGTGAGCCGCCGCCACCCGAAGCGGTCGATCCAATCGATCGGCTCGTAGATGAACGTGGTGAGCACGTACAGCATGTCGTCATTGTCGATGTCGTACTTGCCGTGCATGCGGTTGACCACACGCAGGGATTCGATCCCCCGCTCGGAGTCGTACCCGTGTTCGACCAGTTCGGCCATCAGGAGGGCCGTGTCGTCGTAGCGCTTCTGTGGCCGCTTCTCGAATTCACCGGTGCGCTGGAGCAATTCGGAGACAGTCGGGACACAGTAGGTCCGGAACAACGCGAACTCGAGGGACCGCTGGTAGTCCCAGGGAAACTCGAAACCTGCCGTGATGCGGTGAATCTCCTGGTGATCACGCACCGGATCGAGTTGTTCGATTCGGTGTACCCAGCCATACCTGCCGCGGGGAGCGGCGCCTGGGGACCTGTCGGCACTGTCGTTCTTCATCAGCATGGGATTGTCGCCCTTTCCGGCCGCACTCAACGCCCGTGACGGTTCTTCAGCATCCAGGCGGAAACAAGCATGTCGCGCTTCTTTCGCTCCATCGTCAGCAGATTCAACGGTGCCGCGAACCGCTGCCGGGCGATCGACTTGACCCTGCAGAACTCGCGCAGCCCGTCCGCTCCGTGGATGCGACCGAAACCTGAGTCTCCGACGCCGCCGAAGGGCAACGCAGCGACACCGGCGAAGCCGAGTACCGAACCGATCGTGACGACACCGACCCGCAAGGCTTCGGCCACGCGCATCGCCTTTCCGGCGTCCTTCGTGAATACGGAAGCACCGAGGCCGAAGGCGGTGCCGTTCGCTCTCGTCACCGCCTCGTCGAGACTCGCGACCTTGTTCACCACGACCGTCGGCCCGAAGGTCTCCTCGCAGATCGCCGTGCTGTTCTCCGGGACGTTGGTCAGGACGATCGGGCCCACGTAGCCGTCCTTGATGGAGTCGAGCCCGCCGACCACGGCGGAGCCACCCTTGTCCAACGCATCCTGTACGTGACGGCGCACGACGTCCGACTGGCTGGTCATCGTCATCGGCCCGTAGGACGCATCCTTCGGGCCTGGGTGCAAAGCTTTCGCCTTGTCGGTGACCAATCGGACGAAATCGTCGTAGACAGAATCGACCACGTAGATTCGCTCCACTCCGGCGCACGTCTGCCCGGCGTTGCCCATGGCACCGAAGACGGCGAAGCCGGCCGCTTCCTCGAGATCTGCGTCCGAGTCGACCAGCATGGCGTCCTTGCCGCCTGCCTCCACGACGAGCGGAGTGAGCGTTTCCGCACACGCGGCCATCACCCGCTTGCCCGTCGCGGCAGAACCTGTGAAGGCGATCTTGTCCACGCCGGCTGCGACGAGCGCCGATCCGGTGGACCCATCACCCGTGACAACCTGGAGGACAGGCTGATGCGGGACGAGGGCCGCCCACTTCTCGGCGATCCATACCGCCACCCCGGGGGTCAGCTCGCTGGGCTTGAACACTACGGCGTTGCCCGCCGCCATAGCGTAGGAGACGGAGCCCATCGGGGTGTACACCGGATAGTTCCACGGACCGATGACGCCGACCACACCCATCGGCTCGTATCCGACGCTGCTCGCCTGATTGGCACTGACCAGGCCGGAAGCCACCTTGCGGCGGCGCAAAACTTTGCCGGCGTTCTTGGCCGCCCAGTCGAGGTGCTCGATCGCGAGCATGACCTCGAGGAGTGCGTCGTCGTACGGCTTTCCCGTTTCGGCCGCAACCAGCCGGGCGAGTTGCTCGCCGTCCCGCGCCATCGACTTCTTCCAGTCGAGCAGCCACTTCTTTCGGCCGTCGAAACCGAGTCCCTTCCACCACTGAGCTGCGCTGCGGGCTCGCTCGACCGCGTCACGCACGTCACGCTCGCCGTGGATGGAGTACTCGGCCAGTACCTCGCCGGTGCGCGGGTCCAGGGACGAGAACGTTCCTGGTGACGGCTCCGCGGAAGGCAACGGCGTGGTGCCCGCACTCGTGTCGGTCGTTTCGGCCTGCTGTGGCATGGCACTTCCTCCCTGGGATCACATCAAATATATGTGATGTGATGTAATGTAGTGGACATCACAGTATGCGGCAGACCGCATTCCGGCAAGCCCCGCACAGACCCCTGCGCCGGGCCGGCCGTCCGCCGCCTCACCCACGAGGAGCCCTTCGCACATGAGCGTCGAATTCACCAGTGAACAGAAAGACTTCGCCGCGGCGATCGCCGATTTCTGCAGGCGCGAGACCGGCACCCGGGAACTGCGGGACAAGCTGACGAACCACGGGGAGCACAACCACAACCAAGACGTCTACGAGAAGATGGCCAAGCTCGGCTGGCTCGGAATCACGGTTCCGGAGGAATACGGCGGCTCGGGCGCAGGCCTCGTCGACATGTGCATCCTTCTGGAGGAGGCTGCCAAGGGAATGGCCCCGATCGGTGGCATCGGGCCGACGTGGATCACCGGTGGCGCATACGCCAAGTTCGGTACCGAGGCCCAGAAGGACGTCGTCCTGCGCGGCATCGTGGCCGGCCGATCGCAGTCGATCTCGATGTCCGAACCGGAGGCCGGATCGGACGTCGGAAATCTCAGCACCCGCGCGGAGAAGACCGCCGACGGCTGGGTGATCAACGGGCACAAGACGTGGTGTTCCAACGCGCACTTTGCCGACAACATCCTCCTCGTGGCCCGCACGGGGCAACCGGTCAAGCGCGGCGCGGGGAGTTCTGCCGGGGAGGGAAAGCACGAGGGGCTGACGATGTTCCACGTGCCCGCCGGGACGGAAGGGCTGACGATCAGCGGCATCGGCACCATGGGCGGCAAGGAGGTGAACGACCTCTACTTCACCGATTGCGCGCTTCCCGCGGATGCCGTGGTCGGCGAGGTCGGCAACGGCTGGCGGCAACTGATGACCGGCTTGAACTTCGAACGCCTGATCCTCGCGGCCATGATGCTCGGTACGGCGCAGCGGGCGTTCAACGACACCCTCGAGTTCATCACCCAGCGCAAGCAGTTCGGGAGGCCGGTCGGAACGTTCCAGGTACTACGTCACCGTATCGCCGATCTCGCCACCGAAATCGAGTGCTGCAAGCTTCTCGTCTACAGCGTCGCCAAGGAGGCCGACGCCCACCCGGACAAGATGCTGGCCCGCGAAGCGTCGATGGCCAAGTTGAAGGTCACCGAGACTGCCAAGAAGGTGGCGCTCGAAGGCATGCAGATGATGGGCGGTTACGGCTACGCCACCGAGTTCGACATGGAGAAGCACGTTCGCTCGACCCTCGTCTCCAGCATCTACGGCGGCACCAACGAAATTCAGCGCGACATCATCGGTAAGACCTACGGCTTGTAAGCACCGCTCGCGGTTTATGCTGGTTGCCGCATCTAAGGAGTTACCCATGACGTTGCCCTCCGTGTCACGAAGCTCAGCGGCCCTGCGCCGTCGACCGCAGCTGTCCGACGACGTCGCCGTGCACGTGCGGAACCTGATCATGTCCGGGGGCGTTCGTCCCGGTGACTTCATCCGCCTCGACGACACCGCCGCGGAGTTGGGAGTCAGCGTCACGCCGGTGCGCGAAGCCCTCCTGACCCTGCGCGGTGAAGGGCTCGTCGAACTCGTCCCCCACCGCGGCTACGTGGTCGCCCCACTCAGTCGCGAGGACATCCACGACCTCTTCTGGCTCCAGAGTCAGATAGGCGAGGAACTCGCGGTGCGGGCCACCCGGGCGGCCACCCCCGAGGCCATCGAGGAATTGACCGACATCAACGACAAGCTCGAGCGGGCGGTGGAGGACAACGACGCCGCCCGCATCGAGGATCTCGAGTTCAAGTTTCACCGGGTCATCAACCACCTGGCGAACGCGAACAAGCTGTCGTGGTTCCTTCTCAGCGCCACTCGCTACACGCCGGCGCACTTCTACTCCTCGGACCCCGACTGGGGCGAGTCGGCGGTCGCGAGCCATCGCCGTCTCATCGCGGCCATGGCGGAGAAGAAGGCCGACGTGGTGGGAGCCGAGAACAAGGCACACTTCATGGACGGTGCCCAGCGATTGGTCGCCCACCTCGACGAGATCGGCATCTGGGACTGAGTCCGTCCCGACTGGGTGCCGCCCTCAGGGCACGTCTCAGCCCACCTCACATGGGGCCGGGTTCCGGTCGGCGTACGTGGGGTCGAGAGCCCGCTGAATGATGTAGAGCGCGCGCGGATCGGTCGTCAGCTCGTTGTGCTCGGCAGCGTTCGACTCGCACCCGTCCTGAAGCCACACGTTGTGCACGGTCGCACCCGGTCCGGCGGTGAGGAACGTGTTCTCCGGCGGAGTCGAGACCGTGTCCCGGCGACTCGCGACCACTGTGTACTCGATACCCGGGTCCGTGTCGCCCGCGGCATTGAGAACCTGCAGGAACGGCGAACCGACCATCTGCTGGATGTACGAGGGCCCGACGGCCACGCCGGCGAGCGTCGTCACGGGCACACCCAGAGCCTGGGCGACGGCACCGAGCATCTGCACGTCCCCGAAACTGGTGCCGTGATTGGTAGCACCCAGCGTGACGAGCGAATGCACCTTGTTCAGGGCGGGATTGTTGCGATCGGCGCCACCCTCGAAACGGAGGTACTGCCGGGAGAGCGTGCCACCGAGCGAGTGCCCGACGATGTCGACCTGCGGGGCACCCGTCGTGGAACGGACCCGATCGACGAACACCGCGAGTTGCTGGGCCGACTCGGCGATGTCGGCACCGCCGAACATGCGCAGCAGATTGCCTTCGGTGAGACCGGCGACCTGCCCGTAGTTGAGGGCGAAGACGCAGTACCCCTCGGCCGCGAGAGCCGGCGCGAGGTCCTTCCAGGTGGCCGCCATGCTGACCCACGTGCCGTGCACGAGCACGACCGGGCGGGGGTGCTCGGGCGAGGGCTTGCAGTTCCAGTCATTCGCCCCGGGCAGCACCGCAGGATCTGCGACGGGCTCGGGCTCAGTCGCCGCAGGGTCCGCCGCTGCAGGTGCCGCACCGAGCATCAAGATGCCCGCAAGCACTAACATCAGGGCCTGGGTGGCCGACGAAATACGCATATGCCTCATATCCTGGATAGGCCGAAAATAGACTTCTGGTTACGTTACCCAAAAGTCCATCGAAGTCTCAATCTGTGATTGAGACTATGGGGGTGATCACCACCGGTTCGCATCCGCAACCCGACATTTCGCCGTCTCGGCAGTCCGGGAGGCGCGGAGAAACGAACCACCACTGACACACGATAGTCGGGATGAGAAAGCTACTGCCGATCGAGTGACTGGGGCGACTATGTATTTCTCCGTAGAAGAGGGGAAGAGCGATGATTCCGGAAAGGCCCCTGACGCCTCGGCGCACCAGGCACTCGAGGATCTGCGCGCCGAACTCGACGCCGTCGACGCCACGCTGCTCGACGCCGTAGGCCGGCGACTCGAAGTGTGCCGACGTATCGGTGAACTCAAGCGACGCTCCGACATCGCGATGATGCAACCGCACCGGATCGGCCTGGTGCACGAACGCGCTCGCCGCTACGCGGACAGCCACTCCTTGTCCCCCGCCTTCTTCGACGCGCTCTACGACCTGCTGATCGCCGAGACCTGCAGGCTCGAGGAGTTGGTCATCAACGGCGAGACGGGCGCGAGCGGTCCCGGTGACAGTGGCCACAACGGCCACCACCGCCCCCATCCCTCGACGAATGTCGAATCGTCATGAGTACGCGGACGCTGCTCGTCGACAACTACGACTCCTTCACCTACAACCTCTTCACCTTGCTCGCCGAGGTGAACGGCGAGCCCCCGACCGTGGTGCACAACGACGTCGAATGGGACTCCGTGCGGTGGTCCGAGTTCGACAACATCGTCATCTCCCCCGGTCCAGGACGCCCCGAACGCCCCCGTGATTTCGGCATCAGCGCCCGGGTCATCGCCGAAACCGGACTGCCCGTCCTGGGGGTGTGCCTCGGTCATCAGGGACTGTGCCAGTTGTTCGGCGGACAGGTCGTCCTGGCGCCGGAGCCGATGCACGGACGCGTATCGCTCGTCGAACACCACGGCAGCGAACTCTTCGAGGGCATCCCGTCGCCGTTCCCCACCGTGCGATACCACTCGTTGATCGCGCGGGATCTGCCCTCGGACCTCGAGGCGACGGCCTGGACCACCGACGGTCTCCTGATGGGCGTGCGTCACCGGAGCCGGCCCCTGTGGGGCGTTCAATTCCACCCCGAGTCGATCAGTACGGCGTTCGGACACGAACTGCTCGCGAACTTCCGCGACCTCACCCCGACGCACTCGGGTACACCGACTCCCGGGTCGATGCTGAAGATCCCCGTCCCGCACGCGCCGTACGTCATCTCGCAGGTCCGCATCGACCACGAGGTCGACCCACGCACCACCTTCGAGGATCTGTTCGCCACGGGGCCGAACGCCTTCTGGCTCGACGGCACGTCGGCATCGGAACCGACTTCGCGCTTCACCATCATGGGCAACTGCTCCGGGCCCCGAGCCGAGTACATCACCTACGACGTCGGTGAATCGATCGTGCGGATCATGCGCGAGGGGCTACCGGTTGAACAGGTCCACGCCCCGTTCTTCGACTACCTCGAACGCCAACTGGCGGCCAGGTCGGTTCCCGGACTCCCCGGCGTGCCGTTCGGGCTGGGCTACGTCGGCTATCTGGGCTACGAACTGAAGGCCCAGACGGGTGGCGCCGCCGCCCACCGATCGCCCACCCCCGACGCTGCACTCGTGTTCGCCGACCGAGCCGTGGTCATCGATCATTCCAGCGAACGCACGTATGCGCTGTGTCTCAGCGATCACCAGGACGATCCCGAGATGCGTCGGTGGCTCGACGAGATGGAGGCGGCGCTACGGCGGCTCGCGGAGCCCGACCACCCGGCGTCGGCAGTGCCTCCTATCAGGAAACCCGAATCGACCGAGCTGGCACTGCGTCACGACCACGACCGGTATCTCGAGCACATCGCGTCCTCGCTCGCCGAAATTCGGACGGGCGAGTCGTACGAGGTGTGCCTGACCAACATGGCGACCGTCGATCAGACGATCGATCCACTGCACACCTTCGAGCTGCTTCGCACCATCAGCCCCACTCCGTACAGCGCGTACCTCCAGTTCGCGGGCCTGTCGGTTCTCAGCGCGTCGCCCGAACGCTTCCTGCGGATCGGCCCGGACCGCGTGGTGGAGTCGAAACCGATCAAGGGAACGCGTCCGCGTGGGGCGACCCCGGCCAAGGATGCGGCCCTGCGTCAGGACCTGCTCGACAGCGAGAAGGACCGCGCCGAGAACCTGATGATCGTGGATCTCACGCGCAACGATCTGGCGCGGGTGTGTGTGCCGGGGTCGGTGCACGTTCCCAAGCTCTTCGACGTGGAAACGTATGCAGCGGTCCACCAGCTGGTGTCCACGGTGCGTGGGACGCTCAGTGCCGACGCCTCGGTCGTCCAGTGCGTCCGCGCCGCCTTCCCCGGCGGTTCCATGACGGGCGCGCCGAAGATCCGGACGATGGAGATCATCGACCGGCTCGAGTCGGGACCGCGCGGTGTCTACTCGGGAGCGATCGGCTACTTCTCGCTGACCGGCACCGCCGACCTGTCGATCGTCATTCGCACCATCGTCGCTACCGACAGCGAAGTGACCTTCGGGATCGGCGGCGCCATCACGGCACTGTCCGATCCGGAGGAAGAATTCGACGAGGCCATGGTCAAGGCCGCCACCATGGTGCGGGCATTATCCGTCACCGCGGACACCCCGAACGAAATAGGACCATGACCATTCCGGCGACATCATCCCGGACCGTCGCACTGATCGGCGGCCGCGGTGATGTCGGCCGAATGCTGACCGGTCGCCTCCGCGGCGACGGCATGCGCGTCCGGACCGTCGACATCGGCGTTCCGGATGTGGCCGACGCCGACTCCGTGCAGGGCGACATCACCGATCCGTCACCCGAGGTGCGCGCGCTGGTGCAGTCGGCTGACGCGGTGGTGCTGGCGGTACCGGAAACCGTGGCGTTGAACGCACTGACGTTCCTGTCCGAGTCGCTGGCCGAGCACGCCCTGCTGGTCGACACCCTGTCGGTGAAATGCCGATTCGACGCCGCTCTGCGGGCGAACCCGCTGCCCAACAGTGCGCTCGGAATCAACCCGATGTTCGCCCCCGCACTGTCGCCGCAGGGCAGGCCGATCGCGGCGGTGAGGTATCAGGACCGCGGTGACCTCGGCTGGTTCCTGACGTCGCTGTCCGGGTGGGGTGCGTCGATCGTCCATCTGGACGCCGAGCGCCATGATCGGCTGACCGCGCTCACCCAGGCACTCACCCACGCCGGTGTGCTCGCATTCGGACTGGCGCTGGGCGAACTGGGGGCCGACGGCGCCGAGCTGACGGCGATGGCAACCCCACCGCACCTGATGTCCCTCGCCCTCCTCGCACGCGTGGGGGGTGGGGTACCCGAGGTGTACCGGGACATCCAGGCCGGCAATCCGTTCGCCGCGCAGGCCCGACGCGCGCTCACCGACGCGATGCGCACGGTCGACCACACCGTCGAGAACGGCACCGACCAGGACTTCGCCGACCTCATGTCCCGGTCGGTCTCGACACTCGGTGACCGGCGCGAGCCCCTCGCCCGCCTGTGCGCCGAACTCTTCGCCGACCTCCAGCACACCGCGCCCCGGTTCTGGGACGGGAACGGAGAATCCTCATGACGATCGACAACACCCACGCCCTGCCGGAGCACGACCCGAACGACCCGGTCGAAAGCGCCGTGGTTGCCCGGCTCGCCCGCAATTGGGGGCAGCGGGCGACAGTGAAGAAGCCGGAACCTGATCTCGACGCCCTGTTCGACCTCGACAAGCGGGACTACCCCGACGAACTGCTGCCTTTCGCCGACCACGACAGTTTCCGCCACGCACCTGAGGATCAGCAGAACAGACTTCGCGCGTGGGGCTGGATCGCGTTCAACAAGAACGTGATGGACATCGAGCAGTACGTCGTGAATCCGGGCTTCGATCTCGTCGCCCACGACGCCCTCGACACCGGTATCGGCGACACGTTCGCGGTAGCGGTACACGAGGCCATGGTCGACGAGCAGTACCACACGCTGATGCATCTGAACGCGAGCGCGGTGACGCGCAGGCGCCGCGGCTGGGCCATGCCGAACAACGCCTTGCCGGACGTGCTGACACTGCGCCGCCAGCGTGCCGCCACCGCTGACGCCGCCGACCCCCGGAAGCGGGCGATCACCACCTTCGCCTTCATGACGGTCGCCGAGATCTCCATCAGCTCGTACCTGGACCTCATCTCCGAGAACGAGGCGATCCAGCCGGTGAACCGGGCCACGGTGCGACTACACAATCGCGACGAGTACTGCCACGCCTCCATCGCCGACGAGATCGCGGGCGTCGTCTACGACACGCTGGGGCCCGACGACCGGCGGCACCTCCTGGACGGGCTCGTCGATGCGATGACCGCCTTCAGCAGCAACGACTACTCGACGTGGCGCACCATCGTCGAGGTCATCGACCTCCACGACGGGCAGGCGATGATCGACGACGCCGAACACGACACAGGGCGTTCTGCTCTGGTGCAGGACTTCGGCGGTATTCACAAACTGTGCAAGCACCTCGGCGTCGCGGGCGAGATGTCGTTCGACTGGGCATAGCACCTCACACGTGCGCGCGAGGCTGCGGTCGCCGTTCGGCGCCGGCGAAGAGGCGGCCCAGCGAGAACGACTCCCGCTCGGGATCCCACGCACGGAACGGCACCCACATGAGGAGATAGAACGGCATCGCGGTCGCGGCGACAGCGAACGTCCCGAGGGCCGCCGACAGGCGCTTGCCGTGCAGCGCAAGCGTGCGAGGACCGCGCAGCACGTAACGCCAGTAACTACCCACCGGAGACAGATACCGACGACCGGAGATGCTCGCTTCCATCCCCGGCACCATCGCACAGGACAATCCCTCGCTCTGCAGGGTCAACGACAGATCGGTGTCTTCGTGGACGTCCTCGCCGTCGTGTAACGCGGACTTGATGTCCTCCCACGCCGTCTTGAGAATCGCCATGTTCGAACCGAAAAGTCCGGGCGCGGCGATCGACTCACCCCGCTCGAGTTTCGCCTCATTCTTCGCATTCATCTTTCGCTGCAAGGACGCGAACAGCCCCTGAAACGGAAGGTCATAGCAGATGCAGGTACCGGTCGCCGCGGCATATCTGTCGCTGTGCCGGGAAAAGAACGATTTGATATTCGCGGCCCAATTCTCATTAATTTTCGTGTCGACATCAATTCTCGCCACGATATCTCCCGTCGCGGAATTCATTCCCGTGCTACGCGCAGGCGCACAGCCCTGTGTCACTTCCTTGACGAGCCGCACCTTGGGTTCCCGGTGCTGCGCAGCAGCAACTATCGCTGCCGTCGCGTCGGTCGAGTTGTTGTCGACCACGATGACCTCGTCGATGTGATCGATCTGCTCGAATATCCTGTCCAGACACTCCTGGATTGCCGCTTCCTCGTTGTACGCCGGGATAACCACAGAGAGAGTTGAAATCGACATGCCTCAGTAATAGCAAAGGTGGGGCATATCCGCGCACCGAGGCCATCATTTGGACAATTGTTCAAAATACTCTAGGTCTGTCGCGAAGACCCTCGCCACCTGGAATTATCGAGTAATTCACACTGCACGGTACCGAAGGCGGGTTATGCGCCGATTCAGTGAACTCGAGGTATTTACCGAGGCGGAAATACCACCGGGGTCGGCTCCGGCCCGTCCTGGCGGCGGAAGAGACGAGCTCTCCCACCGCTCGGACGATGCGTCAGCGTCCGGCTCGGGACCGCGCCTGTGCCACCAAACCGGTCAGTGCCGCTACCCAGCACTGCCCGAAGTCGTCCACCTCGGAGGCCGTCAGAATTCCCGGGGGGAACGACATGAACGCCGTCAACTGCCGACCATCCGCGGTATCGGTGATCACCGACTGAATGTCGAGCACCGCCTGGGCAGGCATCTCACTGTTCACCTGTCCACCCGTCACCGAAGTCTCGAAATCGGGCAGCCAGTCCAGGCCCTGCGCCGCCTCGGGAATTTCCGCAGCATTGACGCGGCCGATGTAGTTGAACACGATCTGCGGTTCCGGCCAGTTGCTCATGACCGCGGCGGTCTCCGGGTTCAGGTAACGCAGCAACCCGTAGCCGATCCCCTTGTCAGGTACGACAGCGAGCTGATTCCGTACCGCCTGTACCGCGGCTGCCGCACTCGGGCCACCCTCGATCGCCTCACCGATATCGACCCCTGCGAGATCGAGTCGAGCCGGATACATCGTGGTGAACCAGCCGACCGTACGGGACAAATCTGCACCGGGAACCACTGATTCTTCGCGACCGTGGCCCTCGAGAGTGACTACCGCCGACGGCTCGTCGATCCCACGGCCCTGCCGCCAGGCGGCGACCGCGAGTGCGAGGCCCGCGGCGAGCACGTCACCGATTTCCGCGTCGAGTGCGCCGGGAGCCGTCCCGAGCAAGGCCTCGGTGACGGGGGCCGGCACATCGACCCGGGTGCGCTCGAGAGTGCTGACGACGTCGGACCGAAGATCCAGTTCCCGCGACCCCAGCAGGGGGTCCGGGCCGGTGAGCATCCGCTCCCACACGGCCAGTTCGGCCACCCGCTCCGGACTCGCGGCTGCCTCGAGGAGGCCGTCGGTCCACCGCCGCAGTGACGTTCCCACCGGCTCCAGCGACGGCGTCTGCCCCGCTGCGATCTGGGCACCGGCCGTTGCGAGGTCCGGCACCAGAATGCGCCACGAGACCGAGTCGATCACGAGGTGATGGGGCACCACCAGCAGTCGGCCCGCCCGGCTCGAATCGGCCGGGTCGAACCACACGAACTGGAGCATCGAACCTGTTCGGGGGTCGAGCCGGTCGAGCGCCTGCCCGAAGGCGGCACTCGCCACCTCGTCGAATTCCGGTGAACCGGGTTCGGCGGTGACGGCGACACGCTCCACGGCACCGTCGAGGTCGACACTGCCTGCGGGTGCGATCTCGAGGGCAGGCTCCGACGACTCCGACACCAGCGTGGCACGGAGAGCGTCGTGCTTGTCCACCACCGCGGAGAGTGTCGCGATCAGCTGGTCACGTCCGATGCCGGCAGGAAGCGTCACCATCAGCGGCATCACGAAGCGGTCGAAATTCCCACCGCGCTCGACCATCTTCCGGGCGACCGGAGTGAGCGGCACCGTGCCGACACCGCCGCCCTCGTATTCCTGCAACGCAGCTGCCGCGGACTCGCCCGAATCGGCGACCGCCGCCAGCTCGGCGACGGTGCGCCGCTCGAACACGTCGCGTGCCGTGAAGTGGATCCCGGCCGACCGTGCCCGCGCCACCAGCTGAATGGAGACGATGCTGTCGCCACCGAGCTCGAAGAACGAGTCGTCGACACCCACGCGGTCCCGCCCGAGCAGTTCCGCGAAGATCGACGCCAGCGCCCGTTCGCTGTCGGTGCGCGGCGCCCGGAACTGGGCCGCCGAGGCGAAGTCGGGCACCGGTAGGGCACGCCGGTCGAGCTTGCCGCTGGTACCCAGTGGCAGTTCGGCCAGAACCATCACGGCGTCCGGCAGCATGTAGTCGGGCAACGATTCTGCGACGAACCCCGTGAGCGCAGCCGTGTCGACAGCCGAACCCGGCTTCGGCACGACGTACGCCACGAGCCGTGCGCCGACCTCACTGTCCCGCACGATCACAGCCGCCTGCGCCACGTCGGTGTGGCGCACGAAGGCCTCCTCCACCTCACCGAGTTCGATACGCAGGCCGCGGACCTTCACCTGAAAGTCGGTACGGCCGACGAACTCCAGTTCACCGCTCTCGTTCCACCGCACGAGGTCACCGGTGCGGTACATCCGTGCGCCGTCGACGCCGAAGGGGTCGGCGACGAATCGTTCGGCGCTCAGCGCAGCGCTGTTGATGTATCCGCGCGCCAGCTGGGCCCCGTCGAGGTACAGCTCACCGGGCACACCGATCGGCGACGGCGTCAAGTTCGCGTCGAGCACGTAGGCCCGGGTGTTCCAGACCGGGCTACCGATCGGCGCGATGGTTCCGGTGCGCGAACGGTCCACGACCTGAGCCGCCGAGTTGATCGTGACCTCGGTCGGTCCGTACAGGTTGACCAGCTCGGCGGAACCAATCCGTGCGAGCCGATCCGCCGCCGACTGCGGAAGTGGTTCACCGCCGGCGAAGACCAGCCGCAGCGAACCGCACAGGTCGGCCGTGGCCGCGTCGAGGAACATCGTCAGGACCGACGGAACGAACTGGACCACGGTCACCGACTCCGCGCCCACCGTCTTCGCCATGTACTCGGGGTCGCGGTGACCGTCCGGGGAAGCGACGACGAGGGTGCCGCCGACCACCAACGGCAAGAACAGCTCCCACACCGAGGCGTCGAACGTGAAGGGAGTCTTCTGCAGAATCACGTCCTCGGCACCGATGCCGTACTCGTCCCGCATCCACTCGAGCTGGTTGGCCAGCGCCGAATGCGGAATCGCCACACCCTTGGGGCGTCCCGTCGAACCGGACGTGTACAGCGCGTACGCCAGGTTCTCCGGGTGGAGTTCACCGAGCCGCTCGGCATCCTCGACTGCAGTGTCGGCGTAGCCGGAGAGGTCGAAGTCCTCCACCAGATACACGGGCACGTCGACGTCGAGATTGGCGATGTCGTCGGCAACGCTCAGCACACACGTCGGGGCAGCGCTGTCCACCACGTAGGTGGTCCGGTCGGCCGGATGCTCCGGGTCGATCGGCACGTATGCACCGCCCGCCGCGTGCACGGCGTACAGGCTGATCACCATGTCGAGGGAGCGTCGCATCGCGATGCCGACCACCGAGTCCGGTCCCACGCCCAGCGCGATCAGGTGACGGGCCAGCCGGTTCACCCGCGCGTCGAACTGCGCGTAGCTCAGCCGATCCTGCCCGGCGACCACGGCGGTCGCATCCGGGGTGCGCGCCACCTGAGCACGGAACATCGAGGTCACGGACTGGGCGGAGACGCCGTGCGCGGTGTCGTTCCACCGGGACAGGACGAGGTCGCGTTCCTCCGCCGCCAGCAGGTCGAGATCGCCGACCAGCGTGGCACCGCCGGCAGCGATGGTGTGCAGGATGCGGTCCAGGCGTGCCCCGATCCGCTCGACAGTGTCTGCCCCGAACACGTCCGGGAGGTACTTCAGTACCAGCTGGACCTCGGCGTCCGACTGCGCCAGGAGGCTCAGCGGGTAATGCGAGGCGTCGCTGATCTGCGCACCGGTGACCCGCAACCCGTCGATGTCGCTGGACTCGGTGAGACCGGCCCGATCGATCGGGTACGACTCGAACACCGTCAACGTGTCGAACAGTCCGCCGATTCCGGCGATCTGCTGGATTTCGGGCAGCCCGATGTGGTGATGCTCGAGGAGGGCCGACTGTTCGGCCTGTAGACGCTCGAGAAGCCCGAGGAGCGACTCGCGGGGATCGATGCGCACGCGGATCGGGATCGTGTTGATGAACAGACCCACCATCGATTCGATGCCGTTGACCTCCGGCGGACGACCCGACACCGTGGCACCGAAGACGACGTCGTCGGACGCCGTCATCCGGGACAGGAGCAGACCCCACGCTGCCTGGACGATGGTGTTCATCGTCAGGCCACGATCCCGGGCGACGCGCGCCAGGTTCTCGCTGACCGCCGGACCGAGGCGTACCGCGAACTCGGCGGGCTCGGGGCGTACCGGACCGCTGGGTGCGGGGGCGAGCACGGTGGGACCGTCGAGCCCGGCAAGTGCATGCGCCCACGCCGTGTGTGAGGCGTGCGTGTCACGCGCGGACAGCCAGCTGAGGAAGTCGCGGTAGCCACGTACCCGCGGCAACACCGAGCTGTCTCCCCGGGTGGCGTACAACACCAACAAGTCCTTCATCAGCAACGGCATCGACCATCCGTCGAGCAGGATGTGGTGGTTGCTGATGGAGAAGCTGAAGGTATCCGGCCCCGTGCGAATCAGCAGGAAACGCATCAACGGGGGTCGCGCCATGTCGAAGCGAGCCGAGCGGTGCTCACCCAGAAGGGTGCTCATCCGTTCTTCACGTGCCGCCTCGGACAGTCCGGACAGGTCGATCTCTTCCCAGGGCAGTTCCACGGAATCGACGACCACCTGCACCGCTTCCCCGGCATCGTCGGTGACGAAGGCGGTACGCAGGTTCGCGTGACGCGCGATGAGCGCCTCGGCGGCAGCCCGCAATCGGGCGGCATCGACGGTGCCTGCGAGGCCGAGCACCACCTGTGCGGTGTACACGTCGACGGCGTCCTCGGCGAGCACCGAGTGGAAGAACATGCCGGACTGCAGCGGTGCCAGCGGCCACACGTCGGAGGCCTCCGGGTAGCGCTGTTCCAGGATCTCGAGATCGTGCTGGGTCACGGTGACGAGCGGGACGTCCGACGGGGTCAGGCCGCCGCCGTCGGGCCGTGACGCGTGCTCTGCCAACGCAGCCGCCGCCGCGTGCCAGAGTTCGGCCAGCTCCCAGACGTCGGATTCGTCGAGGATCTCCTCGGCGAACGCGATCTTCGCCTCGAGTTGGGGACCCGATGCCGATTCGGAGGTGACGGCGTTGATGCTGAGCACAGCAGGCGCGACCATCTCGTCGTCCATTGCGCCGCCGAACTCGCCCGAGTCGCTGTCGGGGACCCAGCCGAGGTCCCGGATTTCTTCCGGGAGGTCGACCGAACCCGCGCGACCGAGATAGTTGAAGCCGATCTGCGGCGTCGGCAGCGCTGCCAGCGCCGGGGCGGTCTCGTCGTTCAGGTAGCGCAGCAAGCCGAAGCCCATGCCGCGGTCCGGGACCGCCAGCAGCTGTTCCTTCACGGCCTTCAGAGCCGCACCCGCAGACCGTCCGCCGTCGAACGCCTCGGCCAGGTCGGCACGGGAGACATCGAGGCGCACGGGGAACAGGCTGGTGAACCAGCCCACGGTCCGCGACAGGTCGGCACCCGGGACAACGGATTCTTCACGGCCGTGGCCCTCGAGATTGATGAGCACCGACTGGTCGCCCGGGGCGTCGTCGACTCCGGTCTTGTTCCGGCGCCACTGCGCGACAGCGAGCGCGAGCGCCGCGAGAAGGCCGTCGTTGACGCCACCGTTCACGGACTGCGGGATCGAGGTCAGCAACGCCTGCGTCACCGGTGTGGAGAAGGTCATGCTCAGACTGTGAGTCCGGGCGATCACATCCCGCTCCGGGTCGAAAGCCCGCTTGCCCAGCAGCGGATCGGTGCCGTCGAGCATGGTCCGCCAGAAGTCGAGTTCGGCCACGCGGTGCGGAGACTTCGCTTCCTCCACCAACCCGTGCGCCCACGCCCGCACCGACGAGCCGACCGGCTCGAGCTGCGGCTTCTCCCCCCGCGCGATCTGTGATCCTGCGGTGGCGAAGTCGGGCAACAACACTCGCCACGACACACCGTCGACGACGAGGTGGTGCGCCAGCACCAGCAGTCGTCCGCTCTGTCCGGGCAGCGACTCGGCGGGAGCGAACCAGACGAATTCCGTCATCCGCCCCGATGCGGGATCGAGTCGGCTCGCGGCGCGGTCGAGTGCCGCACGCCCCAGCCGCTCGAATGCCTCGGTCCCCGGCTTGTCGGTGAACTCGACGCGTTCGAACAGCTCATCGGCGCCGAGAGCCTCGCCGACGGGCAGTGCGTCGAACACCCAGTCGTTCCCCGAGCGGGTCAACCGGGATCGGAGGATGTCGTGGTGACTCAGGATCGCGTCCACGGTCTCCACCAGCTGCTCCCGGGTCACGCCGGCGGGCGTGGTCAGCAGAACGGCCTGCGAGAACCTGTCGAATCGGCCCGCGCTTTCGGTCAGCCAGTGCGCGATCGGCGTGAGGGGTATCGAACCGACTCCGCCGCCGGGCAGTTCCTCGAGGGTCACCGACTCGACGTCGGTGGCCCAGGCGGCGACGTCGGCGAGTTCGGCAACAGTCTTGCGCTCGAACACGTCTCGCGCCGAGAACAGGACACCGGCGTTCTTGGCCCGCGTGGTCAGCTGGATCGACACGATGCTGTCGCCGCCGAGGGCGAAGAACGAATCGTCGACGCTGACCCTCTCCACACCGAGGACCTGCGCGAAGACGTCGGCGATGGCCTTCTCCATCGGCGTCGACGGCGCGCGGTACTCGGTGGCGACCGATACGAACCGGGGTTCCGGTAGTGCCTTGCGGTCCAACTTTCCTGCGGGTGTCAGCGGCACCGAGTCGATCGGCATGATCGAGGAGGGCACCATGTAGCCCGGCAGTGTCTCGGACACGAACGCGGACAACTCGGCGACGTCGATCGACGCGCCCGGGGCAGGCATCACGTAGGAGACGAGGACGGTCTGACCGGTCTGCTCGCGATGATGGCCGAGGGTGACCGCGAAGTCCACGCTCGGATGCCTTCCGAGTTCGGCATCGATCTCGCCGAGCTCGATCCGGAATCCGCGGACCTTCACCTGGAAATCGGATCGACCGACGTAGTCGAGGACGAGCTCGCCCTGTCCTTCCGATCCTTCGTCGTCGGCGTAGACCCAGCGGACGACGTCGCCCGTGCGGTACAGCCGCTCCCCCGGACCACCGAACGGGTTGGCGACGAAACGCTCTGCAGTGAGGGCGAATCGATTGTGGTAGCCGCGTGCCACGCTCGGCCCCGCCACGTAGAGCTCACCCGCGACACCGACCGGGACGGGGCTGAGCCGGGAGTCGAGCACGACCACGTCGACACCGCGCGTCGGACCGCCGATGGTGACGGGCCGATCGGCCCTCATCGGGGAGCTCGACGTGCTCCAGATCGTCGCTTCGGAGGGGCCGTACAGGTTGTACATGCGCCGGCCGGGCGCCCACCTCTGCATCAGCTCGGGCGGGCAGGCCTCACCGGCCACCGACAGAACCTCGATGCCACCCAGGCCGGCCGGATCCACCGTCGTCAGCGCCGCCGGGGTGATGAAGGCGTGGCTGACCTCCTGCTCCCTGAGCAATCGCGCCAATTCCTCGCCGCCGTACACGACTCCGGAGGCGATGACCATCGTCGACGAGGCGGCAACGGCCAGAAGCAATTCGAACACGGACGCGTCGAAGCTCGGCGACGCGAAGTGCAGGACCCTCGACTGCGGCGTGAGCCCCAGCCGTTCGACCTGTTCCCGCGTGACGTTCGCCAGCCCGGTGTGGGTGACGACGACGCCCTTCGGCAGACCGGTCGAGCCCGAGGTGTAGATGACATATGCGGCGTCGTCCACCCGCGTGGGGCGGATTCGGGTGTCGTCGGTGACGGCCTCGGACGAGACGTGGGCGCATGCACTGTCCATGTCTTCGTCGCCCAGGACGAGCCACCGCACCGTGTCCGGCAGGTCGGTGCTGTGCGCCGCCGTGGTCAGGCCGATCTCCACGCGGGAATCGGTGACCATGTGCAGAATGCGGTCGTACGGGTAGCTCGGGTCGACGGGCACGAAGGCGGCACCCGTCTTCGCGACCGCCCAGATCGAGAGGATCGACTCCACCGATCGGGTGAGTGCGAGAGCCACGAAATCGTCCGAACCGATTCCGCGGCCGATCAGTACCCGGGCCAGACGGTTCGAGCGCTCGTCGAGTTCGCGGTATGTGACCTGCTGGTTCCCGCACACGACCGCCACAGCCTCGGGGTTTGCCTCCGCCGCGGCGGCGAGGATGCGGGCCAACGTCTGCGGCGGAACCGATGCTGCACCGCGCACGGGCGCGAGGACCCGCTGCTCGTCGCTGTTCAGGACGTCGATGTCACCGATGACCACCGAGGCGTCACGGGTGATCGCCTCGAGGATGCGGCGGAACCGGAACGCGAACGCGGCGATGGTGCGTTCGTCGAACAGGTCGGTGGCGTAGGTGAACACCGCGCGCATCGGGGCGAAGCCACCGGTGTCCGCGGGCTCTCCGGCAGCGTCCGCGAGAGTCAGCTGGAGATCGAACTTGGCCGCGCTGACTCCCCCGTCGAGACCCTCGACTGTCAGCCCCGGAAGTTCGAGGTGGGCCTGCTCGATGTTCTGGAACGCCAGCGCAACCTGGAACAGCGGCGAGAAGGCGGTCGACCGCTCCGGCTGCAGAATCTCCACCAGACGCTCGAACGGAACATCGGTGTGCGTGAACGCGCCGAGGTCGTGCTGGCGGACCTGCGCGAGCAGGTCGGCGAATCGGTCGTCGACATCTACCTGCGAGCGCAGCACCAGGGTATTGACGAACATGCCGACGAGATCGTCGAGAGCTGCCTCACCGCGTCCTTCTATCGCGGTGCCGATGGCGATGTCCTGCGTGGCGCTGAGCCGGGCCAACAGGACTGACAACGCGGCGTGCGCCACCATGAACAGCGACGCATTGTGCTCGCGGGCGAGCACGCCGAGGCGTCGACGGAGTTCCGCATCGATCTCGAACTCGAAGTTGGCGCCTCGCATCGACTGGGCCGGAGGCCGGGGTCGGTCCGTCGGCAGCGGCAGCACGTCCGGCAACCCGGCCAGGGTCTCGCGCCAGTAGTCGATCTGCTTCGCGGCCAACGAATCCGGGGCGTTCTCGTCGCCGAGCAGTTCATGCTGCCACAACGCGAAATCGGCGTACTGGACGTCGAGCGGGGCCCAGTTGGGTTCGGATCCGGCGGCCCGGGCGCTGTAGGCGACCACGACGTCACGCGCCAGCGGCGCCGTCGAGGCACCGTCCGCGGAGATGTGGTGGACGACGATCACCAGCACGTGATGCTCGGAGTCGAGCCGCAGGAGGCGGGCCCGGACGGGTACTGCCTTCGCGACATCGAATCCGGCGGTGACGAGGGCGATCACGTGGTTCCGCAGACCGTCCTCGTCGGCGACGCTCTGGACTTCGAGTTCTGTGAACGCCTCGGCGCGGGACACGACGACCTGCCCGGGACCCTCTCCCGTGTCCGGGTAGCGGGTGCGCAGGGTCTCGTGCCGTTCGACGACGTCCCCGAGGGCCTGTTCGAGGGCTCGGACGTCGAGTTCACCGGTCAACCGAATGGCGAGCGGGATGTTGTAGGCCGCCGATGCGGTATCGAACTGGTTGATGAACCACATCCGAGATTGCGCCGGGGACAACGGGATCCGCGCCGGACGCGGTTGCGGGACCAGCGCGGGCCGGCCGACCCCCGCCGATTCGGATTGCTCGACCCGTGCGGACAGGGCGATCACGCTGGGCGCCTCGAAAAGCTCACGCACACCGATCGAGGAATCGAGTGCGGCGTTCACCCGGGCCACCACACGGGTGGCCACGAGCGAGTTGCCACCCAGGTCGAAGAAGCTGGAATCGACACTGACACGCTCGTGGCCGAGCACGTCCGCGAACACTCCCGCGACGATCTCCTCGACCGGGGTCCGCGGCGCCTTGTACTGGTCCGAAACCCCTGCGAACTCGGGCTCGGGCAGCGCCTTGCGGTCGATCTTGCCGTTGATGTTGAGGGGCAACCGGTCGAGCGTCACGAGTGCCGCCGGAACCATGTATCCCGGCACCGAGCGGCCGACGGATCCGAGCACGTCCGCGATGTCGAGTGCATCTTCGGACTCCGGCACGACGTAACCGACCAGCCGGTCACCGGTGTGGCGATCGCTGTGCACGACGACGACTGCCTGAGCCACCGCGGGGTGCGCGAGAAGCGCACGCTCGATCTCGCCGAGCTCGATGCGGAATCCACGGACCTTCACCTGGAAGTCGGAGCGGCCCACATAGTCGAGGTTGCCGTCCCTATTCCACCGCACCAGGTCACCGGTCCGGTACATCCGGGCACCCGAAGGCCCGAAGGGGTTGGCCACGAACCGTTCCGCGGTGAGGTCGTGGCGGCCGAAGTAGCCGCGAGCCAGCTGGTCACCCGCCAGATAGAGCTCACCTGTCACGCCGGTAGGCACGGGGTGCAGCCGGGTGTCGAGAACGTACGTCTGCGTGTTCCACTCGGGTCGCCCGATCGGGACGGAACCGCCCCGTTCGACGCCGCACCGGTAGTGCGTGACGCTGACCGCCGCTTCGGTCGGGCCGTACAAGTTGAAGATTTCGGCACCGCTGACGTCCCGCAGGCGCTGCACGGTGTCGGCCGGGAGAGCCTCACCGATGCAGAGAACCCGTCGCAACGACGCAAGCTGGGCAGATTCCGCCACCGAGACGAAAGCCGCGAGCAGCGACGGAACGAAGTGCACGTTCGTGACCTGCTGCTCGGCAACGAGTCCGGCGAGGTACGACGGATCTCGGTGACCGTCCGGCTTGGCGACGACGAGCCGTGCCCCCGAGGTCAGCGCCCACCAGAACTCCCACACGGAGAGGTCGAAGGTGGCCGCCGTTTTCAGCAACACCGCATCGTCGGCGGTCAGGGGGTACTCGTCCTGCTTCCATCGCAATTGGTTCGCGATGGCACCGTGCGTGATGGTCACGCCCTTGGGCCGGCCGGTCGAGCCGGACGTGTAGATCACATAGGCCGCGTGGGTCGACCGCAACGGTGCCCGGCGATCGGCATCGGTGATCGACGTGTCCGCCGCCCCGGTGAGGTCGAGCTCGTCGAGGACGACGACATCGACACCCGTCGGCAGCGACGCGACGACGCTCCGGAGAGTCAGCACACACACGGGTTGCGCGCTGCCGAGCACGTAGGCCGTCCGCTCGACGGGATGATCCGGATCGATCGGCAGGTACACGCCGCCGGCCTGCGCAATGGCATACATGCCGACCAGCAGTTCCACCGACCGCGGAAGGGCAAGGCCCACGACAGTTTCCGGTCCCACACCCAGATCGATGAGGTGGCGAGCGAGCCGGTAGACCCGTGCGGCGAATTCGCCATAGGACAGTGACTCGTCCTCGAACACGACCGCGGTGGCGTCCGGATCCCTGACGGCCGCGGCGGTGAACATATCGGCGAGTGTCGTCTCGGGCAGTGCCCGTGCCGTGTCGTTCCAGCCCGACACCACCTGGGCGCGCTCGTCGTCCCCGATCAACGGCAGATCGCCGACAGCGACCTGCGGTGACGCGACGGCAGCGGAGAGCACCCGCAGGAACCGATCCGCGAAGCCCTGCACGGTCACCGCGTCGAACAGGTCGGTGGCGTAGGTGAACACCCCGGACATCTCCTCGTCCTCGGGGCTGTCCCCGAGGACGAGGTGCAGATCGAACTGAGCTGTGTCGCCTTCCATGTCGAGCGGTGCGACGGTCAGGTCGGGTAGCTGCAGGTCGGACTTCGTCGTGTTCTGGAACGAGTAGCCCACCTGGAAGATCGGGTGATGGGCCATCGAGCGTGCCGGATTGAGCACCTCGACCAGCCGCTCGAACGGCACGTCGGCGTGCGAGAACGCCTCGAGGTCCGCTTCACGTGCACGGTCGAGGATCTCGTCGAAACTCTGCCCGTCGTCCACCTGCACGCGCAGGGCGAGGGTGTTGACGAACATGCCGACGACGTCGTCGAGTTCACGCTCACCGCGGCCGGCGATCGGCGTTCCGACCGAGATGTCCTCGGTGCCCGACAGCCTGCTCAGGAGCACCGCGAATGCCGCGTGGACGGCCATGAACACACTGGCGTTGTGCCCTCGGGCGAGCGCCGCCAGGCCTCGGTGCAGCGCCGCGTCGATCGTGAAATCGACCCTCGCTCCGCGCAGCGACTGCACGGGCGGACGCGGGCGGTCGAGCGGAAGCTCGAGAAGGTCCGGCACACCGGCCAGCGCCTTCTTCCAGAAGTCGAGCTGTGCCGAGATGAGACTCTGCGGATCGTCTTCGCTGCCCAGCAGTTCGCGCTGCCAGATCGCATAGTCGGCGTACTGCACGGGAAGCGGACCGAAGCCCGGCTCCCGTCCCGCTGCACGGGACGCGTACGCCACCATGACGTCGCGCACGAACGGTGCCGTCGACTCGCCGTCGGTGGACACGTGGTGCACGATGAGCGCGAGCACGTAGTCCTGAGGGGCAGTCTCGAACAACCGCATCCGGATCGGGGGCACGTCGGCGGTCACATCGAATCCCGCGGTGGCCATCTCCACCAGGCGGGTGCGTAGTTCGTCGCCCGTCACGGCAACCGGCGCGAGATCGACCGGTACCTGCTCGGCGGGGAGGATGACCTGATGGGGTCCGTCCGCGGAATCCGGGTAGGTGGTCCGCAGTGATTCATGCCGTTCGAGGACGTCGAACACCGCGGCCCGCAGCGCCTCCACGTCGAGGGCGCCCGTCAGCCGGACCGCCAACGGGATGTTGTAGGCCGCCGACTCGGGATCGAAGCGGTTGATGAACCACATTCGCGACTGCGCGAGGGAGAGGGGAATGTGATCCGGCCGCTTCCGTGGCCCGAGCACGGGTCGAACCTCGTCGCTGGTGGCAGTGGCCGAGATGCGGACGGCGAGCGAGGCCACGGTCGGCGCCTCGAACAACTCCCGGACGCCCACCCGGAGCCCGAACGCCTGCCCCACCCGGGACACGACGCGAGTGGCGCTGAGCGAGTTGCCGCCGAGGTCGAAGAAACTGTCGTCCACGCTCACCGCGGACAGACCGAGGACCTCGCAGAAGATCGTGGCGACGGTTTCCTCGGCCGGTGTCGACGGTGCGCGGAACTCTGCACTCGAGGACACGAACTCCGGCTCGGGCAGGCGCGCGCGGTCCAGCTTGCCGATTCCGGTCAACGGGATCTCGTCGAGCAGGATCACCACCGACGGCACCATGTACGGCGGAAGGGTTTCGCCGACAACCGTCTTCAGCGATTCCGGATCCACCGTCGCACCATCGACCGGCAGGACGTAGGACACGAGGGTCGTCAGGCCCGCGGGGTTCTCCCGGCCCACGGTCACGGCGAACTCGATGTCCGGCTGGGCCGCCAGTGCGGCGTCGATCTCACCGAGCTCGACGCGGAACCCACGAACCTTCACCTGGAAGTCGGACCGGCCGACGTACTCCACGCGGTGGTCGTCCGCCCACCGCACCACGTCTCCGGTGCGGTACATACGCGAGCCGGGCTCGCCGAACGGGTTGGCAACAAACCGCTCCGACGTGACCGCCGGACGGTTGTGGTATCCGCGGGTCACCGACGGTCCACAGATGTAGAGCTCGCCGGGAACGCCTTCGGGCACCGGGCGCAGGCGGGAGTCCAGGATGAGTGATTCGACACCGCGCAACGGCTTACCGATCGTCACCCGTTCCCCGGCCACCATCGGTTCGGTGATCGTGACGATCACCGTGGTCTCGGTCGGCCCGTAGGCGTTGCGCATCTCGCGGCCGGGCGCCCATCGGGCAACCAGTTCCGGTGTGCACGTGTCGCCGCCGACCACGACGGACCGCACGGAGTCGAGTCCCTCGGGATCGACGGTCATCAGTGCGGTCGGCGTCATGACGACGTTGTTGACCTGCTCACGGCGGATCAGGTCGGCGAGCTCGTCGCCGCCGTACACGTCCGCGGGTGAAATCACCAGAGTGGCGCCGGCACTGAACGCGGCGAGCATCTCACCGACCGAGGTGTCGAAGCTCGGCGACGCCACGTGCAGGAAACGCGAACTCGGCGACACGACGTAGTGCTCACGAACCTCGCTGGTGAGGTTCGCCAGACCGCGGTGGGTGACCACGACGCCCTTCGGTTTGCCCGTCGAGCCGGACGTGTAGATCAGGTACGCCGGGTGATCGACGGTCAGCTGACGGCGACGATCGGCGTCGCATACCGGAGCCGCCGACACCGTACGCGTCTGGTCGGCGAACTCGGGAGCATCGAGGACCATCCAGGACACCGTGTCCGGCAGGTCGTCTCGATGACGATCGACCGTGAGACCCAGGACAGCACCCGAATCGGACAGCATCTCGTTGATGCGCTCGAACGGAAGCTTCGGGTCGACGGGCAGGTATGCGCCACCCGCCTTCGCGATCGACCAGATTCCCAGGATCGATTCCACGGAACGGGTGATGGCGAGCGCCACGTAGTTCTCCGGCCCCACTCCCCGATCGATCAGCACGCGCGCCAACCGGTCCGACTGCTCGTCGAGTTCGCGGTAGGTGAGCTCGCGGCCCTCGAAGGACAGCGCCACCGAATCCGGTGCGAGGTCCACGCCCGAACGCAGCAGCTCGGGCAGTGTCCGCGGTTCGAGTGACCGGGGACCGCGCACAGGTGCGATGGCAGCCTTCTCGGCCGCGTCGAGAATGTCGATGTCGCCGAGAATCACGTCCGGCTCGGTCGCCACCGCTCCGAGAATCCGGACGAACCGATCGGCGAACCTCTGCACCGTCCGCTCGTCGAACAGATCGGTCGCGTAGTTGAACGACGCGACGATGCCTGCCGCTCCCCCGTCGACGTAACGCTCACCCACACTGAGCTGGAGATCGAATTTCGCGACATCCAGCGGGGTCTCCAGGACCGAGACCTCGAGGCCGGGGAACTCGAGAGCCGAGCTACCGGTGTTGTTGAACGCCAGGGCAACCTGGAAGAGCGGTTGGTGGGCGGTGGAACGGGGGACGTTGAGCACGTCGACGAGCCGCTCGAACGGAATGTCTCCGTGTGCGAATGCCTCGAGGTCGGTCTCCCGAACCTGCGCCAGCAGCTCCAGGAACCGCAACTCCGGATTCACCGAACTACGCAGGACGAGGGTATTGACGAACATGCCGACCATCTCGTCGATCTCACGCACGCCGCGGCCAGCGACAGGCGTGCCGATGGCGAGATCGGTATTCGAGCTGAGCCGCTCGAGCAGTACGGCGAACGCGGCATGCACGACCATGAACATGCTCGCGTTGTGCCGGCGGGCGAGCGCCGCCAGTGCGCGATGCGTGTCCGGGTCGATGTCGAAGTCGAACGTCGCCCCGCGCAGCGACTGCACGGGCGGACGCGGGCGGTCGGTGGGAAGTTCGAGCGACTCGGGAAGGTCGGCAAGTGCGTGACGCCAGTAGTCGACCTGGCGCGACGCGATCGAATCCGGGTCGGATTCGTCGCCGAGCACCTCACGCTGCCACAGCGCGAAATCCGCGTACTGCACGGTCAGTGGTTCCCAGCCCGGTGCGTCACCGCCGGCGCGGGCCACATACGCCTGCATCATGTCCCGGAACAGTGGTGCCATCGAGGCGCCGTCCGCGGCAATGTGGTGGACGACGAGCACCAGAACGTGCTCGCCTCCACTCATCTGGAGGAGGCGGACCCGGAACGGCACCGAGAGACTGACGTCGAAACCTGTGTTCGCGAGCGCACGCGCTCGGCGATAGGCGTCGGCCTCGTCCGTGGTCGGCTCGACGGTCAACTGCTCCACGGCCTCGGCGGTCGGAAGTATCACCTGATACGGACCATCGGGCGACTCGGGGAACAGGGTGCGCAGCGACTCGTGACGCTCCACCACGTCGGTGAGAGCAGCACCCAGCGCATCGATGTCGAGGTTTCCCCGCAGACGCACCGCCATCGGCAGGTTGTACGCCGCCGACTCGGTGTCGAACTGGTTGATGAACCACATCCGAGACTGCGCCAGTGACAGAGGGATTCGTTCCGGCCGCGGCCCCGCGGTCAACGGCAGGCGCTCGCGGTCGGCGTCGGCCGAGTGCTCGGCAACGGCCGCAACGCCCTCGACCGTCGGGTTTTCGAAGACCGAGCGGACAGTCAATTCCGTGCCGAGAGCCTCTTCGAGACGCGCCACCACCCGGGTGGCACTGAGGGAGTTTCCACCGAGGTCGAAGAACGAATCGGTGGCGCCGGCCCGTTCGATACCGAGAACGTCGGCGAAGACGCCGGCCACGATCTCTTCGAGCGGAGTACGGGGAGCGACGTACTCGTGGTCGTCGGAGTCGAAGTGCGGTTCGGGCAGCCGCTTACGATCCACTTTGCCGTTGTTGTTCAGGGGCATGGATTCGAGGACTACGAGGACGTCGGGAACCATGTGCGCGGGAAGTGTCTTCGCGAGCGAGGACAAGACTTCCCGCGAATCGATATCCCCGGCAGCCGGCACGGCGTAGGCGACGAGCCGCTGTCCCTGCGGGGTGTCCCGGACGACGACGACTGTCTGAGACACGTCGGGGTGCGCCAGCAGAGCGAACTCGATCTCGCCGAGTTCGATGCGCAGGCCGCGGATCTTGACCTGGAAGTCGGTCCTGCCCAGGAAGTCGTAGTTCTTGTCGCTTCGGCGCCGCACCAGGTCGCCGGTGCGGTACATCCTGGTGCCGGGAGCGCCGAACGGGTCCGCGATGAACCGCGTGGAGGTGATCCTGAACATGTTGCCGTAGCCGCGGCCGACCGCGATACCACCGACATAGAGCTCACCCGTCATACCGTCGGGAACCCGGCGGAGCCGGCCGTCCAGAACATACAGCGCCACGTTGTCGAGCGCGGGGCCGATGGGAAGCCGCAATTGATCGGACACCGCATCTTCGGGTGTGATGACGTAGGACGTGACGATGTCGGACGCTTCGGTAGGCCCGTAGCTGTTGTGGCAGCGGACTCCTCGGTCGAGGAACTTCTTCAGCGGCGCAGCCTTGACCGCCTCACCGCCTAGCGCGATGGTGCGGACGCTACGAAGTTCCTCGTTCTGCTCGAGCTCTGCGACGATCTCGAAGGCGCCGGGCGCCATGTTGACCACCGTCAACTCGTTCTCGTCGATCTGACGGAGAATCGACTGGGGCTCGAAACCCTCGACCGCAAGGTGGATCGCTCCACCCGATGACAGCGTTCCCCACACCGTCTTCTGCGTCAGGTCGAATCCGGGTGCCGAGGAGACCAGGACGCCGTCGCCCTGCTCGAGCGCGAGTTGGCCGCGGAACCACACCATCATGTTGCAGAATCCGGCCATCGGCACCAGCGCGGGTTTGGGCCTACCGGTCGAACCGGATGTGGAGATGACGTAGGCCAGGCGAGCGCCGGATCCGTCCTCGGTCCAGTGATTGACCGGGTCGGAGTTCTCGTGTGCCGCCAACTCCGATGCCACGGTGGGATCGTCGAGTACGAGAACGTCGGCCTCGACGTCGTCGGCGCCTGCCCACGCCGTCGTGGCGACGACGGCACGAGCACCACAGTCGTGGAGCATGGCGCCGATACGTTCCGCAGGGTAGGCCGGATCGATCGGTGCGTAGGCGGCGCCCGCTTTCCACGTTGCCAGCATGCCGATGATCCACTCGATCGAGCGGGGAACCACCAGGGCAACCACGTCGTCGGGACGGACACCGCGGGACGCCAGCTCACGGGCCAGCTGATTGGCCCGGGCGTTCAATTCCCGGCGGGAGAGAGCGTGGCCGTTCCCCTTCAACGCAAGGGCGTCCGGATTTGCCCGGACCTGCTCCGACCAGCACTCCACGAGGTCGACGGGAAGCGCACCGGCGCGGCGATCCGACGCAGAAGTGGCTTCGGCGATCACCCCCGCGAGCATGCCGGCGAACTGATCCGCGAAACCTTCACCGGATGCTCCGTCGAGCAGACCCGGCAGCAAGGTCGACAAGGCCACCGTCACAGCAGCCTCCGGTCCGACACCGACGCTCGCAAGCGTACGCGCCAGCTCACCGGACTTCTCGTGCCATTGCCGGTAGGTCACATCGTTACCGTTGTGAGACAACGCAATACCGTGAGGATTGATCGATGCTGCCGCATCGAGCAACTCCGGCAACGGCCGCGTCGCGAGCTCTTCCGCGACACTGTGCGACCCCAGCGATTCCACCGCGTCGCTGGAAGTGCCACCGAGTTCGGCATGTTCTGCGGCCGACAGGATGTCGATGTCACCCACGATCACCGAACTGTGCGCCACGACCGCATCGAGGATCGCCAGGAACCGAGACCGGTAGCCCTCGATCGTCGCTTCGTCGAAGATGTCCGTCGCGTAGCTGAACATCGCCTTCGTCGGACCGTCCGCGTCGGCGCCCTGCTCGTCGACGGCGAGGGTGAGATCGAACTTTGCCAGGTTGGCATCGTTGTCGAGTGCCGTCACCGTCAGACCGGGCAGCTCGAGCTTGGCCGCTTCGTTGTTCTGGAAGGTCAGCGTCACCTGAACGAGCGGTGCGTAGGTGTTCGACCGCGCCGGGGCGAGTGCCTCGACGAGCCTTTCGAAGGGGATGTCGGTGTTTCCGAAAGCACCCAGATCCGTGTTGCGCACGCTGTCGAGCACATCGGCGAAGGTCGCCGACTGCGAGACCTCTGTCCGCAGCACCAGCGTGTTCACGAACATGCCGACCAGATCGTCCAGGGCGGCGTCGCCGCGGCCGGCGACGGGCGTACCGACCACGATGTCCTCGGTACCGCTCATTCGCGCCAGCAGTACGGCGAACGCCGCGTGTACCACCATGAACACGGAGGCCTGGTGCGCCTGCGCGACCTCCGCGAGGGCGGCTTTCAGGTCAGGACCGAACTCGAACTCGACTCGCGCGGACTGCGGAACCCGGTTGGGCGTGCGCTGGCGATCGAGAGGTAACTCGAGAAGCTCGGGCGCATCGGCGAGCGTGCTCACCCAGTAGTCCAGCTGCCGGGCAGCCGGCGACGCCGGATCTTCCTCCGAACCGAGCACCTCCCGCTGCCACAGGGCGAAGTCGGCGAACTGCACCGCGAGGGGCGCCCATGCCGGAGCGGAGCCCTCGACCCGCGCGCTGTACGCCGTGAACAGGTCACGCGCCAGTGGCGCGATCGAGCCGCCGTCCGCGGAAATGTGGTGGATGACGATGAGGAGAACGTGCTCGGTGGAGTCCGCCTCCCCCACCCGGAAGAGCGCTGCGCGGACCGGCACGGACTTGGTGACGTCGAACCCGGTGGTGGCGACGGTCAACAGACGATCGCGGAGTTCCGACTCGTCGGCGACGTGCGTCACCCCGAGGTTCAGATCCACCTCGGCGGCCGGCCGGATGACCTGGTGCGGCCCTTCAGGGGAACTCGGGAACTGGGTACGGAGAGATTCGTGGCGTTCGAGCACATCGGCGAGAGCGGACTGCAGCGCTGTGACGTCGAGAGCACCCGACAGGCGCAGTGCCATCGGGATGTTGTACGACGGGGAGGACGGATCGTAGCGGTTGGCGAACCACATCCGCTGTTGCGCGAGCGACAGCGGGATGCGGTCGGGACGCGGACGCGGTGCCAGAGCAGGGCGGGCGGCGATGCCGGTGCCACGCGCATCCACCCGCGACGCGAGAGCGCCGACGGTGGGAGCCTCGAAGAGTTCGCGGACACCGATGTCCGTATCGAGGGCAGTGTTGATCCGGGACACGACGCGGGTAGCGATGAGCGAGTTGCCGCCGAGTTCGAAGAAGGCGTCGTCGAGCCCCACACGCTCGACACCGAGAACCTCGGCGAACACAGCGGCCACCGTCTGCTCGATGTGTGACTGCGGAGCGCGGTATTCGCGTGTGACGGCGAACGTTTCGGGAACCGGCAACGCCCGCCGATCGAGCTTGCCCACAGGGGTCAGGGGCACGGATTCGAGAGCGATGACAGTGGCCGGAACCATGAACGACGGCAGGAACTCACCCGCGAAGTCCATCAGTTCTGCCTGGTCCACAGTTCGTCCCGCCGCGGGCAGCACGTAGGACACCAGGGCGGCGTCGCCGGAAGAGGTGGTCAACGCAGACGTGGTGACGAAATCGACCGACTCGTGTCGCGCGAGGACGGCATCGATTTCACCCAGTTCGATCCGGAAGCCGCGAACCTTCACCTGTTGGTCCGACCTTCCGACGTAGTCGGCCGTCAGAACACCGCGTTCGTCCCGCTTCCATCGGACGATGTCGCCGGTGCGGTACATCCGGTCGCCGGGTGCGCCGTAGGGGTTGGCGACGAAACGTTCGGCGGTCAGCGGCGTACGCCGGTGGTATCCGCGAGCCAGCCCGAGCCCCGACAGATAGAGCTCACCTGCGATACCCACCGGAACAGGACGCAGACGATCATCGAGCACGAGGGCACTGGTTCCCCGGATCGGGCCACCGATCGTGACCGGGCCGTCAGCGGACATCGGGTCGCTGATGTTGGTCATGATCGTGGTCTCGGTGGGTCCGTAGCCGTTGAACAGTGAACGCCCGGGGGCCCAGCGCGCGGCGAGTTCTGCCGGGACCGCTTCGCCGCCGGCCACCACGAACTGGAAGTCGTCGAGACCCGCCGGGTCGACGGACGCGAGGGCGGAGGGCGTGACGAAACCGTGCGTGATCCGGTTCTCGCGCAGGAACTTCGCGAGCTCGGGACCGCCGTACACGTCCGTGGGGGCGATCACCATAGTGGCACCGGCGCCGACCGCGAGCAGCAGTTCGAGCACCGACGCGTCGAAGCTCGGCGAGGCGAAATGCAAGGTCCGCGACGCGGTGGTCACCTGGTAACGCTCACGCTGTTCGGCAGCGAAGTTCGCCAGACCGCGGTGGCTGACGACGACACCCTTGGGCTGCCCGGTGGTGCCGGACGTGTAGATGACGTACGCGCTGTTCGCCGGTGTCACCGACGAACGACGGTCCGCGTCGGTGACCGGAGCCGCCGAGTACTGCGCCCAAGCGACGTCGGCGTCGTCACCGTCGAGGAGTAGCCAGTCGACGCCGGCCGGCAGCCGGTCGAGCTCAGATGCGACGGAAAGCCCCAGCGTCACACCGGAATCGGTGACCATGTGGGCGATACGCTCGTCTGGGTACTTCGGGTCGATCGGCACGTAGGCGCCGCCACTCTTGGCAACGGCCCAGATGCCCACCACGGAAGCGATCGAGCGGGTAATGCCCAGGGCGACGAACGACTCGGCGCCCACCCCTCGCTCGATCAGTGCCCGCGCGATGCGGTTCGAGCGTGCGTCGAGTTCCCGGTAGGTGATCGATTCGCTGCCCGCGACGACGGCGACACCGTCCGGGTCGGCGGCAACGGCACCCGCGAGCAACTCCACGAGCGTCTGCGGCGCCGCTCCCTCGACGCCTCGGACCGGAGCCAGCTCAGCGGCCTCCCGCGGATCGAGGATGGGGATGTCTCCCACGGCAATGTCTGTGTCGGTCGCGACGGACTCGAGGATTCGCAGGAAGCGATCCACGAAGCCGTGAACCGTACTCGAGTCGAAAATTTCCGTCGCATACCCGAGCGACCCGGTGATGCCGGTGGCCACTCCCGCGTCGGACCACTGCTCCTGCAGGTCGACGGTGAGGTCGAATTTGCTGAACTCGACGTCGACCGCACCGGGAACGGCTTCCAGTCCCTCGAACTCGAGCGACGGAATTCCGTTGACCTGATGCGTCAGAACCACCTGGAACAACGGCGTGTAGGCGGTGGACCGGGTCGGCTTCAGGGCGTCGACCAGCTGCTCGAACGGAACGTCCTGGTGGCTGAAAGCTGCAAGATCCTGCTCCCGAACGTGTTCGAGGAGAGCCGTGAACGACGCACCGGGCTCGACCTGCGTGCGCAACACCAGCGTGTTGACGAACATGCCGACGAGGTTGTCGAGCGCCTCCTCGCCGCGGCCGGCAATCGCCGCGCCGATGGCAATGTCGGTACCCGCACTCACGCGCGCCAGCAGCACGGACAGCGCCGCATGCAACACCATGAACGAGGAGACATTGTGCTCGCGCGCAAGATCACTCAGCCGGCGGTGCAGGTCGGCATCGATGGTGAAATCGACGGCGGCACCCGTCATCGACCGCACTGCCGGCCTGGGCCGATCGGTCGGCAATTCGAGAACGTCGGGCAGACCCGCCAGAGTCTTCGCCCAGAAGTCGATCTGCTGCGCCGCAAGCGAGTGCGGGTCGTCTTCGGATCCGAGCAGAGCGCGCTGCCAGATCGCGTAGTCGGCGTACTGGATCGGGAGTTCGGGCCACTGCGGCTCCCCTCCCGACACACGCGCGGCGTAGGCCGCCATCACGTCGCGTGCCAACGGCAGTGTCGACGCGCCGTCGGAGGCGATGTGGTGCATCACCACGACCAGAACGTGATCGTCCGCGGCGATGCGGAACAGGCGAGCGCGGATCGGGAGCGTGTCCGTGACGTCGAACCCCTGCGAGCCGAACTCGAACAGGCGAGCCGTCAGATCCGACTCGGCGACCTCGACCGGATCGAGACCCAGGTCGACGTCCGATGCGGGAAGAATGACCTGGTGTGCGCCGGCATCGGAGTCGGGGAACACGGTTCGCAGGACTTCGTGACGCGCCACGACGTCGGACAGAGCCGACGCCATCGCGGTGACGTCGAGATTACCGCGGAACCGGACCGTCAAGGGCACGTTGTATGCGGGCGAGGTCGGGTCGAAGCGGTTGAGGAACCACATGCGCTGCTGCGCCAGCGACAACGGAAGCTGCTCGGGCCGCTGCTGCGCGACCAAGGCGGGTCGGGGCGCCCGATCACCGTCCTGCCGCTCGATGAAGTCGGCGAGTTCGGCGACAGTGGGGACTTCGAAGAGATCTCGCATGCCGACGGTGGCGCCTGTCGCCGCCGACAGACGGGACGCGACGCGTGTGGCGCTCAGCGAATTACCGCCGAGATCGAAGAACGACGCGTCGACGCTCACGCGGTCGACACCGATCACGTCACCGAAGACCGCGGCGACGACCTCCTCCAGCGGTGTGCGGGGTGCGACGAACTCGGCATTATCGGTGGCGAATTCCGGTTCGGGAAGCGCCTTGCGGTCGATCTTGCCGCTCGCGTTGAGCGGCATCTCGTCCACGACGACGAGCGCATCGGGAACCATGTGCGACGGCAGAACCGCACGCAGACGCGAGGTCACGTCGTGAGCCGTCACGGAGGCACCCGCTGCGGCGGTGACATAGCCGACGAGTCGCTGCAGTCCGTGACGCTCGGAGACCACGACGATCGACTGCTTGATGTCGTCCATCGCCGTCAGAGCCGACTCGATCTCGCCGAGTTCGACCCGGAGGCCACGAATCTTGATCTGGAAGTCACTGCGCCCGAGGAAGATCAACTCTCCGTCGGCGCGCTCGCGCACGAGGTCGCCGGTGCGGTACAGGCGCGAGCCCGCATCCCCGCGGGGATTCGCGACGAAGCGCGAGGCGGTGACATCGGCCATTCCGCCGTAACCGCGCCCGACCACGACACCGCCGATGTACAGCTCGCCGGTCACGCCGGCCGGGACGGGACGCAGACGCTTGTCCAAGACGTAGTACTCGGCACCGGGCAGCGGCGACCCGATGGGGATCGGGGTTTCCTCGGCGTCCGGAGCCGTCAGGTCGAGCTCGTAGGACGCGGTGACATCCGACGCTTCCGTCGGGCCGTAGGAGTTGACGAGGCGGACGCCTCGTCCGACCAGCTTGGCGTACGCGGCCGGTCGAATCTGCTCACCGCCGAGGACCACGCAGTCGAGCGACGCCATCGTGTCGTCTGCGTCGAGTTCGGCCAGCAATTCGAAGGCGCTGGGCGCCATGTTCACGATGCGGACGTCCGCCATAGCGAGGTGCCGCAGAATGTCGGCGGGGTCGAAGCCCTCGGCCGCCAGATGGACGACGCCGCCGGACATCAACGGAACCCACACGTTCTTCTGCGTCAGGTCGAACAACGGCGAGCTCGCCACGAGAACACCGGTGCCCTCGGCGATGCGCATCTCGTCGCGGTACCAGCGGTAGGTGTTCAGCACACCCGCCATCGGCACCATCGTCGGCTTCGGCCGTCCCGTCGAACCCGATGTCGAGATGACGTAGGCGAGACGTGCTCCCGCCTCGTCGCCCACCCACGGGTCGAACGCGAGATCGCTTCCGTCGCGGGAGTCCAGTGCTCGAACGGTGTCCGGGTCGTCGAGGACCACGGCCGTGTCGAGGACGCGATCGCCCAGCGGCTTCCGTGCGAGTTCGCGCCACGACGACGTCGTGATCGCCGCGCGAGCTCCGCTGGTGTCGATGAGACCCGCGATGCGTTCGAGAGGCCATGCCTGGTCGAGTGGTGAGTAGGCGGCACCGACCTTCCACACCGCGAGCATGCCGACGACCCAGTCGAGTGAACGAGGCAGGATCAGGGCGACGACGTCGTCGTCGCCGATACCCCGCTCGGCGAGCTCGCGGGCCACCTGGTTGGCGCGCCTGTTCAGCTCGGCGCGCGTGGTCGATACTCCCCCGGCGACCACCACGATCGCCTCGGGGTCGCGTTCGACGCTGTCCTGCCACGCCGCGAGGGGGGACTCCAGCCGGGCCGTCGCCGCGTCCGCCGGGGCCGGCTCCACGACGGCAGGTGCGGCCGCGAACTTCTCGAGGTCCGCGTCGCCGACAAGCCGGTACGCGTCGGCGATCACCTTGTCCAGGATCGCTCCGAAACCGTCCTGCCCGTCCTCCGACGGCGGAGCCATCATGATGGTCGGAACCAGACCGGACAGAACGACGGACACGATCGCGTCCGGAGCCATTCCCCGCTCAGCCAACGGCGCAGACATCAACCGGAGGCGTTCATCGAACTCCCGGTACGTCACCTGCATGCCGTCGTGTGCGACGGCTACGGCGTCGGGCGCGACGTCCACCGCGGCTGCCAGCAGCTGCGGTAGTTCGCGGACCGTCATCGTGCGGGCAGGTCGTGCTTGGCTCAACTTTGCTCTCTCGTGTTCGGTGAGAATGTCGATATCGCCTACGGCGACGAGTGGGTTCTCGACGACGGCCTCGAGGATCCGCACGAACCGCTGCGTGATGCGCTCCACACTCTCCCGTTCGAAGAGGTCGGTGGCGAAAGTGAAGCGGCCGCCGAGGCCGGACGGCCGGCCCTCGTCATCAGCCTTCTCGGACATGGTCAGGGTGAGGTCGTATTTGGCGCCCTCGGCCATGTCCTCGATGACCCGTACGGTGAGTCCGGGCAGTTCGAGCGATTCCAGGCGGTTGTTCTGGAACGCCAACATCACCTGGAAGAGCGGCGAATACGAGGCGGACCGGCGAATCTGCAGCGCTTCCACCAGTTTCTCGAACGGCACGTCGGAATGCCCGAACGCCGCGAGGTCGTTGTCGCGGATCCGTTCGATCAGCGCTGCGAACGAGTCACCCGCGTCGACCCGGGCCCGCAAGACGAGCGTGTTGACGAACATGCCCACCAGATCGTCGAGCATCTGGTCGGTTCGCGCCGCATGGGGCGTGCCGACCGTGATGTCGTCGCTGTTACTCAATCGTGCCAGCAAGGTGGTCAACGCCGCGTGGGTCACCATGAACAGTGACGCTCCGTGGTCTCTGCCGAGCTTCTCGAGCCCGCTGCGCAGTTCGGGCGAGATCACGAAGTCGACGGAATCACCGATCATCGACTGACGGGCAGGCCGCGCGTGATCGCGAGGGAGGTCGATCAGCTCCGGTACCCCGGCCAGTGCGTTCTCCCAATAGGAGATCTGCTCGGCCGCGAGGGACGTGCTGTCGGAGGGATCGCCGAGCACCTCGCGCTGCCACAGGGCGAAGTCGGCGTACTGCACCGGCAACGGCTGCCAGAGCGGAGCCGCACCCGCTGTCCGGGCGCTGTAGGCGACCATCACGTCCCGCGCCAACGGAGCCAACGAGGCACCGTCTGCGCAGATGTGGTGGATCACCAGCACGAGGAGGAACTCCGTGTCGCCGGTCGCGAACAGGCGGATACGCAGCGGCGGGGCCGCCGTGACGTCGAACCCTTCGGTGGCGAATGCGGTGAGTACCGAGTGAAGCTCGGACTCGCGCACCGGCACGGGCGTCAGATCGACCGGCACCTGGTCTACGTCGACGACCTGCTGGTACGGCCCGTCGGCGGAGTCGGGGAACACCGTCCGCAGTGACTCGTGCCGCGCGAGGACATCCGACACGGCGCTCGACATCGCCTCGATGTCGAGGCTGCCGGACAACCGGACCGCAAGCGGGATGTTGTACGCCGACGACGTCGTGTCGTACCGGTTCATCAGCCACATGCTCTGCTGGGCCATCGACATCGGAACCCGCTCGGGACGCGGCCGTGCGACCAGCGCCGGCCGGTCGGACCCCGAACCCGCGCCGTCGGTCACCAAGACAGCCAGGCGCTCGACCGTCGGCGCCTCGAAGAGCTCGCGCACACCCAGTCGTGTTCCCGCTGCCGCGTTCACTCGCGCGACCGCCTTGGTGGCGAGGAGTGAGTTACCGCCGAGGTCGAAGAACGACTCGGCCACACTGATTTTCGACAGTCCGAGTACCTCGGCGAAAACCCCGGCGACCAATTCTTCTGCCGCCGTTCGGGGTTCGACGACCTCACCCTGCAGCGCGTCGAAATCGGGCTCGGGCAGTGCCCGGCGGTCGAGCTTGCCCGCGGTGGTGAGCGGAATCTCGTCGAGCACCAGAACAGCACTGGGCACCATGTGTGCAGGCAGCGTGCCGGAGACGAATCGGGTGACCTCGGCGGCGTCCACCGTGCTCCCGGCCGACGGCAGCACATAGGACACGAGCGCTGTCGCGCCCGAGGGCATCGTGCGGCCCACCGTGGTCGCGAACTCGAGAGCGGGATGCTGAACCAGGGCAGCGTCGATCTCACCGAGTTCGATCCGGAATCCGCGGACCTTCACCTGGAAGTCACTGCGGCCCACGTACTCGACGCCGTACCCGGCGCGATGTTCGGAGTCGACGACGAACCGGACCACATCACCGGTTCGGTACATCCGAGAGCCGTTCCTGCCGAACGGGTTCGCGACGAAGCGCTCGGCCGTGAGGCCGAAGCGGTCGTGGTAGCCGCGAGCGAGTCCAGGTCCGGCGATGTACAGCTCGCCGTCCACACCGACCGGCACGGGACGCAGCTGCCCGTCGAGGACGTACACGGTGACGCCGCAGACCGGCCCGCCGATCTCGATCCGCTTGCCGGGCTCGAGCACGTTACTGACGTTGCTCATCACGGTGGCCTCGGTCGGACCGTAACCGTTGTACATCCGGCGGCCGGGAGCCCAGCGCTCCACCAGTTCCGGGGGGCAGGCCTCTCCGCCCACCACCACGACACCGAGTCGGTCCAACCCCGACGGTTCGACCGACGCCAATGCTGCCGGCGTGACGAACGCGTGCGTCACCTCGTGTTCAGCCAGGAAGCTGCGGAGTTCTTCACCACCGTACAAGTCTGCCGGCGCCACCACCATCGTGGCCCCGCAGCCGAAGGCGAGCAGGAGTTCGAGGACGGACGCGTCGAAACTCGGAGACGCGAAGTGCAGCGTGCGTGCTGCCGGAGTGACCCCGTAATGGGTGCGCTGTTCGGCGGAGAAGTTGGCCAGCCCTGCATGGGTCACGGTGACACCCTTGGGCAGACCGGTGGTGCCGGAGGTGTAGATCATGTAGGCAACATGGAGGGCCCGCAGCGGCGCGGTACGCTCCGAATCTGCCAGCGGTGCCGAAGATTCCCGCGAGCAGAGTGCATCGCCCTCGGCGGAGTCGAGGACCAGCCAGTCGAGGTTCTGGGGAAGTCCCTCACGCTGCGCCTCGACGGTCAGGCCCAGCATCGATCCGGAGTCGGCGATCATGTGCTCGACCCGCTCAGCCGGATAGCGCGGATCGACGGGCACGAACGCTGCCCCCGTCTTCGCGACCGCCCAGGTGGCGACCACGGAGTGCAGAGAACGCGTCATACCCAGCGCCACAGCAGTTTCCGGACCGACACCGCGCCCGATCAGGACGCGCGCGAGCCGGTTCGACCGCTCGTCGAGTTCGGCGTACGTCAGCGTCGCGCCGTCGGCGATGACTGCGAGGTGCTCGGGATCGAGTGCCACCGACGCGGACAGGATGTCGGGCAACAGAAGCTGTTCGGCGTCCTCGGTGCCGGACACCGCGAGGAGCGACGCACGTTCGGTGCCCTCGAGGATGTCGATGCGGGCGACCGGTGTGTCGACGTCGCCGGACACCGCCTCGAGAACACGGACCACCCGTGCCATGATCTGCCGCACCTGGGCGGATTCGAAGATCTCGGGCAGGAACTTCGCGGTCAGATGAAGGCGCGGGTCCGTCATCGCGACGATGGCGAGCGGGTAGTGGGTGGCGTCGTTGGACGTCACGTCGAGAACGCGGAGCCCTTCGATGTCACTGCTCTGCGTGAGTGCCTCACGGTCGAGTGGGTAGGACTCGTAGACCATCAACGTGTCGAACAGCGCGCTCAGACCCAGGCCCTGCTGAATATCGGTCAGTCCGATGTGGTGGTGGTCGAGGAGCTCGGTCTGCTCGTGCTGGATCCGGTCGAGCAGGGTTCGAACGGAGTCGCCGGGGCGCACCCGCACCCGCACGGGAAGGGTGTTGATGAAGAGGCCCAGCATCGATTCGATTCCGGGAACCTGCGGCGGGCGGCCGGAAACGGTGGTGCCGAACAGCACGTCGTCCCGTCCGGTCAGCCTACCCAGCACGATGCCCCAGGCCGCCTGGACCAGGGTGTTCATGGTGACGCCGAGCTCACGCGAGCGTTCGGTCATCGCCGCGAGCACCTCGTCGGGCAGGTCCACGACGAGTTCGTCCGGGGTGAGCGTCGCAGCCGTGTCCTCGTGCGCCGGCGCGAGAAGGGTGGGTTCTTCGACGCCGGCCAGTGCCTGTGCCCACGCGGCCACGGACTGCTGCGGATCCTGGGTGGCGAGCCACTCGAGGTAGTTCCGGTACGGGCGCGGCTGTGGCAGCGCCAGAGCCTCACCGTCCACCGCGTACAGGGTCAGCAGGTCCTGGATGAGGACCGGCAACGACCAGCCGTCGAGCAGGATGTGATGGTTGGTGACGGCGAAGCGGTACCGATCCGGCGCGGTCTCCACCAGCAGGAAACGCACGAGAGGCGGCGCCGTCATGTCGAACCGGTCCGTCCGGTTCGCGAGCATCAGCGCGTCGACTCGAGCTTCGCGGTCTGCCTCCAGCAGCGATCGCAGATCGACGTGCGTCCACGGGACGTCCACATGGTCGACGACGACCTGCATACCGGTGCCGTCCTCGTCCAGGACGAAGGCGGTGCGCAGGTTGGGGTGCCGCGCGACGAGGGCTTCCGCGGCCCGGCGCAGGCGATCGACGTCGACCGTTCCACCGAGGTCCATGACGAGCTGGGTGGTGTAGACGTCGGTGGTGCTACTCGCCAACGCGGCGTGGAACAGCAGGCCCACCTGCAGCGGGGCGAGTGACCACACGTCGGCGAGCGCAGGATAGCTGCTCTCGAGCGCATCGATCCGGGGCTGGTCCAGTGGTACGAGATCGAGATCGGAGGGAGTCCGTCCGCCGGCGTCCGGCCGCCGAGCGTGCTCGACGAGAGCCTCGAGCGCACGTTTCCACAGCCCGGTGAACTCCTCCACCTCGGCGGTGGTGAGCACACCCTGCGGAAAATCGACTGTGGCGGAAAGACGTTGCTCCCCTTCGACATCGACGATCATCGCATTGATGTCGAGCGCGAAGTGCACCGGCATCTCGCTGTTGCGGGTGCCGGTGAGTTCCATGGTGTCGGTGTCGGGCATCCAGCCCGCCGCACGCAGGGCCGCTGGGATGTCGCCCACCGACACGCGACCGAGGTAGTTGAAGCTGATCTGCGGGCTGGGCAGATCGGCGAGTACCGACCTCGTCTCGGCGTTCAGGTAGCGCAGCAGGCCGAAGCCGATACCGTGCTCGGGCACCTGCGCCAACTGCTCCTTGACGGTCTTGAGCGCCGTGCCCGCAGCCTTCCCACCGGCGAGCGCCTCCCCCAGATCGTCCACTGGCGCCGCCAGCCGAACGGGATACATGCTGGTGAACCAGCCCACTGTCCGGGACAAATCTGCTCCCGGCAGGACCGTTTCTTCACGGCCGTGACCCTCGAGGTGCACCAGAGTCGACGACTCGGAGATTCCGCGCTCCGCACGCCACGCAGCAACCGCCAAGGCAAGCGCCGTGAGCAGCCCGTCGTTGACACCACCGTGGAACGCACGCGGCACGTGGGTCAGCAGACCGTCGGTGACGTCGGCGGAGACCTCGAGCCGAACCCGACCGGTGGTGGAGACCACGTCGCGGCCGTCGAGAGCCCGCGAGCCGATCAACGGATCGGAGCCGTCGAGCGTGTTGCGCCAGAAGCCCAGTTCCGCAACTCGCCGTGCACTTTTGGCGTTGTCGGACAGTCCGTGCGCCCAGCGGCGCACAGACGTGCCCACCGCCGGAAGCAGCGGATCGGCCCCTGCCGAAATCTGCGACCACGCGGCCGCGAAGTCGGGCACCAGCACCCGCCACGACACACCGTCCACCGCGAGGTGATGGATGACGACGAGCAGCCGACCGGACTGCGGCTCCGTGCCCTCGCCCTCGCCTTCGGCGCTCGCGGCTTCGATCCCCTCGGGGGCGTCGCCGCCCGCTGCGAACTCCGCGGGCACGAACCAGACGAACCGCACCACGCGGCCTGCGGTGGGGTCCAGGGTGTCGACGGTTCGTTCGAGGGCGTGTGCCGCCAGCGCCTCGAACGAGTCGCTGCCCGGCCCCTCCGTGAACTCGACCCGGTCGACGAGCTCGTCGACGTCGACCGAGCCGATCGGCGAGATCTGCAGCGTCCAGACATCCGCAGCGTCGTTGCGCCGCAACACGGAACGAAGAGCGTCGTGGCGATCGACGACCGCCGACAGGGTGCGAAGCAGCCTCTGCCTCTCGACCTTCGGCGGGAGCGTGAGGAGAATGGACTGGGAGAAGCTGTGGAAGTCGCCGCCCAGTTCCGTCATCCAGTGCACCACCGGGGTCAGCGGCATCGTGCCGATACCGGCACCCGGCAGTTCCTCGAGAACGTGGACCGTTGCGGAATCGGAGGCCGAGGTGGCCACCTCGGCGAGAGAGGCCACGGTCTTGCGCTCGAAGACGTCGCGGGCCGTGAAGAGGACGCCGGCTTCCTTGGCCCGGGACACCAGCTGAATCGAGACGATGCTGTCGCCGCCGAGCGCGAAGAACGAGTCGCCGACGCTGACGCGCGGAACGCCCAGAACCTCGGCGAAGAGGCCTGCGATCGACTCCTCCATGGCGCTGCGGGGAGCGATGTATTCACTGGCTTCCGCCGCGAAGACAGGTTCGGGCAATGCCTTGCGGTCGAGTTTTCCACTCGCCCCGACCGGCATCTCGGCGATCACCATGACGGAATCGGGAACCATGTAGGACGGAACGGCGCGGCCGACGTGGTCGATCAGCGCTGCGACATCCACGTCCGAGCCGGATTCGGGGACGACATAGCCGACCAGCCGCTGCCCCAGGGAGCTGTCGTGCACCACCGCAACCGATTGCGCGACATGGGGATACGAGGACATAGCGGCCTCGATCTCGCCCAGCTCGATCCGCAGGCCCCGAACCTTGACCTGGAAGTCCGTGCGGCCGAGGTACTCGATACTGCCGTCCACCCGCCACCTGACCAGGTCGCCGGTACGGTACAGCCGGGACCCGGAAACCCCGAAGGGGTTGGCTACGAAGCGTTCTGCCGTGAGGTCGGGCCTGCCCTCGTATCCGCGAGCGGTTTGCGCCCCCGCCAAATACAGCTCTCCTGCGGACCCGACGGGCGTGGGTCGCAGGTGACCGTCGAGCACGTACGCCTCGGTATTCCACACGGGAGTTCCGATGGATACCGTGTGGACGGCCTCGCGGTCGACTTCTCCTGCGGTGGCGTGCACGGTGAATTCGGTGGGGCCGTACAAGTTGTGCAGCGCCGCGTCGGATCGTGCCCGGAACGCAGCCGCCACTGACGGCGGAAAAGCCTCTCCCGCAACGAGAACCAGCCGAAGAGAGGCCAGTTGGTTCCGGCCGGCCTCGGAGGTGAACACCGAGAGCATCGACGGAACGAACGAGGTGGCCGTGACCTTCTCGCGGGCGATCAGATCGGCGAGGTATGCCGGATCGCGGTGCCCCTCGGGCGCCGCGATCACGACGCGTGAGCCCGAGACGAGTGGTGCGAACAGCTCCCACACCGAGACGTCGAAGGTCGTGGGGGTTTTCTGCAGCACGACATCGTTCGCGTCGAGGTGGTAGCGCTCCGCGATCCAGGCGACCTGATTCAGCACGGACCCGTGGCCGACCGCCACGCCCTTCGGACGTCCGGTGGACCCGGAGGTGTAGATGACGTAGGCGGGATTGGCGGGCCGAAGGTCCGCCAGTCGCTCGGCATCACGGATCGGGCCGGCGTCGATGCTCTCGAGGTCGAGTGCGTCGATCTCGACCACGTCGTGGCCGGGCGGAAGTGTCAACCGGTCCCGGGTCACCGTCAGGATGCACTGCGGTCGGGCGCTGTCGAGGACGTAGGCGGTGCGCTCGGCTGGATGATCGGGGTCGAGCGGGACGTAGGCAGCACCCGCCTTGACCACCGCGTACATCGCCACCATCGAGTCGAGGGAGCGGCGGATCGCGAGGGCGACCTTCGTCTCCGGTCCCACACCACGCCCGATCAGCACCCGGGCCAGACGGTTGACGCGCGCGTCGAACTCGCGATACGTCCACTCCTGCCCCTCGAACACCAGCGCCGTCGCGTCGGGGGTTCGGGCGACCTGGGCGTCGAACAGGTCGACGATCGTTCCGGCCGGCGGTGTGACGACCTCGCCGTTCCAGCCCGACACCACCTGCTCACGTTCCTCGGAACTCATCGGGGCCAGATCCGACACGGGCGCGTCGTCGCCGGCCCCGAGGAACCGCTCGAAGAAGTCGAAGAATCGGCTGTGGTGCCGGTTCAACTCGTCCGCGGAATACAGATTGGGGTTGGCTTCGAAGTCGATGTGGATCTTGTGGCCCGCGACGCCCTGGTAGATGTTCAGGGAAAGATCTTCGACCGGGCCCGTCGTGAGCACATTCTGATGTCCGGTGACGGTGCCCAGCTTGATCTCGCTGTGGAACATCATGATGTTGATGGACGGGCCGAAGAAACCGCGCTGTCCCTGGGGCGCGCCGGCGTCGCGGCGGATGTCCTCGTGCCGATAACGCTGACGGCGCAGAGCGCCCGTCAGCTCGATCTGCACACTCTTGACCAGCTCCGGAACCGTCATCTCCGGAGTGATCTGAAGGCGGAGCGGCACGATGTTCGACACCATTCCGCCGGAGCGGCGCAGCGTGGCGGTGGTGCGTGCCGAGACGGGGAGGCTGAGCACGACGTCCGTGCGGTCGGTCATGTGGGCGAGGTAGGCGGCGAATGCGGCCACCACGACGGGAGCGGAACTTGCGTTCGTCCCGTCCAGTGCCTCGTCCAGCAAGGTCGCGGTCGATTCGGGCAGTGCCTCGGAGGAGAGCCGCGCGAACTTGCCCACCTTCGCGGCGCGACCGGCGAGGCTGGGCGCTTCCGGCAGGTGCGCGGTGCGTTCGGCCCAGTATTCCCTGTCTTTCGCGAACCGTTCGGAGCTGCGGTAACGCTGCTCGTCTTCGACGATCCGGACGAGGTCTTCCGCGCGCGGTGCAGGCGGCTCCGTGGACTCGACCAGCGCCGTGTAGATCTCTGCGATCCGGGCGATGAGCGCCATCGCCCCGAACCCGTCGAGCGCGATGTGGTGAATGCGGCAGAACCAGAAGTAGTGATTCTCACCGACGTGCAGAAGGTAGACCACGACCAGACGGTCTTCGAGAAGGTCGACGGGAGCGCTGTAATTGGCGCGCATCCACTTCTGGGCAGCGTCGACGGAGTCGTCCTCGCCGCGGAGGTCGACGTACGTGATGGCGTCATCCAGCGTCTTGTCGACGTACTGGTGCGGCACACCGTCGATCTCGACGAGGCGGAGGAAGCCCGAGCCGAATTCCCGGCCGGAACGGATGGTGGCTTCGGTCAGAAGGTCGAGGTCGATGTCTCCGCGGAGTTCGATGTACTGAGCGATGGTGAGAGGAATGTCGCCCATCGCATGTTGAGCGAACCAGATCCCTCGCTGCGCAGCTGACAGCGGAAAGGCTCCGATGGGAGCACCGTTACTACCCGCTGCATGTCCCGACCCCAAGGGTTACTCCGTTCTCGAACGCGTGGCTTGCCGCCGCCTGTGTGACTGGTGATTGGTAGCTCTGAACGCCACTACATGCACGTGCCTCGGTCCGAGGCCACTCGCGAATCGGGAACGGGACGGCCCACCTTGGGCTGATCGACGAGTTCCACCACAGTGGAGATCGATGCAGTGCGCCCTGGGGCGCTCTGGCATCCCGGATCATTCGCGGTGAGCGGGTTCATTCCTGGCTCCGTTCCTTCATCGATCCAACAAGCGGCCACCCAATCGGTGCTCGTCACCCTCGGAGTCGACAGACGTGTCTACGGCGGAAATGGACGTCCGAACTTTCGCCACACTCATGCCTGCACCCTCCTCTCACTCGTCGGTGACCATCTCGGTTCGTCCTGTGTCGAAATAACGCCGGGGTATACATCGGTCACATACCCACCACTGTTACCTGCCGAGCTGTGACCTTCCCGACCGTCGATACTTCCAGAATCAGTCGAAATTTGGATCGGCGACGCGCACATGTTCAACAGCGAGAACCACATTCCGGGCGTCGCGTACACGTGCGAGGCGAAAAACGTACCGCGGGTCGGAATTCCGCCGGACGGACAAATGTCGTGTCCACATTTATCGCCCCCTTCCCGAACAATCCACTTCGCGCGGTACCAAACGATCGGCTGATCGGCCGCGGGGGCGGACGTCGCACCGACCACCGCTTGTTTACCAACCATCGTGTCTACCAAAGCCCCGCGCAGGTCTCAAAGCGGAACACTCGCGGCGAAGGCGAGGCGGGAATGAAATCGAGAGCCGCCCAGGAGTGACGCGCACGCGCCTCCGGCAGCGACATCCCATGCGCTCGAAACTGAACTTCAGGGCGGAATTCGCCTTGACCTGCATGGGCGCGGTCAGTGGGGTCGTCTGGCGCGCGGATGCGGCACCGTATCGCCCGCGGCGGCGATCACACTTGGCCGACGATGAGACGAGATGCAGCGCGCGTGACGTCCTATTTGTCGCATCCCGGCGCGGGCGCTCGCTGGATCAATAGGGAGATATCTCACACCCCACGCCAAGCACCACGCCCGACCCACCTCTTGTTACCGGTCAGTAACAAAAGCAAGCCTTACCTGGTCAGCCACCCTGAGCCGCCGTGCGGCCATGCCGGGCGAACCAGTCGAGCAGTGCTGGATCATCGACGGCGCTGCGGTCGACTGAACGAGCCGCGTCCGCGCCTTGGAAAATTTTCTTGAGTGGCACCTCGAGCTTCTTGCCGGTGCGAGTGTGAGGAATGCCGGGCGCGAGGATGATGTCGTCCGGCACATGCCGGGGCGAGGCCTGCTCACGGATCGCACCCCGAATTCGGTCTTGCAACGCGTCGTCGAGCTCCACCCCGTCGACGAGGACCACGAAGAGCGGCATCCAATATCCGCCGTCCGGCAGGTCCACCCCGACTACCAGTGCTTCTGCGACCTCGGGCAGCTTCTCCACCACCTGGTAGATGTCCGCGCTCCCCATCCGGATCCCGTTGCGATTGAGTGTGGAATCGGACCTTCCGTGCATCAGCACGGTCCCGCGTTCGGTGATCGTGATCCAGTCACCGTGCCGCCACACACCGGGAAACACGTCGAAGTAGGCGTCGTGGTAGCGCTTCCCGTCCGGGTCGTTCCAGAACGACACCGGCATCGACGGCATCGGGGCCGTGACCACCAGTTCACCGACCTCGCCGCGCACGGGACTGCCCGTTTCGTCGAAGGCGTCGACGGCGACACCCAGACAGGGAGCGGACAATTCACCGGGCCAGACCGGAACAGTCCGCGCTCCACCGATGAAGGCCGAGACCACGTCGGTCCCACCGGTGATCGACATGACGGGAATGTTCCGACCGACGTTGTGCGCCAACCACAATGACGACGCGGCAGGCAACGTGGACCCGGTGCTGCCGACCGCGCGGAGCGCCGTCAGGTCGTGGTCGCGGACGGGTACCACCCCGGCCTTGTCGCAGGCGAGTACGTATCCGGGACTCGTCCCCACCACCGTCACACCGAGACGGGAGGTCAACGCCCACAACGCATCCGCCGTGGGCCACCCGGGGCTCCCGTCGTAACACACGATGGTGGCCCCCACGAGCAGGCCCGCGGTCTGGAAGTTCCACATCATCCAACTGGGACTGGTGTACCAGAAGAGGGTGTCGTCTCGGCCGACGTCGAGATGAAGCGCGAGTGACTTGAGGTGTTCGAGAAGCACTCCGCCGTGGCCGTGCACGATTCCCTTCGGAAGTCCGGTGGTTCCCGAAGAAAACACCACCCACAGGGGGTGGTCGAACGGGACGGCCACCGGTTCGAGTGCGGCCTCCCGGCCCGTGGCCTCAGCCCACGTGGTGGCGTCGCCGACCTCCGATTCCCGTCGAAGATGGGGCACGATGACGGTCAGGGCCAGAGAGGGCAGCCCGGCCTGCAGGTAGAGTACGGCATCGACGCGGTCGTGCTCTTTGCCGCCGAACCGATACCCGTCCGCGGTGATCAGCGCCTTCGGGTCGAGCTGTCCGAGCCGATCGAGGGCTGCCGGCGCGGAATAGTCCTGCCCGCACGCGGCCCAGAGTGCCCCCACCGAAACGGTCGCAAGGAACGCGATCACTGCCTCGGGAATGTTGGGCAGGTATCCGACGACGCGATCGCCGACACCGACGCCGTGATCCCGCAGTGTGGCCGCGAGCGCCGCGACCTGCGAGCGCAACTCGTCCCACTCGACAGCGACGTCGACCCCACCCTCACCGACGTACCGGATGGCGGGCCTGTCGGAGCGGGCATTGCGGAAGACCTGATCGACGTAATTGAGAGTGGCGCCGGGAAACCACACGGCGCCCGGCATGGAGGACTCGGCCAAGGCCGGACCCGGATCGGTCGCAGAGCGGATGTCGAAGTAGTCCCACACGGCTTGCCAGAACGCGTCGGGATCGGCCACCGACCAACGCCACAACGCCCGGTAGTCGTCTACCGGAACGTTGTGGCGCCGTGCAATGAAAACACCGAAGTCGGTGATCACCGCGTTGCGCAGATCAGCCTCGGTCGGTACCCACTGCGGATCGGCTGTCATGGTTCCATCTTCCCCGACAGCCGGAGTGCTCCGCGTTCTTTTGGTACCTAGCTGGTGGGAACGCGCACGATCAGTGCGTCACCCTGACCGCCGCCGCCGCACAGCGCGGCCACACCCACACCGCCGCCGCGGCGCTGCAACTCGAGGGCCAGATGCAGGGTGACCCGCGCCCCGGACATGCCCAGCGGATGCCCCACAGCGATCGCCCCACCATTGACGTTGACCTTCGCCGGATCCAGCCCCAGCTCACGGGTCGAGACGATCCCGACAGCCGCGAAGGCCTCGTTGATCTCGACGAGGTCGAGATCCTTCGGGTCGATGCCCTCCTTCGCGCACGCCTTCGCGATCGCCCGCGCCGGCTGCGACTGCAACGTCGAGTCCATACCCGCAACCACGCCGTGCGGGCCGATCTCGGCCAGCCACTCGAGACCGAGCTCCTCGGCCTTGGCCTTGCTCATCACGACCACAGCCGCCGCACCGTCGGAAATCGGTGACGCGGACCCGGCCGTGATCGTTCCGTCCTTCGCGAAGGCGGGACGCAACCGTCCCAGCGTCTCCACCGTCGTATCGGCACGCACTCCCTCGTCCTGGCCGAACACGATCGGTTCACCCCTACGCTGGGGAATGGACACCGGCACCACTTCGTCGTCGAACAACCCGTCCTTCCAGGCCCGGGCCGCGTTCTGGTGCGACGCCGCCGCGAACGCATCCTGCTCCTCGCGGCTGGTCTGCCGACCGGGTTCCGTGTTCTGCGACTCCGTCAGACTTCCCATGGCCTGATCGGTGAAAATGTCGTGCAACCCGTCGAACGCCATGTGATCACGCATCGTCACATCGCCGTACTTGAACCCCTCCCGCGACTTCTCCAGCAAATGCGGCGCCCGCGACATCGACTCCTGCCCACCGGCAACGACCACCTCGAACTCCCCCGCCCGGATCAACTGATCCGCCAACGCGATCGCATCGATCCCCGACAAACACACCTTGTTCACCGTCAACGCCGGCACATCCATCGGAATCCCGGCCGCGACCGCCGCCTGCCGCGCCGGCATCTGCCCCGCCCCCGCCGTCAGGACCTGACCCATGATCACGTATTCCACCTGATCCGGCGCCACCCCCGCCTTCTCCAGCGCACCCTTGATCGCGATCCCACCCAGATCCGAACCCGAGAGATCCTTCAACGAACCCATCAACCGACCCATCGGTGTACGGGCCCCGGCAACAATCACCGACGTAGTTCTTTCAGGCACTGCAGTTCTCCATTCCTGTGTTGTAACCGTGTGTACTCGTCAACCATCCGCGGCTGAAGAGTATTCACGGGGTCGTGCCGGATCTCCTCAGGATCGCCTCTGCGTGACGCAGGACGGGTGCGTCCACCATCTTGCCCTCGAAGGCGAAAACTCCGCGTTGCTCGTCGACGGCGGCCAGGACTCTCGTGGCCCAGTCGACGTCGTCGTCGGAGGGTGCATACGCCTCGCGGATCACCACGACTTGGCTGGGATGGATGGCGACCTTGACATCGAACCCGACCGCTACGGCGTCGTGCGCCTCGGCGCGAAGACCGTCGAGGTCCTTGATGTCCAGGTAGACGGAATCCAGGGCGAGGCGATGGAAGCCCTTCGCCGCCAGCAACGTGGACGACCGTACCTGCCGGGCCACATCGCGGTACGTGCCGTCCTCGCGGCGGCTGGAGTTGCCGCCCATCGCGGCCACCAAGTCTTCGGCACCCCACATGACACCGATGGTGCTCGCCGCGAGCGCGATCTCGCCGACGGCGAGCGCCCCGAGCGGCGACTCGACGAGGGCGATCACCTCGCGTGGCGCCAGCGACAACACCTGATCGGCGGTCTCACATTTGGCCAGCATCAATCGGGTGTAGCGAGTGCCGTCGAGGGCGAGGAGGTCGAGTTCGTGGTCGTCGGTGCCGACGGGATTGACGCGGACCACTGTTCGCTCCGGATCGAGCGGGGTGTCGATCAGCGCGACCCGCGCCGCTTCCTTGTCGGCCTGCGCGACTCCGTCCTCGAGATCGAGGATCACGACGTCGGCCGCCGCAGCCGCCTTCGCATACCGTTCGGGCCGGTCGGCCGGGCAGAACAACCAGGCCGGTCCGGGCAATGCCCAGCTCACGACGGCTTCTTCTGGACGAGGGTCTTGCGCACGGCGATCGCCACCACGTCGCCGTTCTGGTTGCGCCCGGTGTGCTCGAGCGTGACGATGCCCTCCCCCGGTCGGCTCTTCGACTCCCGCTTGTCGGCGATGCGTGTCTCCGCGTAGAGCGTGTCGCCGTGGAACAGCGGCTTCGGGAAACTGATCTCCGAGAATCCCAGGTTCGCGACGATGGTCCCCTGCGTGAGTTGCGCCACCGACAACCCGACCAGCGTCGAGAGGGTGAACATCGAGTTGACGAGGCGCTCACCGAACTGGGTGCCCTCGCTGTAAGCGGCATCGAGGTGCAGGGCCTGGGTGTTCATCGTCTGGGTGGTGAAGAGGACGTTGTCGGCCTCGGTGACGGTGCGGCCGGGGCGATGCTCGTAGACCGCTCCGAGTTCGAACTCCTCGAACCACAGCCCACGCTGGACGATCCGGTTCGGCTCCTCGGCTCCTGCTGCGCTCACAGTCCGGCCTCCCGCGCGATGAGCATCAACTGCACCTCGGTGGTGCCCTCGCCGATCTCGAGAATCTTGCTGTCTCGGTAATGCCGTGCCACCACGTACTCGTTCATGAATCCGTAGCCACCGTGGATCTGAGTGGCGTCCCGCGCGTTGTCCATGGCGGCCTCGGACGCGACGAGCTTGGCGATCGCGGCCTGCTTCTTGAACGGCTTGCCCGACAACATCAGTGCGGCGGCGTCGTAGTAGGCGGTGCGGGCGGTGTGGGCGCGTGCCTCCATGCGCGCGATCTTGAACGCGATGGCCTGGTTGTGCCCGATGGGTCGCCCGAATGCCTCACGCTCCTTCGCGTACTTGACGGACTCGTCGACACACCCCTGCGCCGCACCGACACTCAGTGCGGCGATCGCGATGCGGCCCTCGTCGAGGATGCGGAGGAAATTCGCGTATCCGCGACCCCGCTCGCCGAGCAGGTTCTCCTCGGGGACGCGCACGTCCGAGAACGTGAGGGGGTGGGTGTCGGAGGCGTTCCAGCCCACCTTGTTGTATGCAGGTTCGGCGGTGAAACCGGGGGTCGAGGTGGGGACGAGGATCGTGGAAATCTCCTTCTTGCCGCCGTCCTTCACGCCGGTCACGGCGGCGACGGTGACGAGCCGGGTGATGTCGGTGCCCGAGTTGGTGATGAATTGCTTGTTGCCGTTGATGATCCACTCACCGCTGTCGAACTTGGCGGTGGTCTTGGTGCCGCCCGCGTCGCTTCCGGCGCCCGGTTCCGTGAGACCGAAAGCAGCGAGGCTCTTTCCGCTCGTCAGCTGCGGCAGCCACTCCTGCTTCTGTGCTTCGTTGCCGAAGCGGTAGATCGGCATCGCACCGAGGGACACGCCGGCTTCGAGGGTGATGGCAACGCTCTGGTCCACCTTGCCCAGCTCCTCGAGGGCGAGGCACAACGCGAAGTAGTCACCGCCCATTCCGCCGTATTCCTCGGGGAACGGGAGGCCGAACAGACCCATGTCGGCCATGCCCGACACCACCTCGTACGGGAAGGTGTGGTTGGCGTCGTGCTCTGCCGCGACCGGTGCCACCACGTTCTTCGCGAAATCGGCGACCGTCTTGGCAAGCTGCTGGTATTCGTCGGGAAGCTGGCCGGTGGCGAGATATTCGGTCATGACTCGTTCTCTTTCGTGTCGGTGTGCGGGGTGACTCGTGCGAGCAGCTGGTCGACCATCACCTGGTCGCCGGGCGCGACGAGGATGTCGACGACGCCGTCGACGGGTGCGGTCAGCGAGTGCTCCATCTTCATCGCCTCGACGACGACGAGCGTCTGGCCCGCGGTGACGTGGGCGCCCGCTTCGGCGCCGACGGCGATGACGGATCCGGGCATGGGGCTGGTGATCTCGGCCTCGCCGGCATGTACGTCACCGGTGCGGACGCTGAGCTCCTCGACTTCCCGGAGCATCGTCGTGCCCTCGGATCCGGCGAGCCAGATGTGCCCGTCGGTCTGGGCGACCCGGTAGGTTTCACGTCTGCCGTCGATCACGACGGACAGTGTGGTTCCGTCGAGGGCCGCCGTCAGGGACAGGGTGTCGCCGTCCTCCACCTGCGCGGTGGCGTCGGCGGGGTGACCGGTGATCCGTACGTGGTCGGTACGCGTCGGCGATGCCAGCCGAATACTGGTGGGCGCGGGAACCCCGACCCGCCAGCCGCTGGGAACGTCCCACGGATCGGCCTGTGAACGCTCCGGCCAGCGCTGCAACCAGCGGAAAGCGGCCGCGGCGACGAGCGCGGCATCGGTGGCCTCCGCAGCGACGAAGTCCTCGAGCCGGCGGTCGAGCAGACCGGTGTCGAGGTTGCCCGCCACCACATCGGGATCGGCGAGCAGGAAGCGCGCGAACTCGATGTTGGTCACCACACCGAGCACACCGGTGCCGGCCAGCGCCCGGTCCAGCTTCCGCAACGCACCGGCGCGGTCGTCGGCGTGCGCGATGACCTTCGCCAGCATGGGGTCGTAGTCGCTGCCCACCACTGTGCCCGCGCGAAGACCCGAGTCGACGCGGATTCCCGGGCCCTCGGGTTCGACGACGTCGGCGACGAGACCACCGGTCGGCAAGAAGCCTCGGCTGGGATCCTCGGCATACACGCGGGCTTCGATGGCATGTCCGGTGAGGGTGATCTCGCCCTGGGTGAAGCCGAGCGGTTCGCCCGCCGCCACCCGTACCTGCCACTCGACCAGGTCGAGTCCCGTCACGAGCTCCGTCACGGGGTGTTCGACCTGAAGCCGGGTGTTCATCTCCATGAAGAAGAACTCGTCCGGCTTGTCGGCGGAGACGATGAATTCGACCGTTCCGGCACCCGAATAGTCGACACTGCGCGCCGTGTTGCACGCCGCCTCGCCGATACGGGCCCGCGTCTGCTCGTCGAGCAGAGGCGAGGGCGCCTCCTCGATGACCTTCTGGTGGCGACGCTGCAAACTGCACTCGCGCTCACCGAGATGCACCACGTTGCCATGCCGGTCGGCCAGGATCTGCACCTCGATGTGCCGGGGACGCAACACGAATCGCTCGAGGAACAGGGTGTCGTCACCGAACGCGGACGCGGCCTCGCGGCGTGCGCTGAGCAGGGCGTCGGCCAACGCGCCGGGCTCCTCGACCAGGCGCATCCCCTTGCCGCCGCCGCCCGCCGACGGCTTGACGAGGACCGGGTAGCCGATCTCGCCTGCGGCCGCGATCAGTTCGTCGTCGGACAGGCCAGGCCGGGCGATGCCCGGTACGACGGGCACGTCGAACTTCGCGACGGCGTTCTTGGCGGTGATCTTGTCGCCCATCACCTCGATGGCGGCGGCGGAGGGACCGAGGAAGGCGATGCCGGCGTCTGCGCAGGCACCCGCGAACTTCGCGTTCTCCGACAGGAACCCGTATCCGGGGTGGATCGCCTGAGCTCCCGTGGCCTGGGCTGCCGCGATCACCTTCTCGATCACCAGGTAGCTCTCCCGGGCGGCGGCCGGGCCGAGCAGGACCGCGGTGTCGGCCTCGCGGACATGCCGCGCGTCCCGATCCGCTTCGCTGTACACCGCGACCGAGCGGATTCCCATGGTCCTCAGGGTGCGGATTACCCGCACGGCGATCTCACCGCGGTTGGCGACGAGGACGGTATCTATCCGTGTCATGTCAGTCATGTCCGTTCACATCCGGAAAACGCCGTAGGAGACCGGTTCGAGCGGTGCATTCGCGCACACCGAAAGAGCCAGCCCGAGAACAGTTCTGGTATCGGCGGGATCGATGATGCCGTCGTCCCACAGGCGGGCGGTCGAGTAGTACGGGTTGCCCTGCGCCTCGTACTGCTCGCGGATCGGCGCCTTGAACGCCTCCTCGTCCTCCGCCGACCACGGGTTACCCGCACTGTCCAACTGCTCACTGCGCACCGTCGACAACACCGACGCCGCCTGCTCACCACCCATCACCGAAATTCGCGCATTCGGCCACATCCACAGGAAACGCGGGGAGTACGCCCGCCCGCACATCGAGTAGTTGCCCGCCCCGTAGGAGCCGCCGATCACGACAGTGAGTTTGGGAACCCGGGCACAGGCCACCGCGGTCACCATCTTCGCGCCATGCTTCGCGATGCCGCCCGCCTCGTAGTCGCGGCCGACCATGAAGCCGGCGATGTTCTGCAGGAACAGCAGCGGAATCCTGCGTTTGTCGCACAGTTCGATGAAGTGGGCACCCTTCATCGCCGACTCGGCGAACAACACCCCGTTGTTCGCGACGATGCCGACGGGATGTCCCTCGATGTGCGCGAAGCCGGTGACCAGCGTCTTGCCGTACTCGGCCTTGAACTCCTGGAAAGTTCCGCCATCGACGATGCGGCCGATGACCTCGTGAACGTCGTACGGGGTGCGCGGGTCGGTCGGGACCACGTCATACAACTCGGTCTGCGGCGCCGACGCGGGGACGGCGCTGATCACGTCCCACGGACGCTCGGCGCGCGGGCCGAGCGTGGCGACGATGTTGCGCACGATCCGCAGCGCGTCCTGATCGTCTTCGGCGAGGTGGTCGGTCACTCCCGACACCTTCGAGTGCAGGTCTCCGCCGCCGAGATCTTCCGCGGTGACGACCTCACCGGTCGCGGCCTTCACCAGCGGCGGACCGCCCAGGAAGATCGTGCCCTGGTTTCGGACGATGACCGCTTCGTCGCTCATCGCCGGCACATAAGCGCCGCCGGCCGTGCAGGAGCCGAGGACCGCCGCGATCTGCGGGATGCCCTGCGCGCTCATCGTCGCCTGGTTGTAGAAGATCCGGCCGAAGTGCTCGCGATCGGGAAACACCTCGTCCTGCCGGGGCAGGAACGCGCCGCCCGAGTCGACGAGATAGATGCACGGCAGCTGGTTCTGCAGAGCGATCTCCTGCGCCCGCAGGTGCTTCTTCACCGTCATCGGGTAGTACGTGCCGCCCTTGACCGTGGCGTCGTTGGCCACGATCACGCATTCACGGCCGGACACCCGGCCGATACCCGCGATCACACCCGCTCCGGGGCATTCGTCGTCGTACAACCCGTTGGCCGCGAGCGGGGCGATCTCGAGGAAAGGACTCCCCGGGTCGAGCAGGGTGTCGACTCGATCGCGCGGGAGCAACTTGCCCCGGCTGACGTGCCGCTCCCGCGACTTCTCACTACCGCCCAGAGCCGCAACGGCCAGCTTCGACCGCAGCTCGTCCACCAATTTGGTGTGCTCTACCCGGTAGCCCTCTCTCGTAGTGCTTCCGCCCAGTGCCATCCTGCCGCCTTCTCGTCTTGACGCCCGTGCCGAGTGAGTTAATACTCGATAACTGAATTCAAGATAACTGTGATTAACTGAGTTGTCCAGACCGCAACCCGAAAGGAGCGAGGCAATGACCGCACACGTCGACGAAACCGGACCGCCGGCAGCACCGGCAGCACCGGCAGCACCGGCAGCACCGGCAGCACCGGCAGCGTCCACCGACGGCGCCGGAGCACCGATCACGCGTCGCGAACAGATGAAGGCGGATCGCCGCCGGCAACTTCTCGACGCCGCCGCTCGCCTCATCGCCGAACGGGGATTTCTCGGCGTCCGGCTCGAAGACCTCGGATCCGCCGCCGGGATCAGCGGTCCCGCCGTCTACCGCCACTTCCCCAACAAAGACGCCGTATTGGTCGAACTACTCGTCGGCATCAGTACGCGACTTCTGGAGGGCGGTTCCCTCGTCGCGGCGGAGGCATCCTCCCCCGAGGCGGCACTCGACGGCCTCATCGATTTCCACCTCGACTTCGCACTCGGCGAATCCGAACTGATTCGCATTCAGGACCGCGACCTCGAAAGCCTTCCCGCCGAGGCGCGGCGTGAGGTCCGGCAGAAGCAGCGACGCTACGTCGAACTGTGGGTGCAGGTGCTGCTCCGGGTGGACCCGTCGCTCGACGAAACGGATGCCCGTACCAAGGCCCATGCAACGTTCGGGTTGATCAACTCCACACCGCACAGCGTCGATCCCGCGACTCCGGCGCGCACTCGGAAGGTTCTGCGCGAGATGGCACTCACCTGCCTGCGTCCGTAATTTCGGCTACCCAGGCGCACGGCAAGGGCCCCGCCCTGGATCGGACGGGGCCCGTGCACAGCCGGGTATCTACACTCTCCGCTTACTGGTCATGGACGTGTACGCCAAGGTCAGCACAGCTGCCGCAGCGATACTGATAATCCACCGTATCCAGTCGATTCCGCCGGTATCACCCTTGTCGCTGATCGCGCCCCACACCCAATATCCGATGAGGGCGCCTGCAATGCCGAGGACGATGGTGATGAGCCACCCCATCGCCTGCTTCCCTGGGATGACCAGACGCGCGAGCACGCCGATGACCGCACCGAAGATGATGGTGCCGATGATGTCTCCAACCATTACCCTCTCCTCTCCACACGCGAGTGCGAGCGGAAGGCCACCGCTCCTTCGCAGATTAGCCAGCGTGGCAGCGGTTCAACCGTGGTTGGACAAATCGTTGCCGAATGGTTCATCTCCGGGACACGAAGAGGCTTATGACCCGCCGATCAACGCCATCGACTGTTCACGCATCTCCACCTTGCGCACCTTGCCGGTCACCGTCATGGGGAATTCGTCGACGATGTGCACATATCTAGGGATCTTGTAGTGGGCGAGCTTGCCGGTGCAGAATGCCCGGACCGCGGCTTCGTCGAGCGGCTGCGCGCCGTCCCGCATGCGGATCCACGCCATCAGTTCCTCGCCGTACTTGGCGTCGGGAACACCGATCACCTGGGCGTCGAGAATGTCGGGGTGGGTGTAGAGGAACTCCTCGATCTCGCGGGGATAGACGTTCTCCCCGCCCCTGATCACCATGTCCTTGATCCGGCCCGTGATCGCCACGTACCCGTCGGCATCCATCACGCCGATGTCACCGGTGTGCATCCACCGCGCCGCGTCGATGGCCTCGGCCGTCTTTTCCGGGTTGTTCCAGTACCCGAGCATCACCGAGTATCCGCGGGTGCAGAGTTCACCCGGCTCGCCGCGGGGAACCGTCAATCCTGTTGCAGGGTCGATGATCTTGACCTCGAGATGGGGTCCGACCCGCCCGACGGTCGTCACCCGCTGGTCGATGGTGTCGTCGGAGCGGGTCTGCAGCGACACCGGTGACGTCTCGGTCATGCCGTAGCAGATGGACACCTCGGCCATTCCCATCTGCTCGATCACCTGCTTCATCACTTCTACAGGGCACGGTGATCCCGCCATGATGCCGGTGCGCAGGGTGGACAGGTCGAACCGGTCGAAGTCCGGGTCGGCGAGTTCGGCGATGAACATCGTCGGCACCCCGTACAGCGACGTGCATTTCTCTGCCTCGACGGCTCGCAAGGTTGCCCTCGGGTCGAAGGAAGGCCCGGGAATCACCATGGCGGCGCCGTGACTGGTGCAGGCGAGATTGCCCATCACCATGCCGAAGCAGTGGTAGAACGGCACGGGAATGCACACCCGGTCGTTCTCGGTGTAATGACACAGTTCGCCGACGAAGAATCCGTTGTTCAGGATGTTGTGATGACTGAGGGTGGCCCCCTTGGGGAAACCGGTTGTTCCCGAGGTGTATTGGATATTGATCGGGTCGTCCGACGACAACCCGGCCTGCGCTGCCTCGAGCCGCGACGGGTCGTCGGCGAGGGCCGCCGCGCCGTCCGTCATCAGCGTGCTCCACTCGGGACTGCCGAGGAGAACGACCATGTCGAGATCGGGGCACTCCGGGCGCACCTCCTCGATCATGGCGCCGTAATCGGAGGTCTTGAACTCAGAAGCTGACACCAGGAGCCGGATCCCTGCCTGCCCCAGCACGTACTTCAGTTCGTGCGCCCGGTAGGCGGGGTTGATGTTGACCAACACCGCACCGATCTTCGCTGTGGCGTACTGGATGAGCGTCCACTCCGGGCAGTTCGGCGCCCAGATGCCCACCCGGTCACCTTTGACGATGCCGCGGGTGAGCAGGGCCGCCGCGAGCGTGTTCACGTCCTGCGCCAGTTCGGTGTACGTCCACCGGCGACCCGAGGGAACGTCGACCAGGGCGTCGCGACGACCGTGCGCGGCCACCGTTCGATCGAAGTTGTCTCCGATGGTGTCCCCCAACATCGGGGCGTCGCCGAGCCCGGACGTGTAGCTGGGAAGTGGCGTTGTCATAGCTTTCCTCTCCAGGCGTCGCGACGGACACCTACGGGACGGGCAGGCACACGAGGCCGTTCCGTTCTCGAATTTACTCCCGGTCGACGTGACGCCCGGTCAGAGAGCTTCGTCCTTCGTCTCGACGAGCGCCTTCGTGCACACCAGGCTCACCACGGCCAGCCCGGCGAGCATGACGCCGATCGCTGCACTTCCGTATGCCGACGCGAGCGGCGCTGCGATCAGGGGCGGTACTGCCCCGCCGAGCACACCCGCGAGGTTGTAGCCGAGGCCTGCCCCGGTGTACCGGTAGCGGGTCTGGAACATTTCGGGCAGCAGCGCCCCGCAGGGGCCGTACGCGACTCCGAAGATCGCGAGCGTCACCATCACGCCGATCGCGAAGGCGACGGGTGAACCGGTGTCGAGCAGCGGGAACAGTGCCAGCGCCCACACCACGGCCAGCGCACAGGAGATCATGATGACCCGGCGGCGACCGATCCGGTCCGAGTACAGCGCGGACACGATGATGGTGAGCCCGAAGACCACCGCCGAGACGATGCCGACGGTCAGAACGAAGGGACGGCTGAATCCGAGCGTCGCGGTGCCGTAGCTGGTGAGAAAGGCTGTGCCCATGTAGAAGAAGGCGAAGAGCGTGGCGAGGGCACCGGCGGAGAGAAGGATTTCCTTGGTCTGGTAGCGCCACGCATCCATGAGCGGGAGCGTCCGGGGTGCAACATCGGCCCGGTCGGCCTCCTGCACGGCGCGGAACACCGGTGTCTCCTCGATCGCGAGGCGCATGTAGAGACCGATACCGACCAGGACGGCGCTGAAGAGGAACGGTATCCGCCACCCGTAGTCGAGGAAGGTGGAGTTCGTGTCACCGAAGACGGCGCCGGTGACGAGGAAGGTGGCACTCGAGAGGATGAACGCGACGGCGGGGCCCAGCTGGGGGAACATCGCATAGAGTCCGCGTTTGCCCGGTGGGGCGTACTCGGCGGTGAGCAGTGTGGCGCCTGCCCATTCACCGCCGACCGCGAATCCCTGACCGAATCGCAAGAGCACCAGAAGAATCGGGGCCGCGACACCGATTGTGGCGGCACCGGGAAGCAGTCCGATCAGGAACGTGGAGACGCCCATCAGGATCAAGGTGGAAACGAGGGTCTTCTTACGACCGATTCTGTCCCCGTAGTGACCGAAGAGCATGGCTCCTACCGGTCTGGCGACGAAGGCCACCGCGAACGTCGCGAACGACGCCACGGTTCCGGCGGTGGAGCCCAGGGCGGGGAAGAACACCTTGGGGAAAACCAGCGCCGCAGCGGTTCCGTAGATGAAGAAGTCGTAGAACTCGATCGTCGTCCCGATGCCACTGGCGACGGCCACCTTACGAACGCTGGTGCCGCCCTTGCGCACCGGCGCGGGAGTGTGGGGCACTCCCGCACTCGATGTGGAGACTGTGCTCACTCGATTCCTCCGTGGTCCGTGTGGATGTCCCGACTTCCGGGACAAGAGGAAAGGTAGTGACCTGGCTCACGTCGTCACCACCCCCGAATGGGGGGTGGTGACTTCCGCCTGCCCGGGAGGGCTTCAGGCCGGCGTGCCCGCAGCGCCCAGCAGCTCCCTGCGCAGTTCCGTCCACACCGTGGCATAGGAGTCGATGACCGGCTCGGCTATCCACTTCTTGTCTCCGGCAGCGGCTTTCGCGAGCGCGTCCGCGAACAGGTCCTGATAGCGGGACAACCGCGGGACGAACGCCGACAGGTCGTCGAACACCACGGAGGCGCGGCGATCGAGGTCTGCAAGCTGATCGGCGTCCGCGGTGTCGATCAGTGCGACGAACTCCTCGTGGAACGGCACGAAGCTCTCGTACACCTCCGCGATGGAATCCTCGTCGATGGACACCCGCTCGGCGTCGAGCTGGTCCTCGAGTTCGGCCAGTCCCGCCTCGGTCAGAGCGATCCGGCCGCTCGATACTTTCTCCGCCTTGCCCTGGCTCAGCAGGGCGTCGTAGGCGGCCTGCGCGGACGCCGCGGCGACTCCCAGGTGTTCGGCGAGCACATCGGCACTGACCTGCTCTTTCAGACGCACAGCCTGCAGTAGGGCCAACTCGTCCACATTGCCAGCGAAGGCCATAGGTCTTCTCCTCGTCATACCCGTGCAGGGTCGTTACGGGCAGACCCGGGCGGACCTGCCGACCCTCTAGGTAACACGACTACAGTTCGAGGATCTCCGAGGGGGCCGCCAGCGCATCCGCGCGGGAGGTGTCCTTCAAATCCACACCGGATCTGCCGAGCTTCCTGGCACCGACGACGAGCGACGCCACGACGCGCGCCGCGACCTCGTACCCGAGCCCTCCGGGGGGATGGATATTGGATACGCAGTTCCGGTCTGCGTCGGTGCGTCCGGGCCGGGGAAGGTGGGTCAAGTAGACACCCACACTGTCGGCCACCGACAGGCCGGGCCGTTCCCCGATGAGCAGTACGAGCGTCTGCACTCCCATCGCCTCGGCGATGTGATCACCGAGCGCCACCCGGGCCTGAGTGGCGATGACGGGCGGTGCAAGAGCGTAGGTGTCACCGAGCTGCGCGACCAGAGCCGACAGGAGTGGAACCCCGTGATCGGCCAGCGCGCGGGGTGAGAGACCGTCGGCGAGCACGAATCCGACCTCGGCGGTACCCCTCGGAATGGAGGACAGGTCGGCGGGGGACCTGCCGAGGTCCGGTCGTCTCAGGTACTCGCCACGGTCGCTCGCCTGACTGGCGACGACTACCGGCCGTCCCAGACCGACCGTCTCGACCTGGTCCGCCAGCGCTGCCGCGTCGAGCGGCTGGTGCACCGCATCGCGCGCCGCGGCGTGCGCCGAGCGGAACTCGAGCACCCGCCGAGTGGGCAGCGCATCACCGGCCCGGCCCAGCCCGATTCGGGCCTGCGTCGTGGCGCGCAGTTCGGTCCAGAAGTCCTGCGCTGCAGGTTCGTGCGCACTGTGGTTCACGATGCCACCGTCAGAGCCCGCAGCGGTGAGGCCGCCGCATCCACCGGCAGAATCCTGCCGTCGCCGTCGACCATGCCGAGACGGCGCAACCAGTCCTCGAACTCGGGTGCAGGCCGGAGCCCGAGGACCTGACGAGCGTAGAGGGCGTCATGGAACGACAGGCTCTGGTAGCCGAGCATCACGTCGTCCGCACCGGGCACCGCGATGACGAACGCCGCGCCGGCGACACCGAGCAGGGTGAGCAGCGTGTCCATGTCGTCCTGATCGGCCTCGGCGTGATTGGTGTAGCAGACGTCGACGCCCATGGGCAGTCCCAGCAGCTTTCCGCAGAAGTGGTCCTCGAGCCCGGCCCTGATGATCTGTTTTCCGTCGTACAGATATTCCGGTCCGATGAACCCGACCACGGTGTTGACGAGAAGCGGCTCGAGGTCGCGCGCCACGGCATACGCCCGGGCCTCGAGGGTCTGTTGGTCGACGGCCCGGCCGCCCGTACCGAGGTGCGCGCCCGCACTGAGCGCCGATCCCTGCCCGGTCTCGAGGTACATGACGTTGTCGCCGACGGTGCCGCGCCGCAGCGAGCGGCCCGCTTCGTTGGCTTGCCGCAGAAGCGCGATATCCACACCGAAACTCGAGTTGGCGCCCTGGGTTCCGGCGATGGACTGAAACACGAGGTCGACGGGAACGCCTGATTCGATCAGTCCCATGGTGGTGGTGACGTGAGACAGGACGCACGACTGCGCAGGGATGTCGAATCGCTGACGGATGTCGTCCAGTAGATGAAGGAGCTCCGAGGTGGCATGCGGGGAATCCGTCGCCGGATTGATGCCGATCACCGCGTCTCCGCACCCGAGGAGCAGACCGTCGAGTGTTGCGGCCGCGATCCCGCGCGGGTCGTCGGTGGGATGGTTGGGTTGCAACCGGGTGCCCAGAGTGCCGGGCCGGCCGAGCGTGGTTCGGAACCCGGCGGTGACGTGCACGGCCCGGGCCACAGCGATGAGATCCTGGTTCCGCATGATCTTGCTGACCGCGGCCACCATTTCCGGAGTCAGTCCCGGGCCGACTCGCCGCAGGATCTCGGCCGCATTCTTGCCCGCTGCCACCTCGAGCAGCCAGTCCCGGAATCCGCCGACCGTGAGATGGGAGATCTCACCGAAGGCCACCCGATCGTGCGAGTCGATGATGAGCCGGCTCACCTCGTCGTCCTCGTAGGGCACGACGAGTTCGTCGAGGAAGGTGGTGAGGGAAACGTCGGCGAGGGCCCATTGCGCCGCAGCACGTTCGGCGTCCGAAGACGCGGCGCAGCCGGCGAGCTCGTCCCCGCTGCGAAGCGGCGTGGCCTTGGCCAACAGGTCGACGAGCCCGTCGAACGTATATCCGACACCGGCTATCGAGTGCGTGTACATGGTCATCCCAGCTCTTCCTCTGCCTCCGCAAGAGCAGCAAACTCCTCGTCGGGGGAATTGGCAACCAGGTGATGGCGGCTGTACAGGCCGAAGTAGGCCATGAACCCGGCAAAGGCGATCAGCGTCCACAGTGCGGCGACCGGGTCGACGAGGAACGTGGCAATCACCGCAGCGGCCGCGATCACGAGGGCGAAGGAGGTGGTGGCAATTCCGCCCGGGGTGCGGTACGGGCGCGTCATGTCGGGTTCGCGGCGGCGGAGCACGATGTGACTGATCATCATCAGCACGTAGCTGACGGCTGCGCCGAACACCGCCATGTTGAGCAACATGGCACCTTCACCGGTGAGGGAGAGCGCGAAACCGATGACGCCCGGGACGATGAGCGCGAGGGTGGGAGCCTTGCGGGAATTAGTAACCGACAGATTCTTCGGCAGGTACCCGGCACGCGACAACGCGAAGGTCTGCCGCGAGTACGCGTACATGATCGAGAAGAAGCTTGCGACCAGCCCGGCCAGGCCGATGTAGTTGACCACCTTGGCGGCGGTACCGTCACCGAGGGCCTCGACGAGTGGATTGCCCGAAGTCGCCAGACCCTCGGCGCCCATCGCTCCCGTGGCGAGGAACAGCACAGCCGCCGCCGTAACGAGCAGGACGAGCATGCTGATGATGATCCCGCGCGGTACGTTCTTTTCCGGCTCACGCGCTTCTTCCGCGGCCAGCGGAACACCCTCTACCGCAAGGAAGAACCAGATCGCGAACGGTACCGCAGCCCAGATGCCGAACAGGCCGAACGGCAGGAAGCTCGACGCTCCCACCGCGTCGGTGGGAGCGATGTCCGTCAGATTCCCCGCATCGAACAGCCCGATCGCCGAGATCACGAAGATGACGAGCCCGACGAGGGCGATCGCGGTGATCACGAACATGGCCTTGAGAGCCTCGCCCGCACCCGTGAGGTGGATGCCGATGAAGATGGCGTACACGGCGAGGTACACCCACCAGCCGTCGGTGATCCCGAAGAGCTCGAGCGATTCGACGTAGCTGCCGATGAAGGTGGCAATCGCGGCGGGTGCAATCGCATACTCGATGAGAATGGCCGTGCCGGTGGCGAATCCACCCCACGGACCCAGTGCGCGCCGGGCGAAGGTGTAGCCGCCTCCCGCCGCCGGGAGCGCAGACGACAGCTCCGCCATACCGAGAACCATCGCCAGGTACATGCCTGCGATGACCACACCGGCGATCAGCAGACCACCGAATCCGCCCTCGGCGAGCCCGTTGTTCCACCCCGCATAGTCACCGGAGATCACATAGCTGACTCCGAGGCCGGCGAGAAGTACCCACCCTGCCGATCCCTTTCGGAGGGTGCGCTTTTCGAGATAACTGCTGTCCTCGGAGTGATAGTCCACACCATCGTGGTGGTCACCGGTTCCGGAATTCTTGGATGGTTCAACGAGTGACATTCCGTCCCCTACATCGATATGAATGCTGCCGCGGCGCACGTGCCGAGGCGAACGGTAAGCGTGCTGTGTACACGTCGTGTCAGCGTGGGGTGTCCACGACGTAAAAACCGGAGCCGCGTCATGTGCCCGGGCGGGCGCCGGGCACGGGGCAGGCGTCGACCGCCTCGGCGACCACCTGCGGCTCGGCGGACGGGGCGGGCCGCCAGCCCTGCTCCCACCGCTCACCGACGATGACGTCTTCGGCTGCGAGGCTGGTGTTCTCCTCGGGTGTGAAGGCGCGGGCCCGGCTGAGGAACCGCATCCCTTCGGGGCTTTCGACGCTGAAGCCCGACCCACGACCCGGCACGACGTCGAGTACGAGCTGCGTATGCTTCCACGCCTCGAACTGCGAACCGGAAATCCACACCGGAACCGCGTCGACGCCCTCGGGGTGCGTCGGCAACGTCTCACCGACGCCGAGACGGAGGTCCAGGACGCCGAGCAGCACGTCCCGGTCCCCCACGATGAACTCGCCGTCCGGGTAACACATCGGCGCGGAGCCGTCACAACATCCACCCGACTGATGCATCATCAGCGCGCCGTGGATACCGCCGAGGCGGCGGAGAAGCTCCACCGCCCCGGCGGTTGCCTTCAGGCGCGCGGGCGCCCGAACCGCGTCCATCAGAAGAAGCCCTGAGCCTTCGCGGCGTAGCTGACCAGCAGGTTCTTGGTCTGCTGGTAGTGCTCGAGCATCATCAGGTGGTTCTCACGGCCGATGCCGGACTGCTTGTAGCCACCGAATGCGGCGTGCGCCGGGTACTGGTGGTACGTGTTGGTCCACACCCGGCCGGCCTGGATGTCACGGCCCGCGCGGTAGGCGACCCCGCCGTCACGCGACCACACACCGGCTCCCAGGCCGTACAGGGTGTCGTTGGCGATCTCGATGGCCTGCTCGTAATCCTTGAACGAGGTGACCGACACGACGGGCCCGAAGATCTCCTCCTGGAAGATCCGCATCTTGTTCTGGCCGGTGAAGATGGTCGGCTGAACGTAGTACCCGCCCGACAGATCGCCGCCGAGTTCCGCGCGCTCGCCACCGGTGATGACCTTGGCGCCCTCACCCTTGCCGATCTCGATGTAGGACAGGATTTTCTCGAGCTGATCATTGGACGCCTGCGCGCCGATCATCGTGTCGGTGTCGAGCGGGTCACCCTGACGCACGGCCTTGGTGCGAATGGCGGCCATCGCCAGGAACTCGTCGAAGATGTCTTCCTGGATCAGCGAGCGCGACGGGCAGGTGCACACCTCGCCCTGGTTGAGGGCGAACATCGTGAATCCCTCGAGTGCCTTGTCCTGGTAGTCGTCGTTGGAGGACAACACATCCGAGAAGAAGATGTTGGGGCTCTTGCCACCCAGCTCGAGGGTGACCGGAATCAGGTTCTGCGAGGCGTACTGCATGATGAGCCGGCCCGTGGTGGTCTCGCCCGTGAACGCGATCTTCCTGATCCGGGGGCTCGACGCCAACGGCTTGCCCGCTTCGACACCGAAGCCGTTGACGATGTTCACCACACCGGCGGGCAGAAGGTCACCGATGACGGAGATCAGGTGCAGGATCGACGCCGGAGTCTGCTCGGCGGGCTTGAGCACTACTGCGTTTCCGGCGGCCAGTGCGGGCGCCAGCTTCCACACGGCCATCAGGATGGGGAAGTTCCAGGGAATGATCTGGCCGACCACGCCGAGCGGCTCGTGGAAGTGGTAGGCGACGGTGTCGTTGTCGATCTCCGACAGCGCCCCCTCCTGCGCTCGAATGGCCCCGGCGAAGTAGCGGAAGTGATCCACGGCCAACGGAATGTCCGCGTTCAGGGTCTCGCGGATCGGCTTGCCGTTGTCCCAGGACTCGGCGAGCGCGATGGATTCGAGGTTCTCCTCGATACGGTCGGCGATCTTGTTCAGGATGATCGCGCGCTCGGCCACGGACGTCTTGCCCCATGCCGGTGCCGCGGCGTGCGCGGCGTCGAGCGCGAGCTCGATGTCCTCGGACGTAGACCGGGCGACCTCACAGAACGGCTGGCCGGTGACGGGTGTCGGATTCTCGAAGTACTGGCCCTTGACGGGCGCAACCCACTGGCCGCCGATCCAGTTGTCGTAACGCGATTGGAAGGACATGACGGCGTCGGGCGAACCCGGGCGGGCATACACGGTCATCGATAACTCCCTGGTGTCGTGAAGCTCAATTGCTTTTCGGATGTGACTCACAACACTAGGGAACGTACCGTTGCAACTACGTTGCGTACTGCTGATCGAACAGATCGACCCGAGACTTGACCTGCGAGTACAGGGGCGAACGTGGATCGAGTCCGGCGAGATAGGCCTCCCACGCGGCCACGTCTGCTCGGCCGTGCACCGACGTGGTCCACCGCGCCAGCAATCGCTGGTCACCCTCACGGAGCAACGCGGCCTGCACCCGCGCACGCAGTTCGTCCCGGATGTCCTCGACGCCGGGTGCGTCGGATCCGGGCAGCACCGGACCGGAATAGATGTCCAGTGCAGCGGCGAGCTCGCCCCGGTCGAGGGCACTGCGCACCTGCTGCACATCCGACACCAGGTCGGCGAGCAACCGATACGGACGCGAACCGATACCGGCCGTCCCGAAAACTTTTCGGAGCCGGGACATCTCGGCCCTGATCGTGACCGAGTCCAGATCACTCTCGTCGAGGAGGACGGCGAGACGGTCCGAACTGAGCCCCTCGGGATGCTCGGCGAGGAGCAGCAGGATTTCTGCGTGGCGCCGCGACAGCGGAGTACGCCGGCCTTCACGGACGAGGCTGGGCCGACCCGAGCCCAGTACCTCCAATCGGGTGACGGTGTCGACGAGGGGCTGCGGCGAGCGCAGCAGATTCAGCCGTAGTTCGGCTTCTGCCGCGGCAACGGTGGCCCGAATCAGCGAGAGCACCTCGGGGACGGCTACCCGCGGACCACCGGTGATGTCGATCGCCCCGACGATCAGCCCGGTAGCAGGATCGTGGACCGGGGCAGCCGAGCAACTCCACTCGTGGACCGAACGGCTGAAATGCTCGGCACCGAAGATCTGCACGCAGTGATCGAGGGCCAGAGCCGTTCCCGGCGCGTTGGTGCCGACGGTGTCTTCACTCCAGTCGGCACCCTCGACGAAGTTCATGTTCAGCGCGCGATCCTTGGCCGTGGAATCGCCTTCGACCCACAGTAGCTGTCCCTTCTCGTCGGTGATGGCGACGAGAAGACCGGTATCGGCCGCGTCCTCGACGAGCAGTTTGCGCACGACCGGGCGGATCAGCGCCATCGGATGCGAGGCCCGGTACTCGGCCAGCTCCGAGGCGGCAAGATGATCTGCCCGGGCGGCGCCGTCCGGATTGACGCCCTTACGGGTGCTCCGCATCCACGAATCGAGGATGACGGAGCGGACGGCATTCTGCTCCGTGTCGGGGACGGCGGGCACGGACCGGTCGACGAACAATTGGTGCGCCGAAGACACCCGTCGTGCGAGCACTGCGACATCGTCGCCGGGTCGTACGGCGACCCACGGGTTGCCCCCGGTGGGCGGTTGCTTCTGCATCGGATCCTCCACGGCGTCTCTACTACTGTAACGCGGGCCACACTTCCGGCGGGCAAGGGCTGTCGGGCAGGTAGGGGCTGTCACCCCGAGAGGAAGGTACTGACCCGTTCGGCCACCATCACCGCGGTGGCGTGCGGGCCACGACTCGGCACCACCGGGAACACCGACGTGTCGGCAATGGTGAGTCCGTCGATTCCGTGGACGTTGCAGCGCTCGTCGACCACCGCGCCGGCGTCGTCCGAATCCCCCATTCGGCAACTGCCACAGAGGTGCTGCGACGTCCCCAGGTGGGCGCGCACCGCGTTGTCCGACACTTCCTCTGATACCGACTCCACCAGCGGGCGGAAGGCCGGCGATCGGAGAAGTTCCACACCGAGCGCGACGCCGTCCCGGAGCGCCCGGCGATCGGAGTCCGTTTCCGCGTAGCGATACTCTATCCGCGGACGAACGCGGCGGTGCGGGGACGCCAGCCGAATTCGACCCCGGCTCTCCGGGGTCATCATACCTATTCCGAGCCGGGGAACGGGCTGACCGGACCCGGGCACGAGGACATCGAAAGATGCCGTGTACGGACGGATTTCGATCTGCCCGACGTTGAGCACGGCCTCGAGCACCGGACTGGTGGCGTCGCGGCGCAGTGGAGCCCGCACCCGATAGGGCAGACCCACTTCAGGGTGGTCGCTGAAGTCGCTCCCGACACCCGGTGCATCCGTCACCGGACGAATGCCGTTGTCCCGCAGATGTTCAGCCGGCCCGATTCCCGAGTGCATCAGCAGCACAGGCGTCTCGACGGCGCCTGCCGTGAGAACGACCCGATCCGCCCGGACCACCCGTCGAGCGCCGCCGCTGTCGATCTCGACGCCGACCGCCCTGGTGCCGGAGAAAAGAATGCGAACGACGTGCGAGTCGACGTCGACCGTGAGATTGGGGCGATCGAGGGCGGGCAGCAGATAGGCCGACGCCGTACTGACCCGCCGGCCGTCGCCGACATTGAGCGGCACGGGTCCGATTCCCTCGCCGTCGCGCCCGTTCTTGTCCGCTTCCTCCGCGAACCCCAGGTCGAGGGCGGCGAGGTGGAAGGCTGCACTCACCGCACTCAGCCGATCGGCCGGTTGCCTGCGCACCGGCACAGGGCCCGTTGCCCCATGCAATGGGCCCTCGAAATCCACGTCTGTCTCCAGCGCGCGGAAGAAGGGCAGCACGTGCTCGTACGACCAGGACGGCGGCCACCGATCGAAGTCCGGCGCCGTCCCGCGGATGAAATATGCACCGTTGACGGCGCCCGAGCCTCCGAGGACATGACCGCGCACCATGGCCGAAGGTATGCCGGGCGTCAGTTCGATCCCGTAGGTGTCGCCGTAGGGACTGCGCGGGCCGACCGGCAACGTGCGGTAGTCGAGCACGGAGGAACACTCGGCCGCCGATCGATACCCGGGACCGGACTCGAGCAGGACGACGGTTCGGTCAGGATCCTCGCTGAGCCGCGCAGCGACGACACAACCACTCGAACCACCGCCGACGACTACCACGTCGGCAGCTCGGACGGGACCGGCCACTACGATTTCAGCCGAGGCTTCACGGCGTCGAAATCACGGGCAGCGATCACGCCCTTCCACAGTCCGGCACCGTAGGCGATGTCGTCGATCCGTTTGAACGCAGTGTGCCGCACGGGACCCAGTCCGCCGGGTTCACGGTGGGTGACCCAGTCGGCGACCCCCTCCGCGATCGCGATGGCGAGGGCGATCCGGCGGATCCGTCTCGACAGCACCACCGCCACGAGCGTGATCGGCCAGTAGTGCCGGCACATCGCGGAGGCGAGCTGCCAGGCACCGCCCGCAAACCCTTGGGCTGCGAGGATCGCGGCGATGCGGGTGGGCTGATCGAGCCCGGTGAACATGCGGCGAAGACGCACCACCATCATCGCCAGGGTGGCGACGGCTCCGAGCAGACCGAGCCGAGTGCAGGTGGCCGCGGCGATGCACGCGAAAAACGTCCACGGAGACATGGACAGCGGCGGAACCATCCCCGCGTGCCGCGAGGCGAGCGGCGCCGCACCTGTCCCGTAGAACAACTTGCGGTCGAACCACTTGCCGAAGGTGACCCGGTGATCATGCGCCACATGAGCCACAGGCTCGTACCGCAGCCGCCAGCCGGATTCCTGCAGGCGCCAGCACAGGTCTACATCCTCGGCGACGTGCATGGACTCGTCGAATCCACCGAACTCGTCCACCACCTCACGGCGGGCGATCATCGCCGCGCTGGGCACATACGACACGGGCCCACCGGATTGGACCGCCGATTCCTTGCGCCCCAGATCCAGTGAGGATCGGCCGTGCTCATATCGCGCGAGCGTGCTCGCCTCGGGGTCGAGAGCGACGATCCGCGGGGCCACGAGCGCGACCGCAGGGTCGCTGAAATGGCCGAGCATCACTTCGATCCATCCCGTTCGAGGCAGCACGTCGGAGTCCAGAAAGGCAACGAAGGGGGTTGCCGCGGAACGGAGACCGGTGTTTCTTGCCGCAGCGGGACCCCTGGCGGTGTCGTGGCGGAGAACGGTGACGCGTCCGCACCCGTTCTGCAACGCGGGCGAGACCACCGGAACGTCGGAACCGTCGTCCACCACGATCACTTCCAGGCCCCGCAGCGACGCAAGGAGGCGGTGGAGCCCGCCCGGATTGTTCTTCACCGGAATGACAACGGTGACGTCCTGGGGTGAGGGAGTGCTCATCGGCCGCGGATTGGCGACGCCGGAATCGAGGAGTCTGCGGGCGACCACCGCCGACTGCGGATCGACGACCTCCAAGAATCCGTCGCCGATCATGGCCGCAGCGGTAGGCGCGAGTTTCAACATGCGTGTCGGTGAACCGCCGATGAGGACTCGGCCGCCGGAATATGCGCGCACCTTCGGATCGATCCGGATCCCGAATCCATCGGGAAGTCGAGCTTGGCGCATCAGTCGATGGTATGCGGGTCGGACAGCACGGGCAGGTCATACCGGATATCGGGAACACCGAAGGTACGACGATGCGTCCTCAGCCACCCGAGGACTCCCGCGTGGGTCATGTGAGCCTCCCATCGGGGCCCGGCTCCCACCGGGCCAGTGCCTTGGACACGTCTTCGACGAGTGCGCCGAACAAGTGCGCCCCCTCCGCGGCCGTGGCGCCCGTCGGATCACCGAGCACGCCGTTGGCCGACACGGCGACCATACCGCCTTCGCGCAGTCTTGGCATCAAGCTTGCGAGAGGTTCGACATTGCCGGGTTCGGCGCTGGACAAACGTACCCGGTCGGGTGAAAGGTGTAGCAACAGGGACGTTTCCGTACGGCCGGCGTGCGCATCTGCACCCGGCACGGCGCAGGGTACCCAGGCGACATCCCGGCCCTCGTACCGGAGCAAGGCAACAGCCTTGACCAGCGCGGGACCGTTGCCGCCGTGACCGTTGACGAACAGCACCCGACCCGCCCAGCGGCACGCCGACCTCCCGTACTCCACCAGCACCGTGTCGAGCGCATCCGCGCCGAGCGACACCGTTCCCGGGAACGCCTCGTGCTCGCCGCTGGCTCCGTAGGCAATCGCGGGCGCCGCCAGCACGCCGGGCAAGGCCCCTGTCACCGCTGCGGCGATTGCCGTGTCGGTGTCCAGCGGAAGGTGCGGGCCGTGCTGCTCGAGGGAGCCGACGGGGACGGCGACAGTCGCCCCGCCGCGGTCCAAATCCGTCCACACTGCGTCCTCGAGGGGCCCGGAAGCGGTCATGCCCCGATGCTATGCGAGGCGGAAGAAGGCGCTGCCATCAGAGCGACAACGCGACCCGTTCACCCTCGATGACGGCGGAGTGCGCACGCCGCGGGGCGAGGACGTCGCCGATGCGATGCACGTCGAAGCCCGCGTCAGTCAACGGGGCCCACAGGTCGTCGTCGGGCTCCTGATGGACGGAAACCACCACCCAATCGACGGTCAGTCTGCTGACCCGCCCGGTCGGGTGATGCAGCAACGCAACGGCGACCCGCGATTGCTCGCCGGGATCACTGCCGGTCGGCACCACCTCGGTCAACTGGGTGATGCCCTTGCGGTGCGCCCGCTGGTTCCAGCCCTCGAGGTCCAGGGTGATACCGAGGTCCTGACCGACGATCATTCCCGGTGTACAGATCGTGACCTCGCACCCGCCGTCCGCAAGGAACTCCGCCACCGACGTTCCCTGATGGAACCCCAGGTCGTCGACCACCAGCACCGTCCCCTGCGGCCCGGCCCGTCTTTCGAGGACGTCGCGCACATCCACGATCCGATCGGATCGGCCGGCCCAGTGGGGGCGCACCGGACGAGCTCCCGTTGCCAGCACCACCACGTCCGGGGAGCAACCGGCCACGGCCTCTGCCGTCGCCGGTGTGCCGGTGCGCAGATCCACCCCGAGGCGGCGGCACTCCTTCTCCAAATTCGTGACCAGACTGAGTAATTCACGGCGGCCGGGTACCACTGCGGCAGTACGGACCTGTCCCCCGAGTTCCCGCGCCCGCTCGTACAGCGTCACGGTGTGACCACGCAGCGCGGCCGTCGCGGCTGCCTGTAATCCCGCCGGACCGCCCCCGACCACAACAACACGGCGCCCGCGGACCCGCGGTTCGGGCAGTGCCACGGATTCCTTGCCCGCACGCGGGTTGACGACGCAACCGAGCCACCGGCCGAGGCCCATCCGGCCGACGCATTCCTGATTGCACGACAGGCACGTCCGGATGCCGGCCGTGTCCCCCGCCAGCGCCTTCCCGGCGAAGTCGGGATCGGCGACCTGTCCGCGCACCACACCGATCAGGTCGCAATGACCTTCTGCCAAAGCCCGGTCGGCCTGAGCTGGATCCGTGAACCGTCCGACACCGACCACGGGAAGACCCACCCGTTGCCGGATGGCGTTCGGAATGAACAGTGCATAGCCGCGGGGCACCGCCATCGACGCTTCGATCATGTGCAGGGTTTCGGTGGCCATCCCGATCGAGGTGTTGATGTAGTCGACCTGCCCACAGGAATCGACGAAGGCCGCCACCTCCACGGCCTCGTCGAGCTCCACGCCTCCGTCGAACCGATCGTCACCGGCGAGCCGCACCCCGAGTGCACGGTCCGGTCCGATCGCCTCGCGAACCGCGGCCACGACCTCGAGGAGGAACCGTGCGCGGTTGCGGAGCGAACCCCCGTAACGGTCGGTGCGCTGGTTGGTCGCCGGCGCCAGGAAGCTACGGACGAGCGAAGAATGGGAGCACTGCAGTTCGATGCCGTCGAAGCCGCCGCGGATGCACTGCTCGGCGACGAGTGCGTACCCCTCGATCAGCGTCCGGATCTCCCCGCTGTTTACCTCCTTCGGTACTTCACGAAACAACGGGTCGGGTACGGCACTCGGCGCCCACAGTGGCCGGCGTGAATACAGGCTCGACCCCTGACCACCGTTGTGGTTGAGCTGAGCGAGGATCGGCACGCCGTACTCGTGCACGGCGTCGGTGATCCGCCGATACCCGGGCACCACCTCGGGGCGGTAACCCGCGATTACCTTCTCGTACGGCCAGTCACCGGGATGGGTGGCATGTTCCTCGGAGATGATCAGCCCGGCCCCGCCCCTTGCGCGCGCCGCGTAGTAAGCGGCGTGTTGCTCGGTGGGGAGTCCGTCGACGGCGTATCCCGTGAGGTGCGCCGAGAAAACCACCCGATTGCGCACGGTGAGCGGTCCGAGGCGCAACGGGGTGAAGAGGTGACGGTAGGCGGTGTTCACACCTTGGTGTTGCCCATGTCGAGAGCGACCTGACTTCCGGTGACCGTGCGGGAACCGTCACCCGCCAGCCACAGCACCGCATCGGTGATGTCGTCGGTGCCGGCCAGCGGATGCTCGGTGAGGATCGTTCCGAAGCTCGACAGATAATGGGGGTGCTTCTCGAGTATCACCAGACTGCCGGGGTCGGTGCCCATCGGGGTCTTGACACCGTACGGGTGAATCGAGTTGACCCTAATCTTGTACTCACCGAGCTCTTTTGCCGCCGTCTGCGTCAGGCCGACCAATCCGAACTTGGAAGCTGCATAATTGGCCTGACCCGGCAAGGGTTTGATACCGGCGACCGAGCTCACGACGATGATGGACCCACCCCGCCCGCCCTCGATCAAAGCCGGCACTGCCGCTTTCAATGTCTTCCACGCACCCGTGAGATTGACATCGATCAGCGTCTCCCACTGCTCGTCGGGCATCTCCCAGAATCTGCTCCAGTTACAGATGCCCGCATTCGCGATCACGATGTCGAGCCGCCCGAACTGTTCGACGCCCCGATCCACCACAGCCCGCAGCGCGGCGCTGTCCCGGACGTCGGCCTGCTCGGCGAGGATTTTGCCGCCTTCGGACTCCACCAGGCGCACCGTTTCGGCCAGATCGTCGGGCGTCGCCGGTTCATAGGTGTTGTACGTCGATACCGGTCCGCAGATGTCGACGGCGATGATCGCCGCGCCCTCACGGGCGAGCCGCACAGCGTGCGTCCGCCCCTGCCCTCGGGCGGCCCCGGTGATGAACGCTACCTTGCCGTCGAACTGTCCCATGACATCGTCCTATCTCTCGTTGACGCGGGTAACCGAAGGGCATGTGCCTCGAGGCGGCCTTCGCGGATCGCTTCGAGAAGTGTTCGGGGAGCGACGCAGTCACCGACTCGAACCGCGCCGGAGCGCAGAGTGTTGTCGGGTAACCGGGGGGAACAGTCGATCACGGCGGCACACGGCACCACTGTTTCCGTACCGGTGTACCGATTCCGGATCCGCGCACCCGAGTGTCCCGCCGACACGATCCGGCTCGACACGTGACGGGCGACACCCGCCCGTTGCAGACGCCCGTTGGCGTCGAACAGGTCGCCGCTCGGGCCCAGACGCGATCCGGCCACCGGGTCGGGAGTCACCACACCGACCTCGCGCCCCGACGCCGCGAGCCATTCGGCGAGGGCGACCGCGATCGGGCCTCCGATCGGATCGAAGACCAGAACCGGACCCTCGTGCAGGGCGGCGCCGCTCAACACGTCGACGGCGTCGACGCACTGGGTGGTCCCGTCGACGGGAAATGGCGCTGGGCGGGGCCGGCTACCGGTGGCCACCACCACAGTCACCCCGTTCTTGTGGGCGGCATCGATGTCCGCGTCGGACACAGTGACACCGAGGCGGAAATCGACACCCAAGGACCGGCACTCGGCTTCGAGCCAGTCCGTCAGAGGCTGCAGGTGCGGTGCATCGGCGGCGGCTGTCCTCACCAGACCGCCGAGGCGGTCTGCCGCCTCGGCGACCGTGACACTGTGACCGGACGTCGCGAGGATTCGCGCCGCTTCGAGTCCCGCCGGCCCCCCGCCCACCACGAGCGCCGTCTCCGCATCTGCGGATATACACGGATACGGTTGCGGTTCCGGTGGGTCGACGACCTCGTGCCCGGCGGTCGGATTGCCGACACAGGTCACGAGAGGATTGCGGGGGTCACGCACCCGGCAGGTCTGATTGCACAGGATGCAGGGGCGCGGCGCGGAACCGCTCCGGATCTTGGCGACCAGATCGGGATCCGCGATCTGCGCTCGCGTCATCTCGATGACGTCCGCGACACCGTCATCGAGCGCCCACCGAGCGAGAGCGGGATCGATCACGCTGCCCTGCAGGGCGACCGGAACGCCGTCCGCCACCGCCCGCCGAACAGACAAGCACGTATCCGTGTTGAATCCGGCCGGAGTGTGAAAATCGGGACGGTACGCCGTGACCGACAGTGCGCCGCCGCGGACCACGACCACGAGATCGAGCGCACCCGCCAGGGTTTTCGCCTGCTCTGCGGCGACGTCGGGTGTGATGCCACCCCACGACGTCCGCTCGTCGCACGAAAGACGCAGCGACAGTACTCGCCCCGGACCCAGTTCCTCCCGGACAGCGGCAATCACCTCGCGGGTGAGCCTGAGACGGTCGGCCCCGTACTCGTCGCCGCGTACATTGGTGAGCGTCGAATGGAATTGACGCAGTAGCCCCCTCGGCCCGGCGTCGAGTTCGACCCCGTCCATGTCTGCTTCGACCACACGGGCCGCGGCGGCGCGGAAACCCTCGACGAGTTCCTCGATTTCGCGCCGCTCCATCTGCATCGGCATCTCCCGCGACACCACGTCGGGCACGCGGGACGGTCCCCACAGCACGGACTGTGAATAGGCGCTCGAGCCCTGGAGTCCGGTGTGGCCCAGCCCGGCCAGCACCAGAGTGCCGTGTGGGCGGCACGCCGACACGACGTCACGCCAGCCGTCAACGCAGTCGGCAGCGAGTGGCGCGCGCTCGTAGGGCCAGTCTGAGGCGTGCACCGACGCGACCTCGGTGACGACGATTCCCGCACCACCCCTTGCCCGCCGCTCGTAGTACGCAACGTGACGCGGGGAAATAGACCGTCGCACACCGAGATTCGTGACATGCGGACCGAAGAGCACCCTGGAGGAGGCATGACGCCCCGCCAGGGTGATCCGGTCGGTCAGCTGCGCAGCCATCTACGCGTGTCGAGTCAGGATTCGGCGCCCAGGACGCGTTCGAATCCGGGCGGGATCACGACGTCGGATGCGCTGAGGTCGTGAATGGACGAGTGCCCCAGTCCGAGGAGCGCCGAATCGATGCCACCGCGCAGGACGTCGAGAACGTTTTCGACCCCGGCCTGACCATTCGCCGAAAGGCCCCACAGGTACGCGCGGCCGATCATGACAGCCTTGGCGCCGAGAGCGAGCGCCTTGACGACGTCGCTGCCGCGGCGGACGCCACCGTCCAGAAGGATCTCGACCTGATCGCCGACCGCATCGGCGATGGCGGGCAGCGCCCGAATCGGCGCAGGTGTGCCGTCGAGGTTGTTACCACCGTGATTGGACACCGAGATGGCCGTGACACCGGCGTCGACGGCACGCTTGGCGTCGTCGATGCGCATGACACCCTTGAGCATGAACGGTCCACCCCACTGCTCACGGAGCCACGCGATGTCGTCCCAGGTGGGCAACGGTGTCTGCATCCATTCGCCGTACGCCCCGAAGAACGTGGGCGGTTCCTGACCGGGTGCCGCGAGGTTCGGTGTGGTGAGATCCGGGATCTTCCGCGTCTTCGCGAACTCGTAAAGCCACTTCGGACGCGTGATGCCTTCCGGTGCGAACTGGATCATCGCCTTCAGATCCATCTTCTCCGGGATGGCCGGGCTGCCCCAGTCGCGCCCGTAGGAGAAGGACCAGTCGGTGGTGATGATCAGCCCCGTGGCGCCGGCCGCACGAGCCCGCTCCATCCGCTGAATCAGCACGTCCCGGGTACCGACCCAGTACATCTGGAAGAAAGTCTGGGGATTCGCCGCGGTGACCTCTTCGACCGACTTGCTCGCGAACGAACTCAAGCCGATCGCCGTCCCCCGGGCCGCCGCAGCACGTGCAACCGCGACCTCGCCGTCGGGGTGCACCGCCTGCACACCGGTCGGGGAAATCACGACGGGAAGCGAAATGTTCTGCCCCATCACGGTGGTCGACAGCTCGCGCTTGTCCGAGAGACCGACGGCGTGCGGGGCGAACCCCAGCTCACCGAACGCGGTGACATTGTCGTCGACCGTCAGCCCGCGCTCGGAACCGGCGATGAGCGCCGCATACACGGACTTCGGCAAACGCTTCTTCGCGCGACGCTGGGCCTCGGCCACAGTCTCGAAGAACGGATTCTTACCCATGTCGAAAAAACCTCTCATACCGACAGACGGTTTACGTCTGTTCCATTCCCGCAAGCGGGTTCTCGTCACAAATCTTTGCGGGCGGACGCACCATCAACGTCAGCGGAACCGGTGCCCGCGGAGTCCGACGCTGGCCGGTGCGGGAGTGGTCGACGCTGGATTTCGGAATGTCGCCGCGCTCACCTGCGAGCGCCGCCTCGCCGTATCCCTGAACACATTCGGGGTCGGGCCCGTCCATCGGAAGTCCGGTGAAGAACTTCGCGGCCATACAGCCACCGCGGCAGGAGTCGTAGTGGGCGCACTTGCTGCACGCTCCCCCGGTCTGCGGAGACCGCAGTTCCTGGAACAGGTCGGAGTGCTGCCACACATGTTGAAAGCCGCCGTCCGCCACGATATTTCCGGCGAGGAACTGCTCGTGGATGGCGAAGGGGCACGCATATACGTCACCGATCGGGTCGATCAGGCAGACTACCCGGCCGGCGCCGCAGAGATTCAGACCCGGCAACGCGTCACCGTAAGCGGAGAGGTGGAAGAACGAGTCGCCCGTGAGCACGCCGTCACCGTTGGCGACCAGCCAGTTGTACAGCTCACGCTGCTGCGCCTGGGTGGGGTGCAGCTCGTCCCACACGTCCGCTCCTCGGCCGGACGGGCGCAACCGGGTGATGCGCAGGGTGGCGCCGTACTTGTCCGCCAGGGCCTTGAAGTCGTCGAGCTGGGACACGTTGTGCCGGGTGACCACCACGGAAATCTTGGCGTCCTTGAAACCGGCCTCGGACAGATTCTCCAGCGCCCGCACCGCCATCGCGAACGATCCCGGACCACGAACGGCATCATTGACCTCGGCCGTCGCGCCGTCCAGGGAGATCTGCACGTCGACGTAGTCGCTCGCCGCGAGCCGGGCGGCAACCTTCTTGTCGATCTTCACCCCGTTCGTGGAGAACTTGACTCCCACCTGGTGCGCGGTGGCGTAATCGACGAGCTCCCAGAAGTCGGAGCGCACGGTGGGCTCGCCGCCACCGATGTTGACGTAGAACACCTGCATACGCTGCAGTTCGTCGATGATCGCCTTGCACTGCTCGGTGCTGAGCTCCCGTGGGTCACGCCGCCCCGACGAGGACAGGCAGTGCACACACGACAAGTTGCACGCGTAGGTCAGTTCCCACGTGAGGCAGATCGGGGCGTCGAGTCCCAGTTCGAACTGGTCGACGAGTCGGCCGACCGGGGCGAGCGAAGCGACGGGGGTTGTCACCGCGGAGGGCCTTTCGAGCATGGAGGTCATGGGCTGGATCCTCTGATACGGGGCGAAGAGAGCTGGTCAGGCGGGGACGATCATGTGCGACTCGGCCAAAGTGCCGAGGGCTCGCGCATACTGCGGAGCGGTGTCGTCCCCGATGCCCTGCGCCCGCAATGCGGACCGGGCGTCGGAGTGGTCGGGAAGGGCCTCCACCACCGCGACGATTGTGCGGTTCTTCAGGAACGACAGCTTGCGTGTCCCGAAGTGGTAGAGCAGCGCCCCGAACGGCTCGGGACGCAGCGCCACCTGCGGATGAAGCTTCCAGCCCACATCGAGATCGATACCGGCTGTACCGGTCGCTGCGGGTGCTTCGGGCATGTCAGTACACGCCGCACATGCCGTCGATCGACACCTCTTCGACGAGAGATTCCTCGACGAGGTCGTTCTCCAGCACGTTGTTGTCACGATCGGACATGATTTCCTCCTACTGTTCGGTGATACGTGGGCGAGTCACTGGGATGCTTCCCGTCATAGAGAGTTCTTCTGTGACTCGCCTCACCACTGTAATGGCATCGAGTGCAGAATGACAGACCGGGAGGGACGAAACATGAAAAGTCGTCGAAAACCAGCCAGTCGGATAGGGCGACGCCCGTCCACAACGCAGGACCGGATCAGTACCGTGGGGATCGAGCTGTTCACCCGGCAAGGGTTCGACGCCACCAGCGTCGATGAGGTCGCCGAGGCATCCGGCATCGCCCGGCGCACCCTGTTTCGCTACTTCCCGTCCAAGAATGCGATCCCGTGGGGCGATTTCGACGCCCACCTCGCCGAGATGCGCGCTCAACTCGCCGCACAGCCGGACGACATTCCGATCGCGGATGGCCTCACGGCCGCCCTCCTCGAGTTCAACGCCTTCCCTGCAAGCGAGGAAGTCAATCACCGCAAGCGAATGGGCCTCATTCTGCGGGTACCTGCGCTGCAGGCATATTCGGTGGTGATGTACGAAGGATGGCGCAACGTCATCGCCGAGTACGTGGCCGGCCGACTCGGAGTCTCACCCACCGACCACATTCCGCGCACTGTCGGCTATCTCCTACTCGGGGTTGCGATGTCGGCATACGAGCAGTGGCTCGATGACGATTCCCTCGAACTGAACGAACTACTCGCCAGCGGAATGCAATCGCTTTACGATGGGCTGAGTTCCCTCGGCGAGCCCGACACACGAACCTGATCTCCTCCCGCCGTCACCACTAGGCAAGGTTGCCTCGAATGTCCTCCACTCTCGACACCCCCGCTTTCGACTCTCTCGCTCCGTGCGAATCCGGTCTCTGGTCACACGGCCACGTCACGGTAGAGCGCGTCGCCGCCGGACCGCTCACGCTGACTCGCGACGGCGACTACTTGCGGGTGCGGCATGCCCTGACACCGGGGGATCTGAGCGAGCGGCTCGTGGCCTCGGTGACCGCGTCGATCGAGGACGCCGACTTCGGTCAGGACGAGTTCGAGTCGACCATGGTCGGGCTTGTGCGCTCCACCGTCGACGGTGCGCTCGAGGCCTGGACCGTCTACTACCGCAACTCTCTCGACGAATTACTGGACGGCACCGCCGACTTCGCACCGATCCACGAGAAGGCGGAGGAACTCGTCCGCGGTTCCGTCCTGGACCTCGGGTCGTGCTTCGGATTCTTGCCCCTGCGACTCGCCCGCGCGGGGCGCTCCGTCACCGCGACCGACATTCTGCCCGGCACCATGACCCTCCTCGACGCCGTGGCACCAGAGCTCGGACTGGACCTGGACACCCTCGTCTGCGACGCCGCGCACGTACCGGTTCCCGACGACAGCTTCGACACCGTCACCGCCATCCACCTCCTCGAACACGTCGACGACAGCATCGGTACCGCGGTGATATCCGAGGCCCTCCGCGTTGCCCGCGACCGGGTTGTCGTTGCTGTCCCCTATGAGGACGAGGCAACCGCGTGCCACGGACATATCCGCACATTCGACACCCGGTCGCTCACGAAGCTCGGCGAAGCGACAGGACGCCCGTTCGCGGTGTTCGAACACCACGGCGGCTGGCTCGTCATCGACTGCTGACCGCCTCACGATGCGCGCAGGTGCGCGGCCGCCGGTAGCGGTGGGGCCGTGGAGCGATAGTGGTGTCCGGTCGGGGTGCCGAGGTCGATGAGGTGGGTGCGGCCGGGATTGCGTAGCGGGCGGGCGTTCCATCCCGGTGCTTCCTTCGCGTAGTTGCAGGCCTCGCACAGCCCGGACCCGTTGTCCGCGCTGGTCGCACCCGCGTTGCTGTACGAGCGGATGTGGTCGTGATGGCGGATCGGGGCATCGCACCACGGTGTGCGGCAGGTGCGGTCCCGGAGATCGATCAGCGTCTTCAGGCTCTTCGGGAACGTGCGCGACTGGGATTCCATCGCCGTCAACGCCCCCGACTGTGGGCACGAATACACCCGCCGCAATGTCGTCTCGGCAACTCCATCGATGGCGTCAGCAACCATGTGTCGTGCTATCCCCGCCGGCACCGGCCCGAACCCATTCAGGTGGGCCGCCTCGTGGCCGCCGGCCAGCAGCGACTCGTCCGACAGCACCAGGTTCACCGACACCGGCACACCTGACGCCAGTGACGCTCCGGTGCCGCGCGCGAACAACAGGTCCACCATCACCTGATTGCGGGTGCGGCCACTACTGTTGCCGGTGGCGATGAGACTGTCGGCGTCCCGGCCCAGCGTGGCCTGCAGGCAGACAACCTGTTCCACAGGCATCAACACGCTGAGATACGCCATCGAGTCCGGCGCCGGACGGGTGGTGACCCGTCGCTCCGAGATTGCCTTGCGGTGCCTTCGGAGGACCGCCGCGGCATCGAGCTCGACCGCCAGGGCTTTTGCTCGTGCAACCAGACCCCGGTCGCCGACTCCGTCGAGAATGCCTGGGTCCGTGCACAACCGGCGATCGACGATCCCCCGATCATGCGCTGACAGACAGGCTGTCTCCCGTACCAACAATGTGGCCCGCCATTCGTTCATCCGCCCCGATCGCAACAAGTCCAGGGTGTGCGGCATTTCATGCACCAACGCCCGCGCGAACCCCAGATGCCGGCCACCTCGGTTCGGGGATTCCCTGCGCGCCAATGTAATTTGCGACGCAATCCCCCGGTCCCACTCGGACCGCGGCAGTTGTCGAGCTTCACGGTCTTGTCGGATACTCGTGGCGACGTCGTCGGTGATCACCGCCTGCACTGCGCAGCCCACCGACTTCATCGTCTCGATCGCATCGAGTAGATCGATGCCCAACCCCGCATCGCCGTCGGCAGAAGCCAGACGAAGCCGTGCGGTGAACGCACGCACCTCGTCCAGATCCGGTACCGCTAACTCCCCCATAACCAACCTCCCCCAAGGCCGTTCGAAACTTCGTTCGAGTCTAGCAACTGCGGGCCACCAGAGCAATAGACAGCGCGAATCACATTGCCGCGCAGGGTTTCGAAGCCGCCGGACCACTACTCAGGAGCCGCGACGTGATCCCGACACGTCAGCACGAGTGGCGCGCCGTCGGTGACGGCGATGGTGTGTTCGCTGTGTGCGGTACGGGACCCGTCGGCCGAGCGGATGGTCCACCCGTCGTCGTCGTAGATGATTTTGTCGGTGCCGGCGGCGAGCCATGGTTCGAGTGCGAGGGTCAATCCAGGCTTCAGCTTCAGACCACGTCCGGCGCGTCCCATGTTGGACACGTGGGGGTCTTCGTGCATGGTGCGCCCGAGTCCGTGGCCACCGAATTCGGTGTTGACCGGGTACCCGTAGTCGGCGGCGACGGCGCCGATCGCAGCAGAGATGTCGCCCAAGCGGTTACCGGGCAGCGCAGCGGCAATCCCCGCCGCCAGGGCACGCTCGGTCGCCTCGATGAGACGCTCGTCCTCCGGCCGCGGAACACCCACGATCACACTCCGCGCCGAATCGGCGACCCACCCGTCGATCGATACCGCGATATCCATGCTCAGCAGGTCTGCGTCACGCAGAACGTAGTCATGCGGAAGCCCGTGCAGCACTGCATCATTGACCGACAGACAGATGACATTGCGGAACGGCCCTCGCCCGAACGACGGCGCGTAATCCCAGTAGCACGACTGGGCACCGCGGTCGGTAATCAGCTGGCGGGCGCGGTGTTCGAGTTCGAGCAGGTTTACCCCCGGCTCGGCCCGGGAGGCGAGGTCGTCGAGCAGCTCGGCGATGAATACACCGGTGACGCGCATCGCTTCGATCTCCCGAGGGGTCTTCAATTCCAGCACAGATTTTCCTCTCCATCCGACCCGATAGCCGGTATTAAAATACCACCATAGTCGATGGTCCGGTATTTTTATACCAACCGTCGAGTAGGCTGGTGGCATGGTGCGTCTCCCGCTCACTCCGGCCCAACTGGCGGCAGGTCAGCGCTTGGGGGCGTATCTGCGCCGTGCCCGGGGCGATCGCACTCTCGCCGAAGTTGCTCAGGAGGCGGCGATTTCACCGGAGACTCTGCGCAAGATCGAGACCGGCCGGATGCCCACTCCGGCATTTACGACAATTGCAGCTCTGGCCCGAGTCCTCGCCGTACCCCTCGACGACCTCGCGCAGGCTACGAATTGGTGATGTCGCGTCGCCGGAACAGCACCACCCCGACGGCGATCACGACGACGGCGATCGTCGCGAGCAGCACGAGCGGCGCGGCCGTCACCTCCGCCGCGGGAACGGCGGGGACGTGTGTGAACGGCGACAGGTCGCGCACCACCTGAGGCAGACCGAGCAGTGGTCCGAGGAATCCGAAGATCAGGCAGGCGGCGAGCACGCCCCAGGAGATCCCGGTCGACCAGGCCGGGGCACCACCGAACGACACCACCGCCACGGCCGCGACCACTGCGATCGCAGGCACGAAGACCAGAGCGGCACCGGTCAGATGCACCACCTTTCCCGGTACGTCGTCGGTCACGAGACCGTACGCGAGCCCTGTTGCCGCCCCGGTCAGTGCTTGCAGGACAACGATTCCCGACACGACCAGGCCTACATGCGCGAGCATCCACCGCGGACGTGAGAGCGCTGTCGCGAGAACCGGTTCGAGTCGTCCCGCCGATTCCTCACCCCGCATTCGGAGTAATGCCTGTACGGCGTAGCCCGCGACCGCGATCGCCATCATGCCGAAGATGGCGGCAAAGTAGGCATCGACCATGTCGGTGGTACCGCCACCGAGCTGCTCCATCATGTCGGCCACCTGCTCGCCCTCGCCGAGGAAGTCGTCGATCTGGTCCGCGATTGCGCCGTACACCACGGCGAGGACGGTGATGCCGAATGCCCACCAGAACAGGATCGTCCGTTGTATCCGCCACGCCGAGCCGAGCGGCGTCGGCAACAACCCGGACGCGCGGGCGGGGCCGGGTCGGGTCGGTACGAGGCCCGAGCCGATGTCCCGGCGTTCGGTGAGGGCGAAGCCGACCGAGCCGACCGTGAGTGCAAACAGGACGGGCAACACCAGCACCCACCAGGCATTGTCGTCGTAAGAACGGACCTGTTCGGCCCAGCCGATCGGCGACAGCCAGGTCGGCCAGCTACTCACCACCCGGGTGCCGTTTTCCGTCACCGTCCCCGTCATGTCGCCCACTGCACGCAGCAGGAACGCCACACCCAGGGCGGCGCCGGCCAGTCCGTTGGCGGTGCGGGCACTGTCCGTCACCTGCGCGGTGACAGCGGCGACGGCGGCGAACGCGATGCCGGCCCCCGCGACAGCCGCGCCCAGAGCCACAGAACCCGCGAACGGCAGACCCTCCGCGACCAGAACGACGACGTTGATCAGTCCGAGAAGCAGATTGGCGCCGACCGCGACAACCAGTGCGGCCGTGAGCAAGGCTCTGCGCCCGACGACGGCGGCCTCGACGAGTTCGGCGCGGCCGGTCTCCTCGTTCTGCCGCGTATGCCGCACGACGAGCAGGGTGGTCATCAGGCCGGCAGCGAGAGACAGCGGCATGACGATCTGGCTGGCGAGCACGGCACCGACGCTGTACCCGGACACCAGTCCGTTGGTGGCCAGCGCGACCGGTGATGCCGCAGTGGCCACCGCGAAACTGCGCAGGTCACCCTCCGTGGGGTACAGGCCGAGCACACTCGACGCCGAGAACGCCTGCAGCGCTGCGAGTGCGAGTAACCACACCGGCAGCTGGACACGGTCACGGCGTAACGCGAGCCGCACCAGCCGGGCGGTTCCCGCGTACTGCCCGCGCCCCACCTTCTCCGGTGCCGTCACGGCGCTCATCGTGTCTGCGCCCCGGATTCGGCGCGCCGGTGGTTCACGCCCTCACGGGCCAGTTCGTCGCCGTAGTGCCGTAGGAACAACTCCTCCAAGGTCGGTGGCGTCGACGTCAGCGACGAGATGCCGAACGACAGCAGGTGGCGCAGCACCCCGTCGATCGCACTGGTGTCCACCTCACATCGAGAGTGCAGGCCGTCGACCCGCACGTCGTAAACCCCCTCGATGCTCTCGAGTCCGGTCACCGGCCGCTGTGTCTCGGCCGTGATCGACGTACGCGTGAGATGACGCAGTTCCGCCAGTGTGCCGGTCTCGACGGTCCGGCCCTCGCGGATGATGCTCACCCGATCGCACAGCGCCTCGACCTCCGCGAGAATGTGGCTCGACAGCAGGATCGTCCGCCCCGAGTCGGACATCTCCTCGACGCAGTCCTGGAACACCGACTCCATCAGCGGATCCAGCCCGGACGTGGGTTCGTCGAGCACGTACAGTTCGACGTCGGACGCGAATGCGGCCACCAGCGCGACCTTCTGCCGGTTGCCCTTGGAGTACGTGCGCGCCTTCTTCGTCGGATCGAGTTCGAACCGCTCGAGCAGTTCTGCACGCCGGGTCTCGTCGAGACCGCCGCGCAACCCCGCGAGGAGATCGATCGCCTCACCCCCGGTGAGATTGGGCCACAGATTCACATCACCCGGAACGTAGGCGAGCCTGCGGTGCAACGACACCGAATCACGCCACGGATCCCCGTCGAGTAGACGCGTGGTACCGGAGTCGGCGCGGAGCAGTCCGAGCAGGACCCTGATGGTGGTCGACTTGCCGGAGCCGTTCGGCCCCAGGAAACCGTGCACCTCACCGGCGCGCACCTCGAGATCCAGGCCGTCCAGCGCGCGGGTGGCGCCGAACGTCTTCACGAGTTTCTCCACCGAAATCGCAACAGCCATGGTAGGGACGGTACGCCGATCGACTACCGGTCACGGCTGTTTCAGATCAGTCCGAGCTTGCCCGCCTCGTACACGGCCTCCGCGCGCCTACCCACGTCGAGCTTGCGCATGATGTTGCTGACGTGGAACTTCACGGTGGTGGCCGAGATGAAGAGCCGTTCACCGATTTTCGCGTTCGACAATCCGGTGGCCAGCAGTTGCAGGACCTCGAGTTCGCGCTCCGTGAGTCCTTCCCGCGGGGTCGTCTGCCCGTTCAGCGACCGGATCACCGCGGAAGCACTCCGCGAGTCGAATGCGCTTTCTCCACGCGAGACCGCGCGGATGGCGCGCACCAGTTCGGTCGTGTCCACGTCCTTCACCACGTATCCCCGGGCGCCGGCTTGCACGGCACGGACCACCAGCTGCTCGTCGAGGAACGTTGTCAGCACGAGAAGTCCCAGTCCTTTGTTCGCGGACGACAACTGCGCGCACAGCACGAGCCCCTCGTAATCGGATGCCGCCGACAGCTTGAGATCCATCAACACGACGTCGGGTTTCACCTGTCCGACGACGTCGAGTGCCTCCCCGCTCGTGGACGCTTCCCCGACCACCTCGAGATCCGGTTCACGCTCGAGTACCGAGCGCAGCCCCTGCCGAAGAATCGCGTGATCGTCGACGAGGACGAGCCGGACCACCGACGTTGCTCGTGCAGCCCTCGCCTCGTCCTGCATAGGAGTTCGCATCGTCATCGCTCCACCTCGTTGTCGTTGTCTCCCCCGGAAGGTCTGTCGCCGAGAGGAATTCGTGCAGCCACTCGCACGCCGCCGAGTCGCGCCCTGGCCACTTCGAAGGTTCCACCGAATTCCGCAGCCCGGGCCTGCATGTTCGCCAGACCGCGATGGTGTCCGTCCAGGTCGTTGTTTGCCGCCATCCGCAACATGAGCCGCATCTGCTTCGGATCCCCGTCCCCGTCATCAGCGACGGACAGGAGTACAGAATCCGCCGAATAGGTCAGGCGCAGAACGGCGCGCGTCGCGTTGGCGTGGACAGCAGCGTTGAACAAGGCCTCGCCGGCAATGCGCAGCAGCGCGTGCTCGCGGTCACACGACAGCTCCGCCGGTGTTCCGCCGACCCGGACGCTGACCTCGAGGTCGTCGGGCATGTGCACCACACCGAGCTGCTCGAGCATCCCGGGCAGCGACGTGCGGTCCGAACTCTTGGAGTGATTGAGCGCGTAGATGGCCGAGCGTAACTGCTCGACCGCGCGACGAGTGAGATCCTTGGCCAGGTCGAGTCTTTCGCGACGTTCGTCGTCGGGCACTCCGCTCCTGCAGACCTCGATCTGCATTCCGGCGGACAGTACCGCCTGCGTGACGCTGTCGTGGAGCTCACGGGCGATGCGGTGGCGTTCCTCGTCGAGTACCTGATGCCGGTGCGCGGCGCCGAGCTGACGTTGGGTGGACTCGAGTTCGGCGTTGCGGACCGCAAGATCCGACGCGGTCCGCCGCGCCTCCGCGTATGCGTGCTCGGCGTGTTCAAGGAGCCGCTGCCCGCGCTGGTAGAGCGCCGAATTCTGCAGGGCTACCGCGGTCTGGCTCGCCAGGATACTCAGTACCGCACCATCGGTGGTGTCGAGTGTGCGTTGCGGCGCTGTCCACGCGGCAAAGGCTCCCACCACTCCGCCCTCGAGCACGATCGGCACGAAAGCATGGTGCGCGTCGATGACGGGCGCCCTGCCGGTGCGGGCGGACCTGATGTCGCCGAGACACGTGACCACCTCGTCCGGCAGCGGAGGTCCCTCGACGTTGTCGACCAGAAACGGGGTGGCGTCCGGTCCGAGAACCAGCCGGCGGGGACCGGCATCGGGCAGCATGCCGTCCGCCAGGGCGAAAGCCACCCAGCGCGCGTCGAGGTGTGCACGCGCCGCCTCGGCCACCGCGCAGATCAACGTCTCGGGCCCCTCGACCGTTCGCACCAGCGCCCGAGAGATGAGCTCGAGCGCATGGACGACGCGCTCGAGACGTTCGGCGGCGCCGCGGTACTGCGGGTAGAACGTCGGTTTGCCCGACCGGAGTCCGGTGAGTGCCGAGAGGTCCGGGGCGTTCATCGGCTCACATCGCAGTCCGGAAAAGTGCCACCATCTGCTGGTGTGTGGCCGTCCGCGGATTGGTGGACATGCAGGCGTCCCGCAGGGCGAACTCCGCGAGCCGCGGAAGGTCGGTTTCACGCACACCCAACTGCCCCAGTCCTCGCGGCACACCGACCTCCCGAGCCAAACGCTCCACTCGGTCCGCGACCGCGAGGGCCGCTTCCTCGGGGGTTCCGCGATGTTCCTCCAGTCCGAGTGCCGCCGCGATCGCCACGAACGGGGCAGCGTCGCTGGCCGCATTGAACCGAATCACGTGTGGAAGCAGGACACCGTTGATCACGCCGTGCGGCAGGTCGAGCAGTCCACCGACCTGATGGCTCATGGCATGCGCCGCACCGAGAATGGCGTTGGTGAAGGCCAAGCCCGCTTCGAGGCTCGCCTGGGCCATGACCGCTCTCGGCTCCATCTCCAGCGGGTCTTCGATGGTGTGGACCAGGGTGTCGGTGACCAGCCCGATCGCGCGAAGTGCGTGATGGTCCGTAAGCGGGTTGTGCGCCAGCGAGACGAACGCCTCGATGCCGTGTGTGAGCGCGTCGAGCCCGGTGGCCGCATTGAGCCACTCCGGCATGGTCGTGAGCAGGCGGGGATCGATCACGGTGACGTCGGGAACGAGCGCGCGGCCGATGATCGTGATCTTAGTACCTCGGGCCGTGTCCGTCACGATGCAGAATTGCGACACGTCGGCACCGGTGCCGGACGTGGACGGGACCATGACCAGAGGAGGGATCGGACTGGTCGCCTGATCCACCCCTTCGTAGTCGAGAATGCTGCCCCCGTTCGCGGCGAGCACCGCGATTCCTTTGGTGGCATCGATCACCGAACCGCCTCCGAGCGCGATCAAGACATCGCATCCACCTTCCTGGTAGGCCTCGTGGCCGGCCGCGACCTCGTGATCCTTCGGATTAGGCGTCAACGCACTCCATACAACGGGCGTCAGTCCCTGTTCCCGGAGCTGGTCCTGCAGTTCGGCCGCCCAGCCGGCGTCGATCAACCCGGGGTCGGTGACCAGCATCGGCCGCGAGCCGCCGAGGCGGAGGACGGCGTGCGCGGCCTCGACCATCGACCCGATACCGAAGACGATTTCCGGTGCATGGAATTTGACCAGCCGGTCGGTAGCGGTGGTGCGGGTGACCGGATACGACACAGACAAGACGACACTCCTCCCACGCCCCCGTGATGTGATCCAGGTTACAAGCGCTGAACCTCGACTCTACGGGCAGGGACGGACGCGCACACTGACCGAAGGGCAGGTCCGGCACCTACCCGATCGGGTAGGTAGGCAGCAGCCGTGATCAGGTCCGACCCTGCTCCACGACCCAGGCCGCGATCTGAGTCCGAGAGGCGAAGCCGAGCTTGGCGAGAAGGTGTTCGACGTGCCCCTGCGCGGTGCGAGGTGAAATCACGAGCCGGGCAGCGATCTGCTTGTTGGTCAAGCCCTCGGCCACCAGGTCTGCAACCTCTCGCTCTCGTTTCGTCAGGTCGGCGCCGGCGCGCGAAGAGGAAGGACGCTTGGGAGACTGCTCGCCTAGAGCGAACGCCACAGCGTCGTCGACGGCCAGCGTCCTGCCCTCGTCCCACGCCGACTCATATTCCTTTCTTCCGAGGGCACTGCGCGCATGCTGTTCGCACTCCTCGTGATAGACGAGTAAATAGGGGAACAGCACCGTGGAGCTTCTCGTAGATTTCGCGACCGACTCCGCCGCTCCCATCAGAATCGCGGCGCGTCGTGGATCGTGGTCGCCCGCGAACCACGCCAACGTTTCCAGGCAGGTTGCCAGGGTGACCGCGCTGTCGACCCGCCTGGCCAATGCGAGCCCGTCCTCGACATATCGGGATGCCTGCCGGACATCACCCTGACGCCACACGGCTACGCCCATCGCCCACATCGTGTGCGATCGGTACATCGACTCGCCGGTCGATTCGGTGATCTCGAGGACCCGCTCGTAATACTCGATCGCCCGAGCGGAGTCTCCGAGCAGTGTCCTGACGGTGCCGAGCGAGTCCAGGACCTCGATGTGCAGGGCCGGCCGGCCACAGTCCCCGGACACTTCGAGGGCGGATTCCAAACACTCGAGCGCGCCGGGCAGATCACCCGTGAACAACTTCAGCACACCCTCGGCATGAGAGATGTGCGCGCGGATCACGACGTTGTCCGTCTGTGCCGCGAGCGTCTTCCCTTCCGCGACCAGCGACGCCCCGGCAGCCACGTCGTTCTGGGCCTCGGCCAGCACACTGTTTCCGTACAGCGCCGCGACCCGTTCCTCGCTGACCTCGACCGGCGAGGTCTCCAGGAAACGGTCGAGCCAGTGGCGGCCCTCGCTGAACATGCCTCGGGAGAGCCAGAACAGAAACAAGGCGGTCGCGAATCGCAACCCGGACACCGAATTCGGCTCGGTCAGACAGAACTTCATCGCCTCCCGCAGGTTCGGCTGCTCGCGAGCGAGGCGGCGCATCCACGTCACTTGCTCGCGGCTGATCCACTCCGCCTTCGCAGTTTCGGCCAACTGCAGGTACCAGTCCCGGTGCCGCCGCCTCAGCCGGTCGGCTTCGCCGGCTTCCGTCAACTTTTCGCTGCCGTAGTCACGCAGTGTCTCGAGCATGCGGAACCGAACCACCGAGGCCGATTCCTCACGGATGAGGATTGATTTGTCCACCAGCGAGGTGACCGTATCGAGCAAGTCTTCGGCATAGGGAGGGCCTGCGCACACGCCTTCGGCCGCGTCGAGTTCGAAACTCCCGGCGAACACCGACAGCTGCGCCCACAACTGCTGTTCCTGCTGGCTGCAGAGCTCATAACTCCAATCGATCGACAGACGCAGAGTCTGCTGCCGCGTGGGTGCGCCCCTGCTGCCGAGGGTCAGCAGAGCGTAACGGTCTGTCAGGCGACGCAGGATCTGCTCGGCCGACATGGCCCGCAGCCGCGCTGCCGCCAGTTCGATCGGGAGTGGCAAACCGTCCAGTCGCTGACAGATCAGCGCCACTGTCTCCGTGTTCTCCTCGGTGAGCTCGAAGCCCGGCACCGCGGCGGCGGCGCGGTCAGCGAACAACGTGACTGCGTCGTACCGGGGCATTGCCTGAAGGGACGGGGGGCGGGCCGAGTCGGGGACGGTCAGCGGGGGAACCCGAAGCACGACTTCTCCGCCGATCCCGAGGGGTTCCCTGCTCGTCGCCAGGATCCGCAGATCCGGACAGCTACGAAGCAAGCTCTCGGACAGTCTCGCGACCGCGCCGACCACCTGTTCACAGTTGTCGAATACGAGCAGGATCCGGCGCGTGGCCAGAAAGTCCACGAGGGTGTCTTTCAACAAACTCGCCGGCCCGTCCCGCAGGCCCAGGGCCGCCGCGACGACGTCGACCAGAAGGGATTCGTCGTGCAATTCTCCGAGTTCCACCAACCACGCGCCGTCGGCGAATCCGCGTCGGACGTCGGCGGCCACACGGAGCGCGAGACGCGTCTTCCCGACACCGCCGATGCCCGTCAGGGTCACCAGGCGCGCATCGGACAGCTTCGCCTTCGCCTCCGTCAGCTCGCGTCGCCGACCGATGAAGCTGGTCAGTTCGAGTGGCAGGTTACCGTCGGCGCCGATCAGCGAATGTGCCGTGGGCTGCGCTGGTAGACGGGACCTCACTTGCGATCGGCCGGGCGCATCCCGCGGGGCGGCCATATCGTCGACGGGGAGTCCATTGTCTGCTTGCATCTGCCGCAGCGCGTCACCGAGTTCCGCAGCGGTCGCGGGTCGGTCAGCGGGGTCGGCCGCCATCGCGCGCGCGACCACCGCGCTCACGTCCTCGGGAATGCCTTTCTCCCGCAGATCCGGGACGGGTTGCGAGGTGATCCGGAGGAACTGTGCGATGACCTGCTCCCCGCTCCGGCGTTCGAACGCCGCGTGACCGGTGACCGCACAGAACAGCGTGGCGCCGAGGCCATAGATGTCCGAGGCCGGGCTCGGCGGATCGCCCCGCAGAACTTCGGGTGCCGTGAACGCCGGCGATCCCGTCACCGTTCCGGTCGCCGTTTCGAATCCCCCGGAGATGTGCGCGATCCCGAAGTCGGTCAACGCGGGTTCGCCGTAGTCGGTGAGGAGGATGTTGGCGGGTTTGACGTCGCGATGGAGGATGCCGAGGCGGTGCCCCGTCTCCAGAGCCCCCGCGATCTTCACACCGAGCCGAAGGACCTCGCCCAGTGGAAGCGGACCGCTCTTCCGGATCCGGGCGTCGAGTGAATCCTGCGGGTGGTAGGGCATCACGATGTAGGGACGACCGCTTCCGGTGACACCGACCTGGAGGACATTGACGATGTTGGGGTGTCCGGTCAGCCTGCCCATGGCCCGCTGCTCACGGAAGAACCGCGCCGTGTTCTCCTGGTCGAGTTCGGCGGTGAGGACCTTGACCGCCACCGTGCGGTCGAGCTCCGGCTGAACACACCGGTAGACGACCCCGAAGCCGCCGTGCCCGATCTCGTGCGCCTCCTCGAATCCAGCCGCTGCCAACTCCGTCGCGACGTTCGACGCCACATCGCGCTGGGTCTCGAGGGATCTTCAGCCGTCGGCACCATGCGCTCACCTCTCGATGACGTGCCCTCAGGATATCCCCGGCCACGGTATCGGAGGCACACTCGGCGGGGGCCGTTCATCGCAACGCGTGACCCAGTTCGGCGGCGCGGGCCAACAGTTGGACCGCGTCCCGCGCAACTACCACTCGGTCGCAGACTTCGGCGTACCGAGGCATCGCGCACGACGCCTGATCCCAGTACCGCTCGGGCTCCGGCGTAATCCACGCGAGGCGGTGCACCTTTCTCCGCAGAGCGGCGAACTCGTCGAGGCCCGGTGGCAATCCGTTGCCCCTTCCGTCACCCACGACGAGCACCGAGGTGCGCGAGTGAACCTCGTTGCCGAACGCGGTGAGGACCTCGGAGAACACCCGGCCGTAGTCGCTGCTCGCCTCGAGATCGATGCGGGGATCGGCGAGCACGGCAGCGAGTGCGTCGTCGTCTCCACCCGCGAGGAGTGTGTCCGTGACATCGACGGGCCTGTCCACGAATGCCAGGACTCGGCATCGACTCGCGCGGCGGTGCATCGCCTGCGCCAACCTCAGGGTGAAGGCCGTGACCGGTCGAACGGACAGCGAGACGTCGGCGAGAACGAGCACACGTACGCGGTCAGGACGCGGCGCCTTCACCATCAAGCGGAAGGGCACGCCCTCGGTCCGCAGGCTCGCACGGACCGTGCGCCGCATGTCCAGCCGTCCCGCGGTCAGCTCCCTCGGACGGGGACGCGCGGGGCCACGCATCCGCCGAAGGATCTCGTGGCATGCCTGATTGACCTCGGCGCGTGAGACCGCCGAACCCTGGCCGTCCGCCGTCGGGACATCCGCAGCGGCCTGCCCGGCGGCGTCCCGGGCGTCGGCCAGCGCTCCGACGAACGCCTCGACTGCGTCTGCCAGACGATTCAACTGGGCAGCAGTCAGCGGCTCGTCGACACCGGAGTCCGAGTACACCGCGCTGGGGTCGTAGGCGTCGAGCCACGCCAGAATCGACGCCGGATCGTCCCAGGACAGCGACCCCACGACGGCGCCACTCGTCGACGTCGCCAGGTCACCGACGGCAGTACTCGCCGCCCGCGAGACGTCGACGGTGTAGGTGACGCCGCGTCGGCCCGAATCGGCCTCGGAGTCGACGGACAGTTCGGCATCGCTCGACGTCATGCTGACGTCGTCGTCATCCTTGTGAGGATTGAAACCCTTCTCGGCCTCCGGCGTATCGAAGTGGTCGCCGACTTCCGCGGCGCGCTCGTTGTATTCGGCATAGCGGGCCGTGTCGACGTTGTCGGCAACCTGGAGGGCAGTGGGAAGCCCCTCCGCGAACTCGGTTCGGGACGGTGCGCGGAGATCGGGGGCGGCCGTGGCGACAGCACCGAAGAACACGTCGAAGGCCCGGTCGAATCCCGATTGCTCGTAGCGGTACTTGGCGCAGACCGCGCGCAGCGCGGCCCGCGTGGTGTCCGGCTGCCGTGCGCCGACGAGCCCCAGCACACGCCGGACGTCGATCACCTCCGCCGCAGACGCTGCCACACCGTACCGGCGCAGCAGTGCGCCGAACGACGCCGCCAGCACATCGAGGAGCTGCGACTCGGGCGCCGGCGCGCCTCGGACCGCGGACATCGTCATCGCCTCGCAGTACGGCCGTTGCCGACGCCGATGCCACCGCGGTCGCGGCCGCCGTGTCCGCGGAACACCGCTGTGGTCGTGTTGGCCGGACGGGATGCGACGGTGACGCGCTCTCTACCGTCAGCCTCCGGCGCCGGCGCCGGGGCCGGGTTCGCCACGCCGTCGAGTCGGCCGCGAGCAAGATCGACATCGCTGGTGTACTTGAGCAGCGCAGCGAGGAGGATGTCGCGGATCGCCGACTGCGATGTGATCGCCACACCGGTCGCCTTCAGCACCACCGCGGCGCGGGCGGCGTCGATGACCTCAGCGATGGACGGGCTCTTGCGTAACGGTAGTGCGCGCAGAGTCCGCGCAAGTTCGACGACATCCGCCGCGACGGCCGATTCCACCTCGGGCGCACGGGCGGTCACGATGTCCCGCTCACGTTCGGGGGTCGGGTAGTCGAGGTGGTAGTGGAGGCAGCGCCGTTTCAAGGCGGGCGAGAGCTCGCGAGTGTCGTTGGAGGTCAGGATGACCCACGGCGCAGAACGGGCGGTGAACGTGCCGATCTCGGGAATGGTGACCTGTCCCTCGGCGAGAACTTCGAGCAGCAGCGCTTCCATCGATTCCTCGGTGCGGTCCACCTCGTCGACGAGCAGCACCACAGGTTCCGGCGACAGGATCGCCTCGAGTAGCGGCCGTACCGACAGGAATGCTTCCGAGTACAGACCGAAATCCTGCGCCGCCAGAAACCTCGACGCGTCGGCGACGTCGTCGAACGCGGCCACCTGATCACTGAGCCGATCGCGCAGCATCTGCACGTGCAGCAGTTGTTTGGCGTAATCCCACTCGTACAGTGCACGGTTGTCGTCGAGACCTTCGTAGCACTGCAACCGGACGAGCCTGCGGCCCGCGGCCTCCGCCAGGGACTTCGCCAACTCCGTCTTCCCGACACCGGCGGGGCCCTCGAGGAGGAGCGGCCGGTCGAGCGCGGTCGCCAGGTGTACGACGACCGAGAACTCGTCGTCGGCGATGTAGTCGACTTCGCGCAGGGCTGCTTTCAGTTCGATTCCATCGGCGAAGCGGACATCCGCCAGGGATGGAGCGGTGTGCGGTGCGGTCATAGTGCGGCTTCCGTCCTTCGTCAGCAGTGTCGGTCGTGGGAACGCGTCCGGGGCGGGGCCAGGCCGAGACACGGGGCAAAGGCTGGGACACGCCCGCCCCGGACGCGAGTTCGGTGGAGCTAGTACGAGCTGTTGATCGCGTGGTCGACGACGGGCACCATCGACTCGACCGTCACCTCACGGGGATTTCCGGGCGTGCACCAGTCACCCTGGATGTGCTCGGAGATGGCGCGGATAGTCTTCTCGTCGCCCCGGATGGTGTCGCCGCGGCCCTCGTACTTCTTGGTGTTCATCTGGTTCTTCTCGTACGAGTCGGTGCGGACCTGCCCGAAGTTGTCGGGGATACCGACGTCCTTGGCCAACCGGATCGCGGCCTCGACGGCGGCGTCCGCGGCCTGCACCGTGGTGAGGTTCCGGGTGTCGACACCCAACGCCCCTGCCAACTGCGCGTAGCGCTCGTACCGCGAGGGAAGGTTGTACTCCCACACGCGGGGAAGGGCGATCGCGTTGTTCAAACCGTGGTGGCTGTCGAAGAACGCACTGACCGCGTGCGAGATGGAGTGCACGATGCCGAGACCACCGGAGTTGAATGCCTGCCCGGCGATGTACTGCGCGTTCATCATTCCCTCACGGGCCTTCAGGTTGCGCGGCTCGAACACCGCCTCCCGCAGGTTCTTCGCCACTAGCTCGACGGAGTAGAGCGCGTTGCCCAGAGACGGTGCGAAATCGAGACGGGACACGTAAGGCTCACTGCCGTGGGCGAGTACGTCGAATCCGCAGTAGGCCGTGAAGTGCTGGGGGCAGGTGTAGTACAGCAGCGGGTCGTCGATCGCCAGCGTCACGATGGTCGCCTCGTCGAAGCCGACCCACTTGTGCGGGTTGTTCATGTCGGACGTGTCGGTGATGACGTACGCCCATGAGGTTTCCGAACCGGTACCGGCAGTGGTGGAGACGGCGATGTGCGGCGGGTTCTCCTTGTTGGTCGACTTCGCGAATCCCTCGAACTCGTTGATGTTGCGACCGTCGTGCGCGACCACCACTCGAGCGCCCTTGGCCGCATCGTGGCTGGAGCCACCTCCGACCGAGATGATCGAGTCGCACTTCTCCTTCTGATAGAGGGCCGCGGCCTCCATCACGTTGTAGTCCTTGGGATTCGACTCCACCTTGTCGTACAGCACCACCTCGACGCCCTGGTACTCGATCTTGCCGACCAGTTCCTCGATAATTCCCGAACCGCGCAGACCGGTGGTCATGAGCAGCGTCCTCTTGAACCCGAGGTTCTTCGCCTCCACTCCGATGATGTCGTGCGCGCCCACTCCCATCAGTGCCCGCGGGAAGGGGTGGAACTCCTTGATGGGGAAGTCCCAGATCTGGTTGAGCTCGATGGCCATGGCCGTCTCCTCGAAGTTGTCGGTGTCGAAACTGAGCTGCCGGTGGAAGGAAAACCGTCTGCCGGTGTGATCGGCGTCTCAGCTGAGATTCACTGTGACTCACTTCGGGCACTCGTCACAGACCTGCGGGCCCGAACCGTCCGACTGCGGCGCACGAACTCTCCGATCGGCCAGGTGGGCACGGGCCGAACCGGTCAGGGCGGGGCTCGTTACGCTGGAGCGACCCGCTAGGCAAAAACTAGAACCTGTTCTATATTTGAGGCAGATGCAGGAGCGTTTCGACGCTGCGAATCATGGAGAGGACTACACACGCGATGACGACTGTCGAGGTGCCGCACAGCTCACGATCAGCGGTGCTCACGGTGTCCGAAGTGGTCGAGGAAACGTCCGACTCCCGGTCGCTGGTTTTCGACGTCCCCGCCGACCTCGCCGCGAAGTTCGCCTACAAACCCGGTCAGTTCCTCACCCTGCGCATACCCAGTGACCGCACCGGCTCGGTCGCGCGGTGCTACTCGCTGGCCAGCTCACCGTTCAGCGACGACGCACCCAAGGTGACGGTCAAGCGCACCTCCGACGGATACGGGTCCAACTGGCTCTGCGACCACGTCGCCGTCGGTGACACCCTCGAGGTGCTGCCGCCGTCGGGTGTGTTCACCCCGAAGTCCCTCGACCACGACTTCCTGCTGTTTGCCGCAGGCAGTGGCATCACGCCGGTGATCTCGATACTCAAGGCCGCCCTCACGGAAGGGTCCGGCAAAGTCGTACTCTTCTACGCCAACCGGGACGAGAAGTCGGTCATCTTCGCCGAAGAGTTGCGGGAACTCGCCGGCCGGTACCCGAGCCGCCTCGTGTCGATCCACTGGCTCGAGACCGTTCAAGGCCTCCCCTGCGTCGATCAGCTCGCCTCCGCTGTCGCACCCTACGTCGGGCACGAGGCGTTCATGTGCGGACCGACTCCGTTCATGGACACCATCCACAAGGCGCTCGCTGACGCCGGCATGCCGCGCACCCAGGTGCACGCCGAGGTATTCAACTCACTCGCCGGTGACCCCTTCCGCGACGCCGATGTCATCGAGGTCACCGACGACGAAGCGGCCGACGCCGCCACAGTGGAGGTCGAACTCGACGGGGAGGTCCACAATCTCAGCTGGCCCCGCAAGCAGACGCTGGTGGAAATCATGCTCGCCAAAGGTATCGACGTGCCCTATTCCTGCCAGGAGGGCGAGTGCGGATCGTGTGCCTGCACGGTACTCGAAGGTGAGGTCGAGATGGAGAACAGCGAGATCCTCGACCCGGAAGACATCGAGAGCGGCTACATCCTCGGCTGCCAGGCCCGGCCCGTCACGGACCATCTGAAGATCGAGTTCTGACACCCGTCGGCCGCGCCCCTCACTCCAGCCGGCCGAATCCAACCACTGCGGAGTCGCTCGACCAGTCGACGGTGTGCACGCGCACCCGGCCGAACTCGTTGCCTCCCACCGTCGTTGCGGTGTCGTCGTCCACCGCGACGACGAAGTTGGTGTGCTGACCGACCCAACTGGTGTTGTCGTAGAGCACCACGTCGCCGACCGAGGGCCGGTATCCGCTACCGACCTCCTCGAACCGGGACTGCGATTCGTAGTACTCCTGCAGCGTGTACACCCCAGGAATGCGCCAATGTCCCGAATTGGGGTTCGACAGGGGCCGACCGGACTCTCGCATGATCCAGCTGACGAAGTCGGCACACCAGGGTTCCTCCACTCCCTCGGAGTAGAAGGTGCCCGGTCGCTGCCGGCTGTGCTCGGTTTCGAGCAGGTCGATGATCGTCGCCTGCTGGGGCGACAACGCGGACCTGTCCACGGCAGGAAAGTCTGCGGTGTCCCAGGGCAGGTAGCGCGTCGGCGCCCACCACCACACCCCGACTGCCAGCACGGCTGCGAGGGCAAGGACGCCGACGAGGACCGACCCCGTGCGGCGGCGGCGACTAGGGGGATCGGCGAGGGTCATGCCACCGAATGTAGCGGTATCGCGTGCGGCACGGTCAGCGCTGCGCACGGTAGGCGGCTCGCTCCTCGGCCGTCAGGTGCTCGCAGGCATAGCTGAGCGCGGTCCGGCCCATCACGGCGGCGTTGCGGTCGAGAAAATCGGTGAGCAGAGCGCGGTCGACCCGCTTCCCCACCTCCCGCAGCATCCACCCCGTCGCCTTCTGGGTCAGATCCCGTCGGTCACCGAGCACCCGCTGCGCCACCTCCAGCGTGGTCGACGCGTCCCCTCGCCGGATGAACGCAAACGTGCTGAGTAGAGCCACGCGCCGGCGCCACAGGTCGTCATCCGCGGCCAGTCGGAATATCAGGTCCCGTGGTTTCTCGACAAGCCAGGTGCCGAGGATGTGATCGGCGGAGGAATCGACGAGGTCCCAATTGTTGACGCGTCCGCGTAACACGAGGTCGAGGTAGAAGCGGGCCACCTTCTCGACCACGGCGTCCTCGCCGGCGCTGGCTGCAGCCGTGCACTGGGACACCAGAATCAGCAGGCCGGCCAGACGGTGCTCGTGCACGGGGCTGTCGAGCAGGGTCTCGACCTCGGGCGGTTCGAGATCGCGGTGCCGGCGCACCACCCCCCGGGTAGCCGGAACCCGCACACCGATGAATACGTCGCCCTCCCCGTATTCACCCGGTCCGGTCTTGAAAAAGCGCGCGGATCCGACAGCGACTTTCTCGTCTGCCAGTTCAGCGAGTGCCTGGATCACGTCGCGCGCAGTGGAGGTCACCAACGCACTGTCCCACACGCCACCGACACCCTCGAGAATGGTTACGAAATGGCTTTGACCAGCGGCTGACGTTACTGGACTGCAACGACGCAAATATTGATCGGGCGGTCAATCAGGCGTGTACTCGAGGTGGACACAATCCGTTCCGAGGAGGCTGGACATGAAGTCGTGGAGTCGCATGCAAGATATAGCGGCCATCGTGATCGGAGTCTTCGCGGCGCTCTCGCCGCTGTGGCTCGACACGAATAATGCCGCCCGGTGGTCCCTGATCGTGCTGGGCGCTCTCATAGCGCTGTCCGGTCTGGTCCACATGTTCCGTCCGGATTTCACGATGGCCGAATACGCCATGGGCATCTTCGGTGTTCTGCTGTTCCTCTCCCCCTGGGTGATGAACTTCGACGGACTCCGGGGAGCGTCGTGGACCGCGTGGGTGGTCGGCGTGCTCGCGGTGGTCGTGGCCGTCACGGCAATGCCGGTGATGAGTTCCCGGATGCACGGACACGGAGGGCTTGCCACCCATCACTGATCCGTGCCGCATACCGAGAACACCGATTCGAGCGGGGCGAAGGAACGTGGATCCGGCGAAGTCATCGCCGCCCCGGCCTTCGCCCCGCCGTTCACGTCCGGAAAAGGCTCATGCACGCACCTCATCTCGGAATACCCGGCGTTCCCCCACCCCGCAAAGGACGGCGACGGCGTAGCGCGAAGATCGATGGCGATGCCCGGGAGCTGATCCTCGACGCCGCCGAATCCCTTATTGCGACACACGGATTCGACGCCACATCCACCGCCTCCATCGCCTCGGCCGCCCACGTCCCGAAAGGCTTGGTGTTCTACTATTTCCCCGCAAAGACCGACATCCTCCTGGCGTTGCTGTCCGAACGGCTGCCCACCGAACCGTTTCGTGACGTCAGTCCCCTCGTGAGTCCAGGCGATCCGGCGGCGAGCCTGGTGAACCTCGATGCCGCGTTGAATCTGCGCGACCACCACTCGTCGGTGATGCGGTTGATCATCTGGCGCGAGGCCGAGACCCACCCGGATGTTCGCGCTCATCTGCGGCGGTTCCGCGATTACCTCAGAGATATCACCGAACGGCTCCTGCAGGCGAGTTCGCCGTATCCGGTGCAACCGGGCACGTTGCGCGCGTGCGCAACGGCCTGGGTGGCTGCCATGTTCTCGATGGCGGGCAATGACCGTCTCCACGACCTCGACGACCTGCCACGCAGGTACGGCGACGAATTGGACAATGTGGCGCGCGTGGTGGCCGCCGGGATGGTTCAGCTGGGTTGAGACGCGCCCGCTGTGAGCAGTCGGCCGACCGGAAACGCACGCGCGCTCTCGGGGAGGCTGCCGGGTCGACCACTCAGGTAGACCTCGACGGAGCCGGTACGAGCGTGGTGTGCCCCTTCACCGTCACCCGCCTCACCGAGTGCATCGATGCGGCGAATGGTCTGCGCCGCTACCGCTTCCGCGCTGTCGAACAGTTGCACTCCCGCGGGGAGACTTGCCGCGATCTCGTCCGCCACCAGTGGGTAGTGCGTGCATCCCAGCACCACTGCCCCCACATCGTCGGGGGTGCGTGCTGCGGCCGAAGCGATGGCTGCTGTGGCCGCCTCGCGCTCGCCCCGGTCGATGGCCTCGGCCAGCCCGTGACAGGCAATGCTCACCACGGAACTTCCGTTGCCGAAACGCTCGATCAGATCGGCCTGGTACCGGCTCGCCGTGGTGGCCGCTGTCGCCCAGATCGCAACCGAGTCACAGGCAGCGGCCGCGGGCTTGATCGCCGGCACCGTACCGATCACCGGGACACCCGGTCCGACCAACTCCCGCACGTGCTCGAGTGCGGTGACACTCGCCGTGTTGCACGGCAGCACGATCACCTGTGCACCGCGGTCGAGGCAGCGCTGCGCGGTCTCGAGGACTCGATCGATCACCCACTGTTCCGGTTTGGGGCCCCACGGCGCTCCATCCGGATCGAGGGCGAGCATCAGGTTCAGCTCCGGCCGCTTCGTGCGTAGCCACAACGCAGTGGGCAGCATCCCCAGGCCCGAGTCGATGAGCGCAACAATCACCGGTCGAATCTATCGCGTCCTCGCGAACCGCCCTACGCCGACGCGGCCTCGAGAACCTCACCGATCGGTGTGCCGGCGGCGATCTTGGCGCGCATTTTCATCACCGCTCCTGCCATCCCGGCGCCGACGACTCCCGACAGGATGCCGTCGCGCTCGTAATACGCGAGGAACTTACGTCCGTCGTCCTTGACCACGTGCACCACGTCGGTGCCCGCCACGGCGCCCAACGCCTGGATCTTGAGGTCGTACTGGTCGCTCCAGAAGTACGGCACGTGCGCCGCGGGACTTCCACTCCCCGTCCCGGTCAGCGCACCGGCGAGAAGCTTGGCCTGCTCGCCGGCGTTACTCCAGTGCTCGACGCGTTTGCGGCCGCCCACCTGCAGCTGCCACGCGGCCACATCGCCGACGGCCCACACGTGCGGAACCGCTGTCCGGCCGACATCGTCGCAGACCACGCCGTTGTCCAGTTCGACGCCCGACCCCTCGAGCCAACCGGTGACCGGCACCGAGCCGACACCGATCGCGACGACGTCGGCGGTCACCTCGCTGCCGTCACCGAGCACAGCCCCGGTGACCCGATCTGTCCCGGTCAACGACTGCAGGCCGACCCCGGCCCGGAGATCGACGCCCTCGTCCACGTGCAGTCGCGCCACCAGGCCACCGATCTTCTCGCCCAGGATCGACGCGAGCGGTGTCGGTTGCGGCTCGACGAGCACCACATCCAGCCCGCCGGCCCGCATGCTGGCCGCGAGTTCGCAACCGATGAAACCGGCGCCCACGATCAGCGCACGCCGGGCATCGGCCATGTCCGATCGCAGCGCGAGGCACTCGTCGATGGAACGGAGAACGTGGATGCCGGCCAGTTCCGGTAGACCGGGGATGCGGCGTGGCACGAGGCCGGTGGCGATCACAAGTTCGTCGTAGGCCACCTCGGAGCCGTCCGCGAGTCTCAGGATGCGGGATTCCGGATCGAGAGAGGCCGCTACGACACCGAGCCGCAGTTCGATGTTCTTCTCGTCGAAGAATTCCCGCGGCTTGAGGGTGGTGTCGCTCTTCTCGCCACGCACCACCTCCTTCGACAGCGGCGGCCGGTCGTAGGGCAGGTGTGGCTCACCGCCCAGAAGTACCAGGTCACCCGCGTACCCCGCCCGTCGGAGTTCCTCAGCTGTGCGCAGGCCTGCCAGACCCGCTCCTACGATGACGATCTTCTGCACTGTCCCGTACCCGCCCAATCTGCCGACGCGACCCACATGATCGCCATCACATTCCGTGCACCAGTCATATCAAATGCTCACGGGTCAGAGGTCGGCGATGGCCTCGAGCGGGCGAGTGCGTGCTGCCCGGCTCGCGGGCCACAACGCTGCCAGCACCCCGACCACGCCGGATCCGAGGAGCATGGCGGTGACCTGCCCCCACGGCACCGTCACCTGCTCGAGCCCCTGATCCTTCAACGTGCTCACGAAGCCCCACCCGAAAGCGATTCCGAGCAACACCCCGACCGCGGCACCGAACACCGCGATGAGCATCGACTCCAGGTAGATGGTGCGACGCATCTGCGCACGCTGCATTCCGACGGCCCGGAGCATGCCGATCTCGCGGCGTCGCTCCACCACGGACAGGGCGAGCGTGTTGATGATTCCCAGGATCGCGATCACGACGGCGAGGGCGAGCAGTCCGTAGAGAATGGCGAGGAGGGTGTCGATCTGAGCACCCTGTGTTCCCTTGAACTGCTCTCGGTCCTGCACCTGAACCACGACGAACTGTTTGGTCGCGGCCTCGAGGTCTGACCGTAGTTGCGTCAGGTCTGTTCCCGGCTTCGCGTCGATCAGCACGGTGAAGGCCGGCAGGGTTGCGGCGGGCATCACCTGGCGATACACGTCGTCGGACACCACCCACTCCCCGATCAGCTGGTTGTCCTCGAACACTCCCGCCACCTGCGCGTCGACGACCTTGCCGTCGGCGCTCTTCATCGGAACCGTCGAACCGAGGGTCCAGCCCTTGTCCGTGGCCGCTGTCTGGGAGACCAGCAGGTGATTGGCCGTGAGGTCGGCGGCGCCCTCGACGAGGGTGTAGTCGAGCACCCCGTCGATGGGACCTTCGAGTGAGGCGCCCTGCTCTGCTTCGTCGTCGACCGTGACGGACACGGGGTGCAGAGCGGTGGCACTCTGGACGCTGTCGAGGTTCCGGACGGCGCGCGCCGCGCCGGACGGGACACCGATCTGGTTGGGTCCGGTGAGGATGTAGTCGGCGGTCACTCCCACGTCGACGAGCTGATTGACGCCCGTTTTGGCCGAAGACCCGAATACGCCGATCACCGAAACGAGCATGAGTCCCAGCGTGAGGGCGAACGCAGTCGCGGCCGTGCGCCGAGGATTACGGACGGCGTTGGTGCGGGCGAGCCTGCCGACCGGCCCGAACGGTTTCGCGAGGACGGCGCCGAGTGCACCGACCACCGGCCGGGACAGTGCAGGCGCGGCGAACAGCACGGCCAGGATCAGGCCCAGGGCACCGATACCCACCACTGCGGCCGCACCGCCTCCCGTCCCTCGCGAACCGACGACGAGGCCCACCACACCGAGCGCGCCGAGCACCGCACCGACGATCGTCCGGATCCGCAGCGAATCCCCGGTGGACGCGAATTCCTCACGCATCGCTGCCACGGGCGGAACCTTGGCCGCTCGACGGGCCGGTGCGTACGCACTGACCGTCGTGACGACGACACCGATCACCAGGGCGACGAGGATGGTCCGTGGTCCGACCTGGAGCGGCCCCTCGGGCAGGCCGAGGTCGAACGCGTTGAGCACTGTGCGCAGAGCGTAGGCCAGGCCGATCCCGGCGGCGATTCCGATCGCACTGCCGATCACTCCCACGACGAGTGCTTCGAAGACCACCGACCGGCCGACCTGCTGACGGCTGGCTCCGATTGCACGAAGCAGGGCCAGCTCGCGCAGTCGCTGAGCGACGATCATCGAGAACGTGTTGTAGATGATGAAGGTGCCCACCAGAAGGGCGATTGCACCGAATGCCAGCAGGAAATAGTTGACGAAACTCAGTGCCTCCGAGATTTCGGCCTTGGTCTCCTCGCGCACCTCGTCGCCCGTCTGCACCTGGGCATCGGGAAGGGCCGCGGCGATCCGGTCCCGCAGATCAGCCTGCGACAGACCGGTTCCGGCGACATCGAGGTACTCGACGTGCTCTCCGTCGGTGAACAGCTCACGCGCCTGGGAGTCCACGAACGTGGCGCTGAGGAAGCCACCGGTGTCGTTGCCCGTGGAATAGATGCCGGACACCGTCACGTCCACCATGCCGCGGGCAGGGACCAGGACCTTCGTGGTGTCGCCGACGGTGAGACCGGCGCGCTCGGCGGCGCTCGCGTTGACCGCGATCTGGCCGACCTCGGCCGGCGGAGTGCCCTCGAGGTACTCGTCGGCCTCACCCAGCGCCTGGTCCGGCGGCAGGTAGGACTCCCCGACGCTCGGCGCTCCCCCGGTCTGCACGGCAGCGCCATCGGAGCCGATGAGCACGATTTGTCCGCTGACCGAGGGCGCCACCTTGCGGACTCCGTCGACCGCGACGACCGTGTCCACGTCCGCGAGTGGAATACCGCGCGAGTTCTCCTCGGCGCTCGACACCCGGACGTCGACGCCCTGGGCGGTGTTCTCGAAAATCGAATCGAAGGTCTTCTGAAGTGTGTCGGTGAAGACGAAGGACCCGGCGACGAAGGCGGTGCCGAGGACGACGGAGAGGACGGTCAGGGCGAGCCGCACCTTGTGGGCGGCGAGATTGCGCAGAGAAACCTTGCGCATGGGAGCGCGAGAGGTGGACGCCATACCGTCAGACCACCGCGTCCGTGGCGAGTGCATGGGCGCCGCCGGATACCGATGCCGGCTCGTCGAGCCGCTTCATCGTGTCGAGGACCGAATCGGCGGTCGGATCTCTCAACTCGTCGACGATCTTCCCGTCCGCGAGGAACACCACCCGGTCGGCGTACGCTGCCGCGCGCGGATCGTGCGTGACGATCACGACCGTCTGGTGGAACTCGTCGACGGCCGCACGCAGGATGGACAGCACCTCCCCCGAGGACTTCGAGTCGAGGTTTCCGGTGGGCTCGTCACCGAAGATGATCTCCGGCTGTCCGGCGAGCGCCCTGGCGCATGCCACCCGTTGCTGCTGTCCGCCGGACAACTCGCCGGGGCGATGCCCGAGGCGGTCCTGCAGACCCAGTTTGTCCAGCACGTTGTTCAACCACACCGCGTCGGGGGCCCGGCCCGCGATGTCGAGCGGAAGCGTGATGTTCTCGAGAGCGGTGAGGGTCGGCACCAGGTTGAACGCCTGGAAGACGAACCCGATACGGTCGCGGCGCAGCTGCGTCATCTGCTTGTCCGACAGCGTCGTCAGCTCGGTGTCGCCGATGAGCACCGAACCCGAACTGGCCGAGTCCAACCCGGCGAGGCAATGCATCAACGTCGACTTACCGGACCCGGAGGGGCCCATGATCGCAGTGAACTCACCACGGGCGAACTCCGCGGATACCGCGCTGAGCGCGTGGACCTGGGTGTCGCCGGTGCCGTAGGTCTTCGACAGCTCGACAGCACGGGCAGCGACAGCGGGGGCATGCGTGCTCATGATCGCCTTTCGTTTCTTCCGTGACGGCCCCACCCCGTGGTGACGGGTCGGGCCGGCGCGCGGGGCGCACTCCACCATCTTGTCGAGAGGTGGGTCGGGCCGCCATCGGGGACCACCCTGATCTTTCGCGGACGACGATCGTGGACCGGCACCGCGGAAACCTGAGCAGCGCGAGAGGCGGGCTGAGAGAATTCGGACACACCGGCGCGAAGGAGAAGCTCATGACCACCGAGTCCCCTAAGCCGAGAGCAGGCGCGCGATTCGTCGACGCCTTCCTCCAGTCGCCTTTCGCCGGACTGACTCCGTGGATCGTGATGTCGCTGCTGTCAGGTCCGGGACGGTTCGAGGAATCGGTCGCCGCCGCTCTCGCGTTGTCGATCCTGTTCCTGTTTCTCAGCCATCGCCGGGGTGGAACCCTCAAACCCCTCGAAGTGTTCGACATCGTCTACTTCGGCTGCCTCGCCGCTATCGGACTGTTCGCCTCCGACACGGTGATCACGTGGCTGGAGACGTGGTCGGGTGAAATGTCGAGCCTTGCGCTGGTCGTTTTCGCGTTCGGCTCACTGCTGCTGCGCAACCCGTTCACCCTGCCGTACGCGAAAGAGACCACACCTGAGGAGTATTGGAGCTCACCGCTCTTCCTGGCGATCAACCAGCGCATCACACTGGTGTGGGCCCTGTCGTTCACGGTATCGGCGGCGGCCGGGCTGTTCGGCGACGCGGTGCTGGGGCAACCGGACAACTTCTGGACGGGCTGGATCATTCCGATCGGGGCGTTGCTGTTCGCCCTGTCCTTCACCGAGTGGTATCCGGATGTGGCGACTGCGCGGGCGCCGCGGGAACCCGGAGAACCGGAAGAAGTGGCACCACCACTCCTGAAACTGTTCGAGTTCCTGCCACCGTTCGTGATGGGCGTGGGAATCGCCATGCTCGTCACCGACAATGACCCGGACTGGCTGGCGATCGCGCTCATCGTGGTCGGAATAGTCGCCGGCGCCGCGTTTCGCCGCACCGGCGCACGCAGGCCGGCCGCTTCCGCCGGGTGAGGGCAAAACCGTCCTGAGCCGTCCCCCGGCCACTAACCTTGTGACTGATGTCACACAGGAGAGGTGGGCGCATGTCGGACGCCGCGAACGGAATCATCTTCGACCGGCTCGCGCACTGGGCGCAGTTCCGACCGAACACCATCGCCGTGCAGTTCCAGGATCGCGCGTACACGTGGTCCGAATGGCGCGACCGCATTCTGCAGATCGCCGGAGCTCTGGCGGAAGGAGGAATACGACAGGGAGACACGGTGGCCTTTCTCGACAAAAATCACCTCTCCTGCCTGGAGGTGACCTACGCGGCGGGTGTGCTCGGAGCGGCCACCGCGGTTCCCAACTGGCGGCTCGCCGGCGAGGAACTCGACTACGTGATCAACGACTGCCATGCCCGAATCCTCTTCGTCGGGAACGAGTTTCTGCAACAGGTCATGGCGCTGCGCGATCGGATGACCGGTATCGAGCAATTCATCACCGTCGGTGGTGAGCACGACGAATTCGAGCCGTGGTTGACGGAGGCGTCCCCGTTGTGGCGGCCGCCCGTCGTGGATCCCGAGTCGACGACGTTGATTCTCTACAGCTCCGGAACCACCGGTAAGCCGAAGGGAGTGCAGCTGACGCACCGCAACCTGAACGCCCACAACGTCGACGCACTCGCCGTGCTTCCCGCCCGGGAGGACGACTGCTTCCTCGTCGCGATGCCGCTCTTTCACGTCGGTGGTAGCTGTTACGCGATCATGGGAATCCACGCCGGCGCTCGATGCCATGTCGCTCGCGATGCCGATGCCCCGTCACTGTTCGCAGGTCTTGCCGCCGGAGCCACTATCGCGTTCCTCGTTCCGCCGGTGATCGCGGGCGTCCTGGCCGCAGGCGAACAGGCCCTCGCCGCATTCGGCGCGCTCCGCCGCATCACGTACGGAGCGGCGCCGATGCCACTGCCGCTACTCCGGAGCGCGTTGGCTGCTTGGCCCAGGACGGAATTCGTCCAGGTGTACGGGATGACCGAATGCGCCGGTGTCGTCACAGCCCTCCTCCCCGAGGTGCACCGCGACGAAACGCAGGTCGAACGCATGGCGTCGGCGGGACAGCCCATTCCCGGCGTCGAGATGCGCATCGTGGACCCCGTTACCACCCGGGACGTCGCTCCCGGGGAAACCGGCGAATTATGGTGGCGCACGGAGCAGCGGACGCCGGGCTATCTCGGCAAACCCGAGGCGACGGCCGAGGCGATCACCGCCGACGGGTGGCTCCGCAGCGGCGACATGGGGCGCGCGGACGCGGACGGATTCGTCTACATCGAGGACCGTCTCAAGGACATGATCATCACCGGCGGCGAAAACGTCTACTCGCCCGAGATCGAGCGGGTGCTGGTCGAACACCCTGCGGTGGCGGAGGTGGCGGTGATCGGTGTGCCCGACGAGCATTGGGGCGAAACTGTGAAGGCGATCGTCGTCCCCGTCGAGGGAACCGTCGCCGACCCGGACGAGCTGATCCATTACACCCACCAGCGTCTGGCAAAGTTCAAATGCCCGACCAGCATCGACGTCGTCGAGATGCTGCCGCGCAATCCGACGGGGAAAATCCTCAAACGGGAACTACGTGCACCGTACTGGAAGGACCGCAGCCACAAGCTGGTGTGAGCACCATCCATACTGGAGTCGTGACCGGTCGATGCCCCTGCCTTCTCGGTGAGCCGTACGACGACTGCTGCGGACGGTTCCACCGCGGCGAGGCCACCGCCCCGACCGCCGAGCGGCTCATGCGGTCCCGTTTCAGCGCCTTCGCCGTCCTCGACGCCGACTATCTCCTGGCAACCTGGCATCCGAGCACCCGGCCTGACGGCCTCGACCTCGATCCCGCGCAGCGGTGGACCCGGCTCGACATCCTCGGGTCGAGCGGCGGCGGACTCCTCGACACCGCCGGCACCGTCGAGTTCCGGGCCCATTTCGTGTTGGACGGCGAGCGCGGCTCGCTCCACGAGAACAGCCGTTTCGTCCGCGTGGACGGTCGCTGGCTGTATCTCGACGCACGTGCGGCCGGCCTCTCAGTAATTAAGCCGGGGCGGCGGCTCCCACCTGTCTGATCGCCTCCGGCTTACGATCGAAACATGAACAACCACCGGATCGGCCCCGTCGCCGTCTTCGCCGCCTGCGCGCTGGCCTTGACACTCACCGGATGTTCGGAGTCGAACTCCGCCAGCAGTGTCGCGGCGACGTCACCCGCCGCCGCGGCGACCACGAGCACCGCACTCGAACCCGACGCATCGACGGTCCCGACCGACGCGTCGCCGAAGTCGTCCGAGGCGTCCGGTCCGGCGAAACTGACGGTGACCGACATCCGGATCGGTCGGCACGAGGGCTTCGATCGAGTGGTCTACGAACTCGGCGGAACGGGCACGCCGGGCTGGCGGGTCGAGTACGTCGACGAGGCCGTTCAGGACGGCAGCGGCAGGTCGATCCCGATGTCGGGCAACGGAATTCTCCAAGTGCTGATCGACGGCTCCGCATATCCCTTCGACAGCGGCGTGGAAGGGTATGCCGGTCCGAACCCATTGCCCGGGGAGCCCGGCGGGGTGGTGACCGAGGTCAACGGTGCCCTCGTCTTCGAAGGTGTCACCCAATCGTTCATCGGCGTGACGCGCCCCGACCTGCCGTTCACGGTGTCGAGTTTGTCGGGACCGACGAGGGTGGTCGTCGACATCGCGAGGTAGGGAGCACGCTCGGCACCCCAGCGCTTGACCTCGAGTTCGGTTCAGGTTCTACCGTCGTGTCATACCCACGCTCTACCGTGTGGGTAGCGACAGGAGGCCGCCGGCATGAGCATGGAAGTCACAGCGTGGAACGCGATGTACAACGCGATGCACGCCCAAGAGGATCGTCGACCGTTCTCGCGCACCACGTTGCGGCGGATCGCCCGCTTCGCCGCGCCGCACCGACGGAGCCTGGCGTGGTACCTCCTGCTCAGCGTGATCACCGCGGCGCTGGCCGTGGCCACACCGGTGCTCGCCGGCCGAGTGGTGGAGGCGATCATCGACGGCGACGCCGTGTCCGCCGTGGTCCGTCTGGCCGGGCTCATCGCGCTCATCGCCGTCCTCGAGGCCGCGCTGGGCCTGTGGACGCGATGGTTGTCGGCCAGCATCGGCGAGAACCTGATCCTCGATCTACGAACCGCGGTGTTCGACCACGTGCAGCGCATGCCCATCGCGTTCTTCACCCGCACCCGCACAGGTGCCCTCGTGAGCCGCCTCAACAACGACGTGATCGGAGCGCAGCGCGCGTTCAGTGACACGCTCTCCGGTGTCGCCGCCAACCTCGTGACGCTCGGTATCACCCTCATCGTCATGATCGGAATCTCCTGGCAGATCACCCTCCTCGCGCTGCTGCTGCTGCCGATCTTCGTGTTGCCCGCCCGCCGGATGGGTGCCAAGCTCGCGCAGCTCAACCGGGAGGCCGCCAACTACAACTCGGTCATGAGCACCCAGATGACCGAACGGTTCTCGGCACCGGGAGCCACCCTCGTGAAGCTGTTCGGCCGTCCGTCGGAGGAGTCCGCCGAATTCGCGGTGCGGGCACGGCGGGTCCGCAACATCGGGGTCCGCACGGCGATGTTGCAGTCGGTGTTCGTCACCGCACTCACCCTGGTGTCGGCGTTGGCGCTGGCCCTCGTCTACGGTCTCGGCGGGTTCTACGCATTGCGCGGTCAGCTCGACGCCGGCGCCGTCGTCGCCATGGCGATGCTCCTCACCCGGTTGTACTCACCGCTCACCGCGCTCGCCAGTGCCCGCGTCGACGTGATGAGCGCGCTCGTCAGTTTCGAGCGCGTCTTCGAGGTTCTGGATCTGCAGCCGCTGATCCAGGAAAAACCCGACGCCACGGTAGTGCCCGACGGCCCCGTGTCGGTGGAATTCCGGAATGTGGAGTTCGCCTATCCGGCCGCCGACAAGGTGTCGCTGGCATCCCTCGAGGAGGTCGCGACCCTCGACACCCGGGAGGGCGTCGAGGTGCTGCACGGGGTGTCGTTCCGCGCCGAACCCGGCCAGATGGTCGCCTTGGTGGGATCGTCTGGAGCGGGAAAGTCCACCATTGCCCAGCTCGTCCCGCGGCTCTACGACGTGGATGCCGGAGTGGTCGAACTCGGCGGTGTCGATGTCCGGGATCTCACCGCCGACTCCGTCCGCGCCACCGTCGGCATGGTGACGCAGGACGGGCACCTCTTCCATGACACCGTCCGCGCCAACCTCCTGCTCGCCCGCCCGGGCGCCTCCGCCGCCGAACTGGACGAGGTGCTGGAACGGGCCAGGCTCACCGAACTGGTCGCAGCACTGCCCGACGGCCTCGACACGGTGGTCGGCGAACGTGGCTATCGGCTCTCCGGCGGTGAGCGACAACGACTGACCATCGCCCGACTGCTGCTCGCCCATCCGCGCGTCGTCATCCTCGACGAGGCCACCGCGCATCTCGATTCGACGTCGGAGGCGGCGGTGCAGGAGGCATTGGGCGAGGCACTGGCCGGACGAACCGCCGTGGTGATCGCACACCGGCTCTCCACCGTCCGCGCCGCCGACCTGATTCTCGTGATCGAGGCCGGACGAGTCGTCGAACGCGGCACCCACAGCGAACTCCTCGCCCTGGGTGGCCGCTACCAGGAGCTGTACCGCACCCAGTTCGACACGGGTACCCAGTCGTCGCCCACCCTGACGGAGGTCATCTCGGCTACGACGTAAGCCGGCGGATCGCGCCGAGGGGCAACGACATCCACCGCGGGCGGTTCCGGGCCTCGTACACCACTTCGTACACGGCCTTGTCCAGTTCGTAGGCGCGAAGCAGGACTGATGAAGACCGAGGGTCGTCACCGGCGACCGAGGTATATCCCTCGCAGAAGGCCGTTCCGTTGCGGTGGGCCCACTCACGCGCGCGGAACTCGCGCTGCGACGCTGCCGCTTCCGTCACGGAGTCGGCGAGCAGGTGATGTGCGGCGTAATCGAAGGAACGCAGCATGCCAGCGACGTCGCGCAGGCGGCTGTCCGGTTCCCGCCGCTCGGTCAGCGTCTTGGCAGGTTCTCCCTCGAAGTCGATGAGCAACCACCGTTCGGGGGTTCGGAGCACCTGGCCGAGGTGGAGGTCGCCGTGGATCCGCTGGACCGTGATGCTCCCCAGCGACTCGGCCTCCGCGTACCGTTCCCGAATGGCGGGGGCCACTTCCGCCAACTCGGGAACGACCTCGGTAGCCGCCTCCAGACGGCGCAGCATTGCCGCCACCGTCGTGGACGTGACTGCCTTGTCCTCGGTGCCGAGCGCCCGCGCGAGGGTGGCGTGCACCTCGGCGACCGCAGCGCCCATGCGATACGACTCCCCCGCGAAGTCCGTCCCGACCTCGTCTGCGCGGAGGTCCGCCTCCATGAGAAGGTCGCGCACGCTCCCGAGTGCCATGGTCCACCCGTCCGCGGAATTGGCGGCGAAGTCCTGGACCATCGCCAGGGTCGTTTCGATGCCTTCCACGTCGGATTCGATCCACGCGCGCAAGGTGGCCACGTACTCGCTGCCTGCCTCGCCGAGTACCCGGTGCATCTCCACGTCCGGGTTCGTCCCCGGGGTCACGAGGCGGAAGATCTTCATCAGCAACTTGTCGCCGAGCACCACGGACGTATTCGATTGTTCAGCGCCGAGGGTCCGCCCCTTCAGGCCGGGTTCGATGACGCTTCCGGGAGCGGTCCGCAGCCGGATCGGCCCCGAGCCCTGCGGCGACGCGAGCCGTTCCGCGTAGAGATCGATCACTTCGGCGTCGTGCAGGCCGTCGTAGGCGAACCATTCCGAACCGACATCTCCGTCGGGCGCAGGTAGCGCCCAGGGCACCAGGTCTTCGGGAAGGTGACTGCGGAAACCGAGCGGCACCTGATAGACCTGCGGTGGCCCGGTCTCGAAGTCCACCGAGACCAGGAGGTGATCGACCGCGAACCCCGGCACACCGGCGAGAGTCTGGCGCAGCAGGATCCGGACACCGGAAATGGTGTTCCCCTTGGCAGCGAACCAGCGGCGCTCGGGTAGCCATCGAGCGAGCTGGGGCTCGAGGATGTGGTCGGGGATTGTCGTCGGTTGATTCACGGCTGTACCGCCTGTTCTGCCTCGCTGCTCACCGGGTGACCGTCTGTCACTCCGCCGTCCCGTGGATCCGGTTGCAGGGCAAACCAGAAGAAGCCGTGCCCCGGCAATGTGACCATGTATCCGTCGTCCGTGATCGGCGGGAACGGAACCGATCCGGTGAGTTCCACCGGGATGCGACCGGCGTATTGCGACAAGTCGAGGATCACCGCCTGCGGATATCTCGACAGGTTGTTGACACACAGGATGACATCCGCGGGTGCGCCTTCCGAGCTGGGCGGCGTTTCCCGCACATAGGACAACACGGCCGGGTTGGCGCTGCCCAGTTCGGTGAACGAGGCGGTACCGAACGCCGGATGCTGTTTCCGCACCTGGATCATTCGCCGCGTCCAGTGGAGCAGGCTGTTGGTCGAGTTCATCTGCGCTTCGACGTTCACCGACTGATATCCGTACGTGGGGTCCATGATGACCGGCAGATACATTCGGGCCGGATCCGCGCGGGAGAACCCGGCGTTGCGGTCGGGCGTCCACTGCATGGGAGTACGGACGGAATCCCGATCACCCAGCCAGATGTTGTCGCCCATACCGATCTCGTCGCCGTAGTACAGGACGGGAGAGCCCGGCAGGCTGAGTAGCAGTGCCGTGAAGAGCTCGAGCTGGTTGCGATCGTTCTCGAGCAGCGGCGCGAGACGACGGCGAATACCGATGTTCGCCTTCATCCGCGGGTCCTGTGCGTATTCGGCATACATGTAGTCGCGCTCCTCGTCGGACACCATCTCGAGCGTCAACTCGTCATGATTTCGCAAGAAGATTCCCCACTGGCACGAACTGGGAATGGGTGGTGTCTGCGCGAGAATCTCCGAGATCGGGAAGCGGTTCTGTCGGCGCACGGCCATGAAGATTCGCGGCATCAGCGGGAAGTGGAACGCCATGTGGCATTCGTCGCCGACGTCCGGTTCGCCGAAGTACTCGACCACGTCGGAGGGCCACTGATTCGCCTCGGCGAGCAGCGCGCGGCCCGGGTACTCGGCGTCCATCACGGCCCGGCACTTCTTCAGGAATGCGTGCGTCTCGGGCAGGTTCTCGCAGTTGGTGCCTTCACGCTCGAACAGGTACGGGACGGCATCCAACCGGAATCCGTCGATACCGAGGTCCAGCCAGAACCGGAGCACGTCGATCATGGCGTCCTGAACTTCGGGATTGTCATAGTTCAGGTCCGGCTGGTGGGAGAAGAAGCGATGCCAGTAGTACTGTTTGCGCACCGGATCCCACGTCCAGTTGGATGTCTCGGTGTCGACGAAAATGATTCGCGCGTCCGGATATCCTTCGTCGGTGTCGGACCACACGTAGAAGTCGCCGTACGGGCCGTCGGGGTCGCTGCGCGACTCCTGGAACCAGGCGTGCGTGTCGGACGTGTGGTTCATGACGAGATCGGTGATCACCCGGATCCCGCGCCGGTGCGCCTCGTCGAAGAGGTGAACGAAGTCCTCGACTGTACCGAATTCCGGTAATACAGCACGGAAGTCACGGATGTCGTAGCCGCCGTCACGCAATGGGGAGTCGTAGAAGGGCGGCAACCACAGGCAGTCGACACCGAGCCAGGACAGATAGTCGAGCTTGGCGGTCAACCCCTCGAGGTCGCCGGTGCCGTCTCCGGAAGAGTCGTAGAAGGCGCGGACCAGGACCTCGTAGAACACTGCGGTTTTGAACCACTCGTGGTCGACCGTCAGTTCCCGGGCATGGGAGAAATCTTCGGACCGTGCCTCGACGATGTGGCCCTCCAGGTCGTGTTCCGGCTCGGCGTTGACGGAGGGCGACGGTTCTTCCAGGGGCATTAGCACCTCGGTATGCGACTCGATCACAGGAACCGCGAGGTTCCTCGGACACTTCCTCGATCGTAGGGCGGGTCAGCCTGAAGCGCTCGGAACGCGGGCAGCGGAGCGTCCCCGGAAGAGGCCGGCAACTTTCCTTGACTTCGACGGTAAACGCGGACAGAAGGTGTCCTCTATCGGCGCGAGACTGTGTTCATGAACGAGACGACGCACAACGACATTTCCGACGAACGCAGCCTGCTGCTGCTCCTACTCGAGCATCAGCGCACCGCGTTTCGCAACGCCATGTCGGGCCTGACAGAGGAGCAGGCGCGCAGCGTGCCCAGCGCGAGTGAGATGAGTCTGTCCTCACTCCTCAAACACGTGATCGACGGGGAGGAATCGATGACGGCCCGCGTTCTGGGAACACCGCGCGCCGAGGGGTCCGACCCGGTTGCCGCATGGACGGCTGCCTGGAATGTCGCCGAGGACGAAACCGTCGAAGTACTCCTCGCCCGGCTCGACCGAGCCGGGCGAACCACGGAGGCCGCGATCGCCGCGGAACCCGATCTCGGCAGGGACGTCCACCTGCCCGCCGACGTGGCGAAATGGATGACGCCGGGTGTTGTTTTCACTGTCCGCTTCATGCTCGTCCACCAGCTCGAGGAGATGGCCCGCCATGCCGGGCATGCCGACATCATCCGACAGTCCATCGACGGTGCACGGGCCGATACCCTGGCCGGCGGCACCGCCTGGTCCTGACGGGCGCGCAGTGCTCGGGTAGATTCACCGCTCGGACGGCGCTGCAGAGCCGCCCGAGGAGCGACGACGAGGAGTTCAGGTGGACGGTGTCAGCGGAACGCGGCGTGTGGTCGCCGCAGCAGCGGTCGGCATTGTGGCGACTTTCGGTCTGTCAGGAACGGCGTCGGCCCAGCCCTCGGCACCGAGTGTTCCCGGACTGGCGGAATTGCGCGCCCAGGCGGACAGGCCCGGTGAGCAGGTCGCGGTCGAGGCCCTGGCCTCGTCCACGGCGCTTCGGGACGTGGCCGGGACACACACCCCGTTCCTGTACACGGCACCGACAGTGGGCTGCGGCACCGTCGCCCCGGTCACGCTCACCCTGGCCTCGGGAACCACCGACCCCGCCGCCGCGGCGATCAGCTTCCAGGCGCTCTCCGCCTACCCCGGCGTCGTCCAGTCGTCCGGGCTCACCGTCGCGTGGATCAACACCAATACCGGCGCCAGCGGCATCCTGCCGCTCGACGGCGTCACCGAGGGCGGCTACCCGTCGCTGTCGAAGGTTGTGGCCACCGGACCGGGCACCGTCGTTGCGTCGATCTTCGGCACCGTCGGCTACACCGGCGCCACCTGTTATGTACTGCCCACCGTGGGGACGTTCCTCGTTCCCACCGAGGGTCCTCTACCCGCCGACGCGGCCGGTCAGCCGGCGCCGGCTCCCGCTCCCCCGGCGTAATGACCGGGGGCTCGGCAGGGCCTCTTCTCGGCGAGCCGCGCGGGTACTACTCGCGCGGCTTTCTTCTACTGTCGCGGTCACGCTGGAACTTGCCGGCGTCGCGGTCGCCCCGGGCAGGCCTTCCCGACGGTGGGCCGGAGTCGGGCTGAAGCTGGATCAGCACACCGGAGATGCGGGTGCGCCGCAGGGCCTCGAGCGTCTCCCGGGACAGGTCTGCTGGTAGTTCCACCAGGCTGTGATCGGGACGGATGCTGATGTGCCCGAAATCGCTGCGCCGCAGCCCACCCTCGTTGGCGATGGCACCCACGATGGCGCCGGGCACCACACGATGCCGCTTCCCCACCGCGATGCGATAGGTGGCGAGTTCCTGACCCTCCGGGCCCCGCGACCGGGTGGGCGGGCCGTCGTCGAATCGACGGGCCGGACGCTCCCGGGGTTCGCGAGGTTCACGCTCGCGACGCGGCGGAGGCGGCGGTTCGGGTGACATCAGGAATGCATCACCGTCGCGCGACTGCACCGCGAGCGCTGCTGCGATGTCGGCGAGCGGCACGTCGTGCTCCTGCTCGTAGTCCTCGATCATCTTGCGGAACAACGCAAGGTTGTCGGAGGTGAGGCTCTCGGTGATGGAGTCGCCGAACTTCGCGACGCGCTGCGCGTTGACGTCGTCGACGCTCGGAAGCTGCATCTCTGCCAGCGGCTGGCGTGTTGCCTTCTCGATCGCCTTGAGGAGGTGCCGTTCCCGGGGTGCGACGAACAACAGAGCCTCGCCCGCGCGTCCTGCTCGACCGGTACGGCCGATGCGGTGCACGTAGGACTCCGTGTCGTGCGGGATGTCGTAGTTGACCACGTGAGAGATGCGGTCGACATCGAGACCGCGGGCAGCGACGTCGGTGGCGACAAGGATGTCGAGAGCACCACTCTTGAGCTGGCCGATGGTTCGTTCACGCTGCGCCTGCACGATGTCGCCGTTGATCGCGGCAGCCGAGAACCCACGGGCGCGCAGGCGTTCGGCGAGATCTTCCGTGGCCTGCTTGGTGCGCACGAAGATGATCATGGCCTCGAACGACTCCACCTCGAGAACACGAGTGAGGGCGTCGAGCTTGCGCTGATGCGCCACCTGCACGTACCGCTGCGAGATGTTGGACGCGGTGGACGTCTTCGACTTCACCGTGATCTCGATGGGATCGTGCAGATACTGCTTGGAAATTTTGCGGATCGCGCCCGGCATGGTGGCCGAGAACAACGCCACCTGTTTCTGTTCCGGCGTATCGGACAGGATCCGTTCGACGTCCTCCTGGAAGCCCATCTTCAGCATCTCGTCGGCCTCGTCGAGGACGAGGTACGACAGCTTGGACAGGTCGAGCGTGCCCTTTTCCAGGTGGTCGATGACCCGGCCGGGCGTGCCGACGACGACGTGGGCGCCGCGGCGCAGCCCGGACAACTGGACGCCGTAGCTCTGGCCGCCGTAGATCGGCAGCACATGAAGACCCGGAATATGGGTCGCGTACTTACCGAACGCCTCCGCGACCTGCAGAGCCAGCTCACGCGTCGGTGCGAGCACCAGGGCCTGCGGCGACTTCTGGGTGAGGTCGATCCGGGAGAGGATCGGAACCGCGAACGCGGCAGTTTTGCCGGTACCGGTCTGGGCCAGTCCGACGACGTCGTTACCTGCGAGCAGAGGCGGGATGGTGGCTGCCTGGATCGGCGAGGGCGACTCGTAGCCCACATCGGACAGTGCCTTCAAGACCCGATCATCGATGTCGAGGTCGGCAAAAGTGGGCGGTTCGGGTTCACGTTCGATATCACTCATTGACCAGCAGTTTAGTGCACGACTCGGCGCCGCAGCGCCATGCCGGGTAAATACGCGGCCACCGGCACGGGAGACACCTGTGCCGGGTCGTCGCCTAGCGTGGACGGCATGGTCGATGTCGCCGTCATTCAGTTCGCCCCCGGTCAGGACAAGCAGGAGAACGCGAGCACCCTTCGCAGGCTGGCCACCGAGGCGTCGGGTCGCGGCGCACAGGTGGTCGTGGCCCCCGAGTACGCGATGTTCACGGCTCCGCGGACGGACCACCGACTCGTGGAGTCGGCGGAGGGACTGGACGGCACGTTCGTGACAGCGCTGGCCGAGACCGCCGCCCAGCTGCAGATACACCTGGTGGCCGGAGTCAACGAATTGCTGCCCGGCGACGACCACATCTCCAACACGTTGGTGGCTCTCGGCCCGACGGGAGACATCGTTGCCACGTACCGCAAGCTGCACCTCTACGACGCCTTCGGGTACAAGGAATCGGAGGTGATCCGCGCGGGCGAGATCGGGACCCCCGAGACGTTCGCCGTCGACGGTCTCACCTTCGGGATGCAGACTTGCTACGACCTTCGATTCCCGGAGGTCACCCGCCGCATCGTCGACGCAGGCACCGACGTCCTGCTCCTCCCTGCGCAGTGGGTGCCGGGACCGCTCAAGGAGGATCACTGGTCCACACTCGTGCGGGCACGAGCGATCGAGAACACCATCTACGTGGCCGCGGCCGACCAGAGCGCGCGCACGGGGGCCGGAGCCAGCATGATCGTCGATCCCATGGGTGTGACCGTCGCTGCGCTCGGCGAACGGGTGGGTACCGCCATCGCCACGGTGACCGCGGAACGCATCACCGAGGTGCGCGAGAAGAACCCCGCGCTCGCCCTGCGGAGATTCACCGTCACGGAGATCTGAGTTGTATTTCCGCGCCCGGAAGTGGAGTAGTTTCGAAGACGAACCGTTCTTCCCGATTCGGAGCGTTCGATGCAGTACACCAGTCGGGCGGACGCCGGTCGTCGGCTGGCCGCCTCACTCGAGCATCTACGCGGAAACGACCTGGTGGTCCTGGGCCTGCCGCGCGGCGGCGTCCCTGTCGCCTTCGAGGTCGCCGCGGCGCTCGCCGCCCCCCTCGATGTGGTTCTCGTACGCAAACTCGGTGTCCCCTGGCAGCCCGAACTCGCGATGGGCGCGATCGGCGAAGGAGACGCCCGGGTCGTCAACGACGACGTGCTTCGGATCGCCCGGGTCAGCAAGACAGCCCTCGCCATGGTCGAGGCCAAGGAGCGCCGGGAACTCGAGCGTCGAGCGCAGGTGTTGCGCGGCGGCAGGAACCGCGTGCCGATACGAGGACGCACCGCCGTCATAGTCGACGACGGCATGGCGACCGGTGCGACGGCGGCTGTGGCCTGCCAGTTCGTCAAGAAGTCGGGGGCGTCGCGCATCGTCGTCGCGGTTCCGGTGGCCGCGCCCGAGGCCGTCTCCCGTCTGCGCGTCACGGCCGACGAGGTGGTCTGCCCGTACACCCCATTCGACCTCGGTGGCGTTGGCAACGCCTACGACGACTTCCATCAACTTGCAGACAGCGAGGTCACAGACCTGCTCGCCACGATATGACAGTCGTTCTCGAGTAAATCTCAGCGAGAGTGCAACGTTCCTGGAGTGACGGTCGATACACCGGACAGAGCACAGAACAGACTGCCTTTGGAGGATCTCGTGACCGTCTCTGCCGATACCGTCGAAACCGTGGTGGCCGCATGTCGCGACCGGCTGGGTGATCCGTCCGGCTGGGTCACCTCTGATGTCTATCGGCACAGCCTCGCCCTGTGCATCATCGAGTCCGTGCAGTCGAGCGCGGGACACAGCGAGGTCGCCGTCGTCGATCGGTATCTGGCGTACCGCCGGGCGGACGCCGGACGGCCGCTCACCGACGGTGCCCGTGACCTGCTCCGCACGTTCGAGGAGGCAGGCAGTTCGGATCAGTGGGCCGGCAAGGTCGGCTCCTACAAGCGCCGCTACACCGCGACGGGTGTGCCGATCGAGGCACGCCACATCCAGCAGGCAGCCGAGCGACTACACCAGCTCCGCGTCAACAGCATCGACGACCTCCTCGAGGCCGCTCGGGACGAGGCGGCGCTGGAGCAGATCCATCAGGCCTGGGTCGACGTGTGCGGTGAGAACAGCGACGTCACGTGGGCGCACTTCCTGATGCTCGCGGGAATCCCCGGGGTGCGACCCAACCGGGTGGCGGAGGTCTTCGTCAACGGCGCCCTGGGCATCTCGGAGGCGACCGATGCCGGTGCCGCGGACGAAATCCTCGAGGCCACCGCGACCGAGCTCGGGGTCGACCCCGAGCAGCTCGACTACGCGATCCGGCGGTGGCTTGCGGCCAATTCTCGCCGCCTCGACGACGTCGCGTAGATACCAGTTTACGTCTGGTTACACATATTCTCGCAGGTCAGAAGCAACTTACCCAAAACGGACATCGGCGCTAGTGCGAAACCCGGACAATTGTGATCGAATGCACATCCGTCATGTTGTTTCAGTGGAGGGGTCATAGTGCGAGAGTTTTCGGTACCGCAGTCGTTCTCAATTCCGGAGGACGCCTCTATGGCCGACTCGGTCTTCCGTCATGCCGAGGAGGATCCGACGTTCGTACCGTTCAAGCGTCCGAGTAACGGCGGCTGGACGGACGTCACCGCCGCCGAGTTCGCGAAGCAGGTCTCGGCAGTCGCGAAGGGTCTGATCGCGTCCGGCATCGAACTCGGTGATCGTGTCGCAATCCTGTCCGCGACCCGGTACGAGTGGGTTGTCATCGACTACGCGATCTGGACGGCCGGCGGTTGCACCGTCGCCATCTACGAGACGTCCGCGCCCGATCAGGCCAAGTGGATCCTCGAGGATTCCGGCACATCGCTGCTCGTCGTCGAGAACGCCAAGCACGCGCAGGCCCTGCGGGTCGTCACCGACGAAGCCGCGGATCTGCGGGAGGTGCTGCAGATCGATGCCGGGGCGAGCGAAGCGACGGGAGAATCCTCCGGGGCTATCGAGGAACTGACGAAGCGTGGGCAGAGCGTCACGGACGAGCAGTTGCACGAACGTCGTCACCAGGTGCGAGCATCGTCGCCCGCCACCCTCATCTACACCTCGGGCACCACAGGCCGGCCCAAGGGCGTGCAGTTGACGCACGCCAATTTCTACGCCGAGTCCGCTGCCGTGAAGCTGGCGCTCTCCGATGCGATGTACGCGGGCCGCCGCACTCTGATGTTCCTGCCGCTCGCGCACGTCTTCGCCCGCGCCATCTCGTTCGGCGCCTTCGACGCGAAGGTCACCGTTGCACACACCGCGGATCTGACGACGCTGCTCGACCAGTTCGCCGCGTTCAAGCCGCACTTCATCCTTTCGGTTCCCCGCGTGTTCGAGAAGGTCTACAACTCCGCGAAGCAGAAGGCGTACGACGGCGGTAAGGGCAGCATCTTCGAGAAGGCGTCCGCCACCGCCATCGCGTACAGCGAGGCTCAGGACAAGGGTGGCGCGGGCCTCGGGCTCAAGCTCAAGCACGCCCTGTTCGACAAGCTGGTGTACTCGAAGCTGCGCACCGCGCTCGGTGGCGAATGCGACCGCGCCGTCTCCGGTGGTGCGGCTCTCGGTGCCCGGCTCGGCCACTTCTTCCGTGGCGTCGGCATTCCCGTGTACGAGGGTTACGGCCTCACCGAGACCAGCGCCGCCATCTCCGTGAACACAACGTCCGCGCAGAAGGTCGGCACGGTCGGGAAGCCGATCGACGGCCATGCCGCGAAGATCGGGGAGGACGGTGAGCTGCTCGTCAAGGGACCCGTCGTCTTCAGTGGGTACTGGCACAACGACCAGGCCACCGCCGACTCGATCCGCGACGGCTGGTTCCACACAGGTGACCTCGGGTCGATCGACGAAGAGGGATTCATCTCGATCACCGGCCGCAAGAAGGAAATCATCGTCACCGCCGGCGGCAAGAATGTGGCGCCGGCGGTCCTCGAGGACGCCCTTCGCGCACATCCGCTGATCAGCCAGTGCCTCGTGGTCGGTGACGGTAAACCGTTCATCGGGGCGCTCATCACCCTCGACGCCGAGACCCTCCCCGGCTGGAAGGAACGTCACGGGCTGGCCGCCGACACCCCGGTGTCCGAACTGGTCAAGAACCCGGACCTGGTCGCCGAGATCGACGAGGCCGTGGCCGAGGGCAACAAGAAGGTGTCCAACCCGGAACGGATCAAGAAGTACCGGATCCTCGAGGTCGACTTCTCGCAGGAAACCGGCGAACTCACCCCCACGCTGAAGCTCAAGCGCAACGTCATCCACAAGGAACACGGCGCGGCCATCGAGGCCATCTACGCGTAAGCGGCTCCGCCGCCCGTGAGTGGCCGAGGAGTGCATCGACTCCTCGGCCACTCACGTGCGCGTAGCGCCCAAGATGAAGTCGCGTACCACCGCGGTGACAGCGGGGTGAACCTTCTCGTGCAGTAGGTCGTGGCCGGCGTCGTCGAACTCCCGGAACTCGAGGCCGGCGATTCCCGTCGCCCATGTCCGGATCGGGTCGATGGGTGCGATGCGGTCGTCCACGCCGTGCACCACGAGCAGCGGCATCTCGAGAACGCCCAACATATCCGCCGTCTGCGCCGCGGCGGCGGACTTCGGTGTCCCGCACAGAATCGCACACCGGAAGCCCGCGTTCCCACGCGCGAGGAGTTCCATCGAGACGGCGGCACCCAGCGAATGTCCCATCAACGCCGTCGGGACGTGCGGTGCGCCTTCTTCGGCGAGGGCGGTGAGGAGCGCGCCGTCCTCGGCCAGTTCCGCGACGGATCCCGGCTGGTCGCCTTCGGACAGGCCGTGTCCCGCCTGGTCGATGCCCCACACGCCGATACCTGCCGACGTCAGGGCGCGCGCGAAGCGATGGTAGTGACCCGTGTGCTGACCCATCCCGTGCAGGAACACGAGCTGGGCGACCGGATTGTCGGCCGGCCAATGCCGGTAGTGCACTCGCCCGGAGTGGCCGTCGAAGAAAGGCATGGCTGCCATTCTGGGGCTGTCACACCCCGATGGCACAATCGGGCGCGTGAACTCACCGGCAGAACTGGGGACATAGCTGTGTTCCTCCTCGACGACACGATCGTCTACAGCGCGAGTGATCTCGCCGCGGCTGCCACGTGCGAGTTCGCCTTGCTGCGTCGACTGGACGCCACCCTCGGGTTCGCGGCGGCCGGCGCGGCCTGCTCCCCTTCCGACGATCCCATGCTGCGGCGCACCTCCAGCCTCGGTGACGCACACGAACACCGCAGGCTCGAGCAGTTCCGCACTGCCTTCGGCGACGGAGTGGTCACGATCGATCGGCCCGACTACACCGCGCTCGGCTTGTTCGAGGCCAATTCCGCTACCGTCGAGGCGATCCGGGCCGGTGCCGACGTCGTGTACCAGGGAACGTTCTTCGACGGCCGCTTCCTGGGTTTCTGCGACTTTCTCATCCGGGACGGCGACACGTACGCCGTCTACGACACCAAGCTTTCCCGACACGCCAAGGTGTCAGCCCTCCTGCAACTCGCCGCGTACGCGGAAGCTCTGCAGCGCAACGGTATTCCCACCTCCCCGGAGGTGCACCTGCTGCTGGGCGACGACAGCGACTCGTCGCACTCCCTCGGTGACATCGCGCCGGTGTATTCCGCCCGCCGGTCCGCCCTCGAACGGGTACTCGACGAACACCGCGACGAGCAGTCGCTCACCGAGTGGGGCGATCCCCGGTACACGGCGTGCGGCCGGTGCGACACCTGCGGGCCGGAGGTAGAGGGGCACCGCGACCTCCTGCTCGTGGCCGGGATGCGTTCGACGCAGCGGAGTCGGCTGATCGCGGGCGGTATCGACACCATCGATGCGCTTGCAGCGCACACGGGTAACGTCGACGGTCTCGCCGAGCGCAGCCTCGACTCGCTCCGCGCCCAGGCCGCGCTGCAGCTACGGCAGGAGGCGTCGGGAACACCCGAATTCGAGGTGTACTCGCCCGGCGCACTCGGCGGGTTGCCCGCACCGGACGACGGGGACATCTTCTTCGACTTCGAGGGAGACCCGCTGTGGGCCGAGGACGGCTCGTCCGACTGGGGTCTCGAGTACCTTTTCGGTGTCGTCGAGGGGCCGCCGCCGGGCGAGAAGTCCGCCGCCCCGGTGTTCCGGCCCTTCTGGGCACACAGCCGCGCCGAGGAGCGTCAGGCCCTCGTCGACTTCCTCGACTACGTCATGGAACGCCGCGCCCGCTACCCCGACATGCACATCTACCACTACGCCGCGTACGAGAAGTCGGCGCTGCTACGGCTGGCGGGGCGCCACGGAGTCGGTGAGGAGTGCGTCGACAATCTGTTGCGCGACAACGTTCTCGTCGACCTGTATCCCGTGGTCCGCTCAGCCCTGCGCATCGGCGAACGTTCCTACAGCATCAAGAAACTCGAACCGCTGTACATGCCCGAGCAGCCGCGCGACGGAGACGTCACCAATGCCGCGGCGTCCGTGGTCGCCTACGCCGATTATTGCGATCACCGTGACAACGGCCGCCTCGACGAGGCCCGCGACCTGCTGCAAGGCATCGCCGACTACAACGAGTACGACTGCGATTCCACCCTGAGATTGCGGAACTGGTTGCTGACACAGGCCGAGAAGCATGGTGTCGCTCTCCGGCCGCCGGGCGCGGCATCCTCTCCCGCCGCAGACGAGTCGACGCCCACGGAATCGGCTCTACGACAGTTCGCCGGCTCCGGACCCGGCGACACCCGCGGGCACGATCAGCAGGCGGCCGCCCTCATGGCGGCCGCGGTCGGATATCACCGCCGGGAGCGGAAGCCCTTCTGGTGGGCGCACTTCGACCGTCTCGTCGTCCCTGCCGACGAGTTGTCGGACATCCGGGACGTTCTGGTGGTCGCCACGGCCGCCGTCGAGGAGACCTGGCACAAGAGCACACCGCGGCAACGCAAGCTTCGTCGGCGCCTGAGACTCACCGGACGCTTCGGAACGGGCAGCACCGTCGGCCCCAAGACCACGATGTACGCGCTGTACGACACTCCCGCACCCGAGGCGGTCGCGGGTGACAACCCTCAGCAGAGGGGGACGTCCACCGTCAACGTGCTCGAGGTCGCCAAGGACGAGCGTCGCCGCGACGTCGTGACGGTCGAGGAGCTTCTCGGCGGCGAGGAGTATGCCGAACTGCCGGTGGCCGTCACCCCAGGTCCGCCGATCACGACGGACCGCATCGAATCGGCTATCGCGTCCGCGGCCGACACGATGTGCGAGGCCCTGCCCCACCTTCCCCTGTGCGCGTCGGCAGACATCCTGCGGCGCTTCGACCCTCGGACCCGGAGCGGACGAGCGCTTCCACCGGTTCAGGGCACCGACTACGCGGCGGCCATCACCGCCGCCCTCCTCGACCTCGACAATTCCTACGTCGCCGTCCAGGGGCCGCCGGGCACCGGCAAGACCTACACCGGCGCCCGTGTGATCAAGACTCTCGTCGAGCAACACCACTGGCGGGTGGGAGTTGTGGCGCAGTCACATTCGGTCATCGAGAACATGCTCGGCGGTATCGTCAAAGCTGGCGTGCCCGCGGAGTTGGTGGCGAAAAAGGACGGACGGCACCGCGCTGCAACGTGGACGGACATCGGCTCGAATGACTATCCCGGATTCATCGCCGAGGCGGAGACCACCGGATGCGTGATCGGCGGTACGGCCTGGGATTTCGCGAATACCGATCGGGTGCCACCCGGAAGTCTCGATCTTCTGGTGATCGACGAGGCCGGACAGTTCGCGCTGGCCAACACCATCGCGGTCGGCGGTGCTGCCCGCAACCTCCTGCTTCTCGGTGACCCGCAGCAGCTTCCGCAGGTCAGTCAGGGCACTCATCCCGAACCCGTGGACACGTCCGCGCTGGGCTGGCTCGCCGAGGGGCACGGTGCGCTGCCCCCGAGCCGGGGCTACTTCCTCGAACGCACCTGGCGGATGCACCCGCAGCTGTGCGCACCGGTGTCGGTGCTGTCGTATGACGGGAAGCTTCGGTCTCAGGAAACGGCAAGCACGGCGCGAAGACTCGACGGTATGGAACCGGGAGTGCACACGGTCATCGTCGATCATCAGGGCAATGCCACCCAATCGCCCGAGGAATCGCGGGAAGTGGTCAATCGGATCACCAAGCTGCTCGGGGCCGGGTGGACCGATCCCAGCGAGTTCGACGGCACGCGCCCACTGGACGAATCCGACATTTTGGTGGTGGCGCCGTACAACGCCCAGGTAGCGCTCATCGAGCGAGATCTCGCAGCGGTCGGACTCGACAAGGTAGAGGTGGGAACGGTCGACAAGTTCCAGGGACGCGAGGCGGCCGTCGCCATCGTGTCGATGACGGCGTCCGCGATCGAGGATGTGCCCCGCGGTATGTCGTTCCTGCTGTCCCGTAACCGGATGAATGTGGCCGTCTCCCGCGGCAAGTGGGCTGCCGTCATCGTCCGATCGGAATCCCTGACGCGGTACATGCCGAGCACACCGGAAGGGTTGACCGAACTCGGCGCCTTCATGCGCCTGTGCACGGATCAACCGAAGCATTGACCTTCGCCGCGATAGGTCGGTACCACGGTGCGGGAGCCGTCCGACTCGACGAGATGCAGCTCGGTAAATCGTTCGCACAGCTCACCCGCCTTCGCGTGTCGAAACCACACGCGGTCGCCGACCGCGAGTGACCGTGCCGCCCTCCCGGTCACGGGTGTCTGTACCTCCCCGGCACCTTCGTTGCGCAGCAGAGTCAGGCCTGACGGCCACACGGGCCGGGGCACGCGTGCGGAGCCTGCAGGCCCGGAAGCGATGTAGCCGCCGCCGAGCAAGGTGGCGATCGCGGGCGCAGGTCGGCGGACCGCAGGCAGAGCGAAGTACAGGGCGGGATGCGGGCGGAAGGACCGGTACCGGTCGAACAAGGTGGGAACGTACAGACCCGATCCGGCGGTCACCTCGGTGACCACCGGGTCTGCCGAGCTCACCTCCAGGGAGCCGGTGCCTCCGCTGTTCACGATCGAGAGGGTCCCCACAGCCGTCTGCACCGCATCCACGACGGCGCTCCGACGGGTGGCGAGTTCCTTCGCCGACGCGCGTTTCATCCATCTCACCGGCAGGCTGGAGTCGGGCAACCCGGCGATCTGGGCCTCGTAGAACATCACCCCGACGACGGTGAATCCGCGCTTGTCTGCACGGGTGGCGAGATCGGCGACCTGCGACGGTAGGCGCAGCGGTGAACGGCGTACTCCCATATGCACGGGCCCGAGGCGCAGCGACGCGTCCACGTCGATGCACAGCCTGGCGGGGACGGATTCGGTGCCTGCAGCGGCGGTGATGACGTCGAGGTGCTCGTCGCTGTCGACCATCAGCGTGATCCGGTCGAGAAGGACGGGGTCGGACGCCAGTTCGGCGAGGGCGCCGCGGTTCGCGGTGGGATATCCCATGAGGATGTCCTGGGCGCCGGAGCGGGCGAGCCACATGGCTTCGCGCAGCGAGTACGTCATGATGCCGCGAAATCCGTTGTCGGCCGTAAGACTTCGGCCGAGCGCGACCTCGAGGACCGCCCGGCAGCGTACCGACTTGCTGGCGACGCGGACCGGTGTCCCCCCGGCTCGTCGCACGAGATCCCGCGCGTTGGCGCGCAGGGTCGGTAGGTCGACCGCGGCCAACGGTGGATCGACCTCCGCCGTGGAGGCGATGAGCCGGTCGAGCGTCGAGGCGATGAGGCGGTCGAGCGTGGGGGTCACGGATCGTCCAATCGTTGCCGCGGGAGGCTGACTCGAACCGTCAGTGAACCACCGTGTTGGACGATTGTCCAGATCGTCTCGGTCGGTCGAGTACTCAGGATCAGGAGTGCTCGACGGCCTTCGACGCAATAATGTGCACCAGGTCGTCGAGCGCCGCGATCATGGCCTCGCTGTCGCGGTCGACGAGCCACCGCAGCACCAACCCGTCCAGCATGGCCAGGCCGAAACGCGCGATGGACTCGACGGGAGTGCTCCAGCCGACGTCGGAAATCCGCGCACACTCCGCGAGGAACTCGATGGCCTCATGGTCCATGGTGCGGTATTGCCGCCCGGCGATGTCGCCCGCCCGTTCACTACCGGAGGCGCGATGCCGCAGCGCCTGGGCGGTGATCTCGTAGGTGAGTAGCTGCCGGTCCGGGGTGGCCTCGATAATCGGCCACATCCCGCTGATCCCGATATGGAGAAGTTCACGCAATCCCGCGGCCCCCCGCAGGTCCGGCGCGTGCCGCACCTGACCGAAAGCCAGCCTCATCGATTCGCTGAGTTGCAATATCAGGCTCTCCCCCATCGCGGCGAGCAACTCTTCCTTGCTCTCGAAGCAGTAATGCACCACCCCGAGCGACACGCCGGCCTCCTCGGCTACGGCTCGAACAGTGACCGAAGCGACGCCACGTTGCTCCGCGATGGAGAGGGCCGATTCGACGAGTTGAGCGCGACGTTCGTCCGCGGGGAGCCTGTTCAGCATTCTCCGATCGTAGGACCTGAGCCGGTACCGGCACGGAACAACACGGGGTTGCGCGGAAGCCGTCATTTGCCTGGACGAGCGTCCAGGTTCATGATGAGCCCATGGGACAGGACACGTGGCACAACTGGGCGGGCACCGAAACGGCAAGCCCGTACCGTTATGCGACGCCCCGTTCCGTCGACGAGCTGAGCGCCCTCGTATCCGAGGCCGCGGAGCGAGGGCTGCGTGTGAAGGCGGTGGGAGCTGCGCATTCGTTCACCGGGGTCGCAGTCACGGACGGGATTCTCGTCAGCCTAGACAATCTGAGCGGAATCGATTCCGTGACGCTCGACGACCGTGCAGGCGCTCTCGTCACCGTATTCGCGGGCACCCGGTTGCACGAGCTGAACGAACAACTCTGGCACCGCGGATTGGCCATGATCAATCTCGGCGACATCGATGTGCAATCGGTGGCGGGCGCCCTTTCGACCGGCACCCACGGCACCGGAGCGCGTTTCGGTGGCCTCGCCACTCAGATCCGCGCATTGCAGGTGGTGCTGGCCGACGGTTCGATCGTCGAATGCTCGCCGGCCGAAAATCCCGACTTGTTCGAGGCTGCGCGTCTGGGCCTCGGCGCTGTGGGAATCATCTCCAAGGTCACGCTGCAGTGCGTCGCGCACTTCGTGATGCACGCCGTGGAGGCGCCCGGGTCATTGGACTCGACGCTCGATCGACTCGACCACGACCGCACCGGGGTGGACCATTTCGAGTTCTACTGGTTTCCCCACACTCGGCGGGTGCTCACCAAGCGCAATACCCGGCTGCCCGGCGACACCCCGATCTCGCCCCTTCACCCGCTCCGCGCCTACGTCGACGACGAGGTGCTCACCAATGTCGTCTTCGAGGGCCTCAATCGGGTGGCTACCCTTGCGCCGTCGGCGATCCCGAAGATCAATAAGCTCTCCTGCCGCGTTCTGGGCACACGCGAGTACACGGATCGGAGTTATCGCGTCTTCGCCTCGCAGCGGCGGGTGAAGTTCCGCGAGATGGAGTACGCGGTACCCGTCGAGGCACTCCCGGATGTCCTCGTCGCCATCGATTCGTGGGTCGAGAACTCCGGTTTCACGGTGGCGTTCCCCGTGGAGGTGCGGTTTGCCGCCGCGGACGATGTGTGGTTGTCGACGGCGAACGGCCGGAACACCGCATACATCGCGGTCCATCAGTACTACCGCCGCGACCACGAGCCCTACTTCGCGGCGGTCGAAGCCATTGCCCGCAATGTGGACGGCCGTCCGCATTGGGGAAAGATGCACGGCCGCACGGCCGACGACCTGCGCACCACCTACCCCGACTTCGACAGGTTCGTCTCCGCACGCGACAAGTACGATTCCGCGCGAATGTTCGGCAACGCGTACCTGCAGCAGGTCCTCGGTCGCTAACGTGGTCTAGGTGCCCCCCAGTCGATCTTTCGATCGTCGCGCATTTCTCCGCGTTGCCGGAATCTCCGGAGCGGCAGCGCTCGGCGTCACCGTGCTCGGCGCCTGCGGTGAACGACTTCACGACCCGGAAGTCCCCCCGTTGCCCGACGGCAGCCTGTTCGACCCGAACGCCGGTACCTCCGAGTTCGTGCCCACCGACAAGGCGACGTGGCGTCTGCAGGGCGCTCCGCTCGTCGCACCGACCGGTGACGGAGCGCTTGCCGGACTACGGGTTGCCGTCACCGATCTGTATGCCGTGGCCGGCAGGCAGATCGGGGCAGGCAGTGGGCGGTGGCTGGCCGGGGCGCCCGTCGAAACCACCACCGCCATAGCCGTGGCACGTCTTCTCGAGCACGGCGCCGAGGTCGTGGGTATTGCTCAGACCGACGACCTCGGTTACGGCCATTCGGGTGTCAATCAGCAGTTCGGGACACCGCCGAATCCACGGGCGGAGGACCGCCTACCGGGCGGAGCAACGTCGGGTGCGGCGAGCGCGGTCGCTCAGGGCGAGGCCGACATCGGACTCGGAATCGACACCACCGGGTCCGTCCGCATCCCCGCGTCGTATCAGGGCCTGTACGGGTTCTCTCCGTCGCGCAGTGCCGTGTCCAGTGAAGGCCTCGTTCCCCTCTGCCCGACCTTCGACACTCCGGCGTGGGTGTGCAGCGACATCGACACTCTCGCAGCCGTGTCGGGCGTGCTGCTTCCGCTCACAGCGGAGCGCCCCTTCGCCACAGCGCTGAGTTCGGACGGAATCAATGCCGTCGCCGACGCCGGGGTCCTCGCTGCGGTGCGGCGCGCACTCACCGCCTGGGAGAAGAGCAGCCTGCCGCGACTCGTGCGCACCGACACGGACATCGGCCGGCTACCCGACTGGTACGACGCCGTCAGCGACGTGCAGGGGTACGAGGCGTGGCGGCTGCACGGCGAGTGGATCGGGCAGGCGATCACCTCGCTCAGTGACGAACCGCGCCGCAATTTCGCCGCCGCAGGGCGGACCTGGGACTCGACGTACGCCCGTCAGATGAGAGTGCTGGCCGAGGCATCCGACACGATCACCCGTTTCATCGGAAACAGCCTGCTGGTGCTGCCTGCGACCTCCTCGGCTGCGCCGCCGAGGCAGAACGACCCGAGCGGCGAACGCTTCCGCAACATCATGCGCACCACCGGAATGCTCACCTCGCTGGCGACCATCTCCGGCCTTCCCAGTGCAACGGTGCCCCTACGCACGGACGACGGAATCCCGGTCGGGCTCTGCGTGGTGGGCCCTTTCGGGCGCGATCGCGACGTGCTGGCGGCCGTCACCAGTGTCGGCGACGCCGGGCTGACCGACTGAACCTCAGCGCCGGAGAAGTTCCGCCTTGCGTGCCTCGGTCGCGAACGAGGCCTTGATGGAGTTGCGCGCCAACGTGTCTTGTTCGGCGTCCGTGAGTCCGAGCTGATCGCGCAGCTGGGCGAAATTGTCGTCGACGTATCCACCGAAATAGGCGGGATCGTCGGAGTTCACGGTGACCACCAGTCCGGCGTCGAGCATGGTCCGCAGGGGATGCTCGGCGAGCGAGTCGACAACGCACAAGCGCACGTTGGACAGCGGGCACACGGTGAGGGGAATCTCCTCGTCCACCAGTCGTTCGACGAGCGCCGGGTCCTCGAGGGCTCGCACGCCGTGGTCGATGCGCTCGGCACCGAGGAGGTCGAGCGCCTGCCAGATGTACTCCGGCGGACCCTCTTCTCCGGCGTGCGCCACCACGTGCAGTCCTTCCGCGCGGGCGCGGGCGAAGACGTCCTCGAACAGTGACGGCGGATTGCCCCTCTCCGCCGAATCGAGTCCCAGCCCGATGATCGGAGACTGCAACCGGAGAATCTCCGAGAACATCTCTTCTGCTTCGCTAACCGGACGGTCACGCAGAATTGCAGCGATAGCCGCACTGCTGAGCCCGAACTCCCGCTCGCTGCCTGCGACAGCGTCCATGATTCCGTCGAGAACTTCGGTCAGCGGCACACCACGATTGATGTGCGCCTGCGGATTGAAGAAGAACTCGACGTGCGCCACACCGGCCGCCGATGCCCGGGCGAAGTAGGCGCGGGTCAGATCGGCGAAATCCTGGGCGGTCCGCAGAACCTGCATGTTGGCGAAGTAGAGATCGAGGAACGACTGCAGGTCGGTGAATTCGTACCGCGAACGCAGATCGTCCAGGTCTGCGTACGGCAGTGGCACCGCGTTGCGTTCGGCGAGCCCGAAGATCAATTCGGGTTCGAGCGACCCCTCGATGTGCATGTGCAACTCGGCGACGGGGAGGTTCACGGGAATGGTGCCTGCTTTCTCGGCGCCTAGGCGGCGACGTCGCGTTCGACGATACGGACGAACCCGTCGCCGTCGATACTCGCGGTGTCGCCGGTGTGAAACCAGCCACCCGTGAAGCTCCGTGCGGTGGCCTCCGGGCGGTTCCAGTAGCCACGTGTCACACCCGGTCCCCGACAGCACAATTCACCGAATCCGTGCTGCGCTTCCGGGCCGAACAGCGCCACCTCCATTCCACCGAACGCGATTCCCACACTTCCGGCGTGGGTCAATGCGCATTCGTCGGGAAGGGCCAGTCCGGCGCCGCACGTTTCGGTCATCCCCCACCCCAGGAAGTGCTTGGCGGCCGGGAATGTTCTGCGCAGGAACTGGGCCTGCTCGACGGACAGGCCGGCGCCACTGTAGTCGATCCACCGCACTGCCCGACGACCGAAGTTGGTCACCGGCGACTCCTCGACCGCACGCAGGAGGGTGGCCGGCGCCGCGGTCAGAACGTCGGCGCCCGTTCCACGCCACGACGCGGAATCCGTGCTCGTCGTCAACAGGGCGGTGCCGCCGACCACGAGTGTCGACAATAATTCGACGAGCGATCCGACGGTGTGCAGTTCGGGGTCGACCAGCAGATTACGCAGTCCCTCCGAGCTGAACCGCCGCGCGTGGATCACCGATTCGAGGGTGGACAGGACGTTCTCGTTGCTCAGTTCGACACCCTTGGGCGAGCCGTCACCGGTGTACGACAGCAGCACCAGTTCCTCGGGACCGGCGCCGTCGTCGATGAACGAGATTCCGTCGGGAAGCTCCCCGTCGAGGACCATCACCGACTCGCTGTCGGCGAGGACCGTGTCGGTGGCGGACTGGTCCAGTTCCGGACCCACCCCGACCGGTACCCCGCCTGCGAGGAGGACGCCGAGGAAGGCTTCGACCCAGCGCACTCCCACCGGTTGCCGGACGGCCACCCGGTCGCCGATCTCGACTCCCCTCGTCTTCAGGCCGCCGGCCACCCGGGCAGCCGACGTCCACAACTGCGAGAAGGTGAGCGTCCGGCCACCGTCCTCCTCGACCGCCACCCTGCCTGCGTAACGGTGCACGGCGATGTCGAGCAGTTCGGTGAGTGACGGCGTGAGACCGCCGTACCGGAGGAGGCCGTCGCGTCCGCGGGCCATCCGGTCGTCGTGGAAGAAGGCGGAACTGCACGGGTACTCGACGAGGGACGACGGCATGTGGACCTCCGCTGACTGACCGGAACGCTGCCCCGACTATATGACGCCGGTCACAATCATGTGCACAGTCGGGCGACCCTAGCGGCCTCGGTACGAGGCCTTGCCCGGCCCGTCGGTAAGAAAACTGCGGACCGCACCCGACAGGTCTTCGGTCTCGAAGAGCGCGCCGGACACTTCCGGTGTGATCGAGTCGGCGTGCGCCACTCCACCGGATCGCCACGCTGAGATGATCTGTTTCGTCGCATCGTGGGCGCGGGTCGGTCCGTCCGCGAGGCGCGTGGTCAGTGCCCGGGCCTCGGTGTCGACGTCGTCGTAGACCGCGTTCACCACACCCCAACCCTGCAGTGTCGCGGCGTCGTACAGATCTCCGGTCATCACCAGTTCGCGGGCACGGCCGGAACCGGCACGCTCGGCCAGTCGCTGAGGTCCCCCCATCGACGGAGTCAGACCCACCACGGTCTCGACCAGACCGAACTTCGCCTTCGGTGCGGCCAGAATGATGTCGCAGGCGAGGGCGATCTCGAATGCCGCGGTCAGGGTCAGTCCATGGGCGGCGTAGACCACCGGGCACGGCAGTGCCTCGATCGGATGGCAGATGTCCGCGAACAGCTGCTGCCACAAATCCGCAGCTTGCTCGGCGCTGAGCCCGTCGAAGAGATGGACGTCGACGCCCGCCGACACCACTTTGCCCTCCGCACGCAGCAGCACGGCACGCGGGGGGTCTTCGGTGAGAGTCGCGACATCGGCCTGGACGGCGTCGAACATGGCCTGGTCGAAGAGGTTCAGCGGGCCGTGGGCGAACGTGAGGGTCGCGAACTCGGCACCCGCATCGGTGCGGACGCGTTCGAGTCGGGTGGGGTGCGATGCGACAGCGGGATCGGTCATGCCGCCACACTGCCACACCGGCAACGTCAGTCCTGGAGCGACGATTCGCTGCTCGTCTCGACGTCGACAGTGTCGGCGGAATCCTTCTCCCGCAGCGGGCGGGCGAAGCAGACGGAGGCAACGAAGCCGACCAGCAGAATCGCGGCGGGTAGCCACACCGATTGGGACATGGCCGTGGCGAACGGGTCTTTCATGACCTCGGGCAGCTCGCCGACACCGGCGTCCTGGCTCCCGCCTGCCATTCCCTGCGCGGACAGCCGCGCAGTAATGAGCGCGCCGATAGCGGCGCTACCGAGCACGGCCCCGACCTGGCGGGTGGTGTTGTACACGCCGGCCCCTGCGCCCGCCTGATGCGGCGGCAGGTTGTGGGTGGCGGTGGCAGCGAGCGGGGACCAGATACACGAATTGGCCACGCCGATCAGACCGATGGGGAGCAGCAGCTGCCAGATGGCGACACCGGGCGACATGACCATCGCCAGCCAGCCCAGCGCGATCGCGAACAGCAGGAAGCCCGTCCCGGCGATGTACCGCGGGTGCGTGCGGTCCACCAGCCTCCCGACGAACGGGGCGAACACACCGGTGAAGACGGCCATCGGCACCAGCAACAAGGCCGACTCCGTAGGCGACAGGCCGCGCACGCCTTGCGTGTAGAACATCAGTGGCAGAACCATGGCCGTGACCGCGAACCCCATCGCGGTGATCCCGACGTTGGCGAGGGCGAAGTTGCGATCCCGGAACAAGCTCAACGGCAGCAACGGTTCGTTGCGATTCCACGACTGATACCAGACGAAGATCCCGATGAGGACCACCCCGGCGCCGATCGACAGCCACACGATTCTCGACCAGTCGTACGAACTGCCCTCCTGGATGCCGAACACAAGCAGGAACATGCCCGACGCACTGAGCACGACACCCGGGATGTCGAACTTGTGCGCGTGGGTTTCGAGCGCGGGAACGAGCCGCCATGCGAGCACGAACGCGATCACGCCGACCGGCACGTTGACGATGAAGATCCATTCCCAGCCCAGGTTGTCCACCAGCACACCGCCGGCGAGAGGACCGACCAAAGTCGCGACGCCCGCCACCGCACCCCACAGGCCCATCGCTGTGCCGCGCCGGTCGGGCGGGAAGGTACGGGTGATGACGGCCATCGTCTGCGGTGTCATCAGCGCGGCACCGAGTCCCTGGAACACCCGGGCGACGATCAGCATCGTGACGGTTCCGGACAGGCCGCACCACAGCGATGCACCGGTGAACAGCACGAGCCCGATCAGGTAGACGTTCTTGGGTCCGAATCGGTCACCGAGCCGGCCGGTGACGAGGAGGGGAACCGCGTACGCCAGCAGGTAGGCGCTGGTGACCCACACCACGCTGGTGATGTCGGTACGCAGGTCCGTCAGGATCGCCGGGTTGGCCACCGCCACGATGGTGCTGTCGACGAGGATCATGAAGAACCCGATGACCAGCGCCCACAGGGCGGGCCAGGGGTTGCCCTGTTCGGGCGGGGCGGCGGCAAGTCGTGCGGTGCGCTCGGTATCCATCGTCAATCCTTTGCTGAACCGGAATGGTCCGGGCGTGCGAATGTCAGGCCTTCGAGGAATTCCAGCCAGGACAGCGTCCCGGAGTCGATATCGCTCACGAGCGCGCGGAGCCAGTCGCGTTCCGCGCGGGCGACAGTGAGCAGATATTCGTTTCCCAGGCTGAAGATGCGCGGCGGTGCCTCGTTGCCGTCGGCGGAGGCCACGAGTTCGTCGATCTCCTGGTCGAGGCGGCCCAGACGCTCGCGTAGCAGGTTTACTACCGCACCCGACTCGAGGTTGTGTGCCTCCGCGAGCGCGAGCGGGAACTGCGGGTACTCCCGGGCGGGGGCGGCGAGCATGTCGCTCACCCGGCGGCCGAGGGCGTCCCGCCCGGAGTCCGTGATCTCGTACATTGTGCGCTCGGGCCGGTTGCCCGCCCTATCGGTGCCCGTGGTGCGCACCAGGCGTTCGGCCTCGAGCCTGTTGACCGTGTGGTAGAGCGATCCCGGCCTGATCTTCACCAGGCGTCCGCGACGGGTGTCGGCGAGTTGGTACATCTCGTACGGGTGCATCGTTCGCTCGTTGAGTAAACCGAGAATGGTGACGGCGAGCGGCGTCAGCACCATCTGCATCGCCTTCCGCCGTCGAATACTCCACACGGAATATACCGGACCGGCCACACGGGATCAGCGGTTACCGTTGCTGCGTGGATCCGCATCATCTCGACATCGTTCGACTCGCCTGGTCGCGTGAACTCGGACTCCCCGACGACGCGCTCACGGACAGGCCCGGCCGGGCCACCCGTGCCGATCCCGAGGCGGACACCCTCCGTTTCCTCGACCTGCGGGGCACCTCGGCCATGGTGGGTCCCGACTGGATACTCCGGCGCGCGGAACGACTTTCGGACCGGGACCTGACCGAACCCGCAACTCTGCTCGGCCTCGTCCAGGATCGTTCGGGCCGCTGCTCCGGACCGCTCACACTCTGGTTCACCAGCGACTATCAGGAACCGGCGACCGGGCGACCGCCTGTGGTGTCGGACGACCGCGAGCACGTGCGGGAACTGGAGACCGCCTGCCCACCGGACGACGTGACCGAAGCCCACCTGAGCACTCGAGACCGGTGGTTCACGATCCTGGACGACGCGCAGCAGCCGGTCAGTTCCGCCGGGTACAGCGAATTCCAGGGATTCGTCGCCGATGTCGCCGTCCTGACCGCTCCCCTCTTCCGGTGCCGGGGGCTCGGCACCCAGGCCGCCGGAATCGCCACCGACGATGCGCTCGACAGCGGACTGATCGCCCAGTTCCGTGCACCGCGCGATGCCCCGGCCTCCTGTCGGCTCGCTGCCCGCTCGGGTTACCGCGAACTCGGAACATACATCGAGGTCACCGTCTCCCGAAGTACGCTGTGAGACACCATCGACGGACGAGGACGGGTCGATCATGACCGAGCAGAAACAGGACGAATCGGGTTCGGCCGGCTATGTCGAACCCGGTTCCGAGTTCACTCGGGACACTCACTACATCGCCACGCGGATCACCGCTGACGGACGAGACGGGTACCCGGTCGAGCCGGGCCGCTATCGACTCGTGGCCGCGCGAGCGTGTCCGTGGGCGAATAGGGCGATCATCGTGCGGCGGCTGCTCGGACTCGAGGACGTGTTGTCGATGGGCCTGTGCGGCCCGACCCACGACGAGCGGAGCTGGACCTTCGACCTGGACCCGGGTGAGGTCGACCCCGTGCTGAAGATCCCGCGCCTGCAGGACGCCTACTTCGCGCGTTTCCCGGACTACGAGCGCGGAATCACCGTTCCCGCGATCGTCGACGTGCCCACCGGGCAGGTGGTCACCAACGACTATCCGCACATCACCCTCGATCTGTCCACCGAGTGGACGAAATACCACCGCGAGGGAGCGCCCGAGCTGTACCCGGAGGAGCTTCGCGACGAAATCGACGAGGTGGCCGAGTTCGTCTTCCGTGATGTCAACAACGGCGTGTACCGCTGTGGTTTCGCCGGCTCACAAAGCGCCTACGATTCCGCATACGACCGCCTGTTCGCGCGCCTCGACTGGCTCGAGGAGCGGCTGACCACCCGCCGGTACCTCGTCGGCGACACCATCACCGAGGCGGACGTGCGGTTGTTCACCACATTGGCCCGCTTCGATTCCGTTTACCACGGGCATTTCAAGTGCAATCGCAACAAGCTCAGTGAGATGCCTGCCTTGTGGGGCTACGCGCGTGACCTGTTCCAAACCCCGGGATTCGGAGACACCATCGACTTCGTTCAGATCAAGCAGCACTACTACATGGTGCACACCGACATCAACCCCACCGGAATCGTCCCGAAAGGCCCGGACCTGTCGGGCTGGTTGCAGCCGCACGGACGTGAGGAGCTCGGTGGCAGGCCGTTCGGGACCGGCACACCGCCGCCCCCGCCGCGGACCGGGGAGGAAGTGCCCGCGGGCCACGGCGCCTGAGCGGGTGGGGCCGTCTACGCGCCGGTGTAGGTGCCGAAGCTCCAGAACACGCCCTCGGGGTCACGGCAGGTGAATCCGCGCGATCCGTAGTCTTCGTCCCGCAGTCCGCGAACGATCGTGGCCCCGGCAGCGACCGCGCGCTGGTGGAGCGCGTCGGGGTCGTCTACGACGAGGTACACCGAGCCCGTCCCTGGCGGCAGGTCGCTGATGACCGAGTCCTCACTGGGCGAGCCGAGCATGATGCCGCCGCCCTTCGGCCAGCCGAGTTCGGCGTGCTCCACCCGGTCGCCCTCGCCGTACACCGCCTTCTCGACGAATCCGAAGGTGTCGACGAGGAAGCGGATCGCGGCGCGCGCGTCGCGGTAGACGAGGGTGGGCCATACACACGTAATTTGCGTCGAAGTAGTCATGTCGTCACTCTGCGCCGTCGTCGTGGTCGGAGTCTTGGACAAATGAGAACGGTTCGTTCTCGCGCCACCGCGACGGTGCGACACCCGCGAGGTCACGCCAGTCGCGGGCCATGTGAGCCTGGTCGTAATAGCCGCATCGTGCGGAGACCTCGGCGAGCGTGGCGCAGTGGGCCCGCTTCAGCATCCGGTGCGAGCGGTGAAAGCGCGACAACCGCGCCACATCTTTGGGCGTGACGCCGTACTCCGCAACGAATCGGTTCACCAGATGCCTTCTGCTCCAACCTATGTCGCGAGCGACCGCGTTCACTCGCACTGCCCCTTCACCGGCGAGCAACGTCCAGGCCTGCACGAGATGGGGGTCGATCTCCGCGTCGGCGATGCGCCGCCCGAGTACCTCGTCGAGAATGCGGAACCTCTCCTCCCACACCGATTCGAGGGACAGCCGTTCGACCAGTTCCGTCGCATCGGCACCGAGGAGGTCGTCGAGTCCGACCACCCAGGCACCGAGGGCCGACGCGGGCACGCCCAGCAGAGCCCGCGCACCGAGGGGACTCAACGCCAGCTGGATCCCGTGCTGATTGCCGTCGTGCCGAATCGTCACCGGGGCCGTCGCGATGCCACTGGCAAGCGTGTCGTAGAAGCCGGGCGCCTGCTCCGGCGCGGCCTGCTCGGCGATCTCGAGCGGCGCATCGAGCGAGACGACGACGGTGAGCGACGGCGAGGGCAGACCGAGGTGAAGTCCGGGCTCGAATCCCGTCAGGCGATAGCCTTCGTACCCCGACACCAGGGCGCGCAGCGGCGGGGCCGGTCGACGGCGTGCACCGTCGGACACGCCCCGAACCGGAGAAACGCTGCCCGCGACAGTCACGACAACAGCGTAAGCACCGCCACCGCCGTCGGCCACCGTCTTTTTCCCACCTACAGTCGTATCCGGCACACTCGAAGTACACGGCGAGACGGGAGCCCCGATGGCTGACAATGGTGGACGGATCGAGAAGGCCCTGGTCTCGGTTCTGGACAACGGGAGCAGACTGCAGGCACCCGCTGTGGCCAAGTACGTCGAGTGGGTCCGGCGTTCACATCCCGACGAATCGCCCGCCCAGATCGTCGAGCGCATGGAAAAGATGTTCCTGCTGGCAGTGACGGGTAGCGGCAGCGCAGTGGGCGCCGCGGCCGCGGTTCCCGGTGTCGGGACGGTGGCATCGATTGCGGCCGTCGGCGCCGAGTCCGCGTTCTTCCTCGAATCAGCGGCGTTGCTGACGCTCGCCGTGGCATCGGTGCACGGCATCTCCGCCACCGATCATCAACAGCGCCGGGCGCTCGTCCTGGCCGTCGCACTCGGTGAATCGGGCATGGAGATCGTCCAGAAGGCGACGGGCGTGACCGCGAAGAACTGGGGGACGGCCATCACCAGCCGCATCCCGGGCCCCACGATGAGAGGCATGAACAGCCGCCTGCTGCGCAAGTTCGTCACCAAGTACGCGGCCCGGCGCAGTGCGCTGATTCTCGGCAAACTCGTGCCTGCCGGGATCGGCGCAGCGATCGGCGGCGCCGGAAACCGGGCCATCGGCAAGGGCGTCGTGAAGAATGCGCGCGAAGCTTTCGGTCCCGCACCTGCCCGCTGGCCGGATCAGCTGAGAGTCATCGAGGCCTGACCGGTTTCGCGCAGATCAGTGCGCGAAGTGCTGCGCCGCCGAATGTCCGCCGCCCTTCTCGCGTAGTTCCGCGCAGACTTCCTCGATCGCCTCGGAGACCAGCGATCCCAGGTCTGCGCTGAACCCCTCGCGGACGACGATGCGCAGCACCGCCACCTCTTCTGCGTCTGCAGGCATCGTGTAGGCAGGCACTTGCCAACCCCGCGCCCGGAGTTCGTGCGACACGTCGAAGACCGTGAATCCGGGGTCCCCGACGAGCTCGAAGGCGATCACCGGGATGTCACTTCCGTCGCTGATCAACGTGAAGTGCTCGATTTCGGCGATGCGCTTACCCACACGGACAGCGGTGTCGCGCAACGTCTCCATGATCGCCCGGTACCCGGATCGGCCGAGGCGCAGGAAGTTGTAGTACTGCCCCACCACCTGATTGCCGGGACGCGAGAAGTTCAGCGTGAACGTCGGCATATCGCCGCCGAGGTAGTTGACCCGGAACACCAGCCCCTCGGGCAGATACTCACCGGCGCGCCACACGACGAACCCGATACCCGGATACGTCAGCCCGTACTTGTGGCCGCTGACATTGATCGAGACGACTCGTGGGACCCGGAAGTCCCACAACAGTTCCGGTTGGAGGAACGGGATCACGAAACCCCCGCTGGCCGCGTCGACATGAATCGGGACGTCGGGACCCCCCGACGCCGCCAGCTGCTCGAGTGTGTCGGCGATCTCGGCCACCGGTTCGAGCTCACCCGTGTAGGTAGTGCCGATGATCGCCACCACCCCGATGGTGTTCTCGTCGACCGCACCCCGTACCTGCTCCGGCGTGATGATGTACCGGCCCTTCTCCATCGGCAGGTAGACCGGCTCGACGTCGAAGTACCGGCAGAACTTCTCCCACACCACCTGAACATTGCTGCCCAGAACGAGATTCGGCCGGGTGGCGTCCTTGCCTGCCTCTTGACGCTGCGCGCGCCATCGCCACTTCAGTGCGAGACCGGCGAGCATCACCGCCTCGCTGGACCCGATCGTGGAGACACCCGTAGCGCTGGCCGGGTCGGTGGTGGAGAGATCCGGCGCGTGAAAGAGATCAGCAACCATCGACACGCACCGGGACTCGATCGCGGCCGTCGCCGGATACTCGTCCTTGTCGATCATGTTCTTGTCGAACGTCTCCGCCATCAGCTTGTCGGCCTCGGGATCCATCCACGTGGTCACGAACGTAGCGAGGTTCAGCCGCGAGCTACCGTCGAGCATCAGCTCGTCGTGAATGAAGCGGTAGGCCGCCTGCGGATCGGTTTCCTCGTCCGGCAACCGCAGCGCCGGGAACGGTTCCACCGACATTCGCCCCGTGTACGCCGGCGCCAGAACATCTCGGTGATGGTGGTGGTGCTTGCTCATGTATGCCCCCAATCGACTTCATACAGGATGCGCTGCGCCGAAGAGCCCTGTACGCCAGTTGGTGAATATCGGGACGGCTGCCCAGTAGGGTCGAGTCGATTCCACACGATCGTGTTCAGGGGAGGACGGCTTGACCACTGCAATGCCGGCAAGTGTCGCGGCGCCGATCGAGGTGTCCGGGCTGTCGAAGAGCTTCAAGAACGTCACCGCCGTCTCCGACCTCAGTTTCTCCGTTCCGCACGGTTCGATCACCGGTTTTCTCGGCCCCAACGGCTCGGGTAAGACGACGACGCTGCGGATGATCCTCGGACTCGTCCGGCCCAGCGCCGGAACCTCCGCAGTCGAGGGCGTCCCGATTCGGGCGCTGCGAGATCCTGCCCGCACGGTCGGCGCCGTGCTCGACTCACAGAGCCTGCACCCTGCGCGCACCGCGCTCGATCACTTGAAGGTGTACGCCTCGGCCATCGGGGTGCCGGACGCGCGGGCCCGACAGGTACTCGCGCTGGTCGGGCTCGAAGACGTGGCGGGGCGTAAGGCCGGCGGATTCTCCCTGGGCATGCGACAGCGCCTTTCGCTCGCGACCGCCCTGCTGGGCGATCCACGCATCCTGGTCCTCGACGAACCGGCCAACGGACTCGATCCCGAGGGGATCGCGTGGCTGCGGGAGTTCCTGAAAGGCTTCGCCGCCTCCGGGCGGACCGTCCTCGTCTCGAGCCACATCCTCCGGGAGGTCGAGCAGACGGTCGACACACTGGTCATCGTCAGTCGGGGTGCACTCGTCTATCAGGGAAGGATGGAGGACCTGCGGAAGTCGCAGCAGAGCCGCCTACTGGTCGCCTCCTCGAGTCCGGCTGCGCTGGCGACTGCTCTGGCCGCGCGAGGCATCGTCGATGCCCGGTCCCTGGCCGACGGCCGTCTCGCCGTGACGGGTGCGGCACTCGACGTCGTGCAGTCGGTGGCCGCCGGAGCCGGAGTGACGATCTTCGGCGCCGTGGCCGAGCACATCGACCTCGAGCAGCTCTTCCTGTCGATGACGACCGGCCAGTACGTTGCCGGTGCGAGCGCGGCTGCGCCCTCCGGATACGGCCCGCCCCCGGCCTACCCGCAGCAGCCCCACTACCCCGGCCACCCGGGTGCCGGCCCTCCTCCGGGGTACGGCCCGCCGGCTGGGTATCCGCCCGCGTATGCCCCGCACCCGCAGGGGCCGATGTCCGGAGGTCCGCGATGACCGCACTGCTCACCGCGGAATTCCGCAAGGTCACCACGTTGCGGTTCTGGTGGATGCTCGGGCTGACCCCGCTGGTCGTCGGGATGTTCTCGAGCGCCATCTCCCTGCCGGTGTTACGCGCCTTCACCGACGCGTTCGAAGCCGATCCGGCCGACGCCAACCTCGCTGCCACAGTGTTCGGGCTGGCCGTCGCCCTATCGCTCGTCGTGCTCTTCGCCGCCCTCTTCGGAGCAGTGAATGCCGGTACCGAGTTCCGCTACAAGACACTGACCACCACTTTCCTCACCGCACGTGGCCGAGACGGGGTGATCGGCGCGAAACTGGCCGTCACTGCCGCGTTCGGATTCTTCTACTGCCTCGTCGTCGAGATGGTCAGCGTCGCCCTGCTGCTGACGTTCGGCGGGGAGAACTTCGCACTGCGAGGTTCCCTCTTCGCGATGTTGGCCGCTGCCTTGGTTGCTGCCGCATGCTGGGCGCTGATCGGTGGCGGGATGTCGATGCTGACCGGCTCCTCCGTCGGCAGCTGCATCTCACTCGTCGTGTGGTACACCCTCGGCGAGATGATCCTGCGCTCGATTCTCAGCGGCATCGGCATCGGCGCAGTGGGCGACGTCCTCCCCGTGTCGGCCACCCTGGGATCCGTCGCCAACGCGGCCGCGGGCAACGACATCGACTGGTTGCCGTTGTGGCCCGCCGCACCGATCTCGGTGGTGGTGTGGACGGCACTCTTCGCCCTCGCCGGATGGGCCCTGACCCGCAGTCGCGACATCACCTGAGGAACGCCGCGACTGCGGTGTCGGACCGCAGCGCTAACGTGGACACAGTGGCTAACGTGGACACAGCGGCAGGTGAGAGCACATCCGGCTCAGTGATCGAGCGGGAGCAGAGGCGCGTACGCGACACGGTACGGCCCGGCTGGATACGCCGGCTCAGCGCCGAGTGCTGGGCACATCGCCGCGCGACCGTCGGGGCACTGACCGTGACCGTCGTCGCGGCCGGCATCGACATCTCGTTCCCGCTGCTCACCAAGTACGCGCTCGACGCCGCCGGTACGGACCGCGCCACCGAGGTCATCGGCATTGCAGCGCTCCTGATCGCGCTCCTCGCCTGTGTGCGCTTCGCGTGCCAGTACGGCCGGCGGATGCTGGCGGGCAAGCTGTCGCTCGACGTCCAGCACGACCTCAGGCTGGGTCTGCTCGGTGCCCTGCAACGCCTCGACGGACGAGGTCAGGACCAGATTCGCACCGGCCAGGTGGTGTCGCGGTCCATCACCGATCTGCAACTGGTGCAGGGACTCCTCGCGATGGTCCCGTTGTCGGCGGGCGCGTTGCTGCAATTCGTCCTCGCCCTCGGCATCATGGTGTGGCTTTCCCCGCTGCTGACAGTGGTCGCGCTGGTGATCGTCCCGCTCGTCTGTCTCGTCGTCTACGCGATGCGCCCGACGCTCTTCGCCGCCACGTGGTCCGCCCAGCAGCGGGCGGCCGACCTCGCGCAACACGTCGAGGAGACGGTCACCGGGGTGCGCGTCGTGAAGGGCTTCGGGCAGGAACGGCGGGCCGTCGATCAGCTCGAACACCACAGTCGGGCGCTGTATGCGGAACGCCTGCGGGCCGCCCGCATCAACTCCCGCTTCACGCCCACCATGGCCGCACTCCCCCAGCTGGGGCTCGTCGGTGTGATCGCGGTCGGCGGCTACCTGGCCCTGCACGGGTCCATCACGATCGGCACCTTCCTCGCCTTCGCCACCTACGTCACGACGATGACGGCGGTGACCCGCACCCTGTCGTCCGTGGTGATCATGGCGCAACTGTCCCGGGCGGCCGTGGAACGGGTGTACGAGGTGATCGACACCGAACCGGAGGTCGCGGATCCACCACACCCCACCCCGCTGCCGGGCGGACCGCTCGGCGTCGATCTGCGGTCGGTCACCTTCGGGTTCGAGCCGGGCCGCGACACCCTGCGTGGGCTCGACCTACAGATCGCCCCCGGTGAGACGGTCGCGGTGGTGGGAATGGCGGGTTCCGGGAAGACGGCGCTGTCGCTGCTGCTTCCCCGGTTCTACGCGCCCTCCTCGGGCACCGTTGCGCTGACATCCGGCGAGGACGTGTTCGACGTCGCCCAGCTCAGCGCCGAGCACCTTCGTGAAGCCGTCAGCCTCGTCTTCGACGAACCGTTCCTCTTCTCCGACACCATCGCCGCCAACATCGCACTCGGCAGGCCCGATGCCAGCGCCGAGGAAATCCGGGAAGCGGCGACGATGGCGGCGGCCGACGAATTCGTCTCCGCCCTCCCCGACGGCTACGACACCGTGGTCGGGGAACGCGGTCTCACACTGTCGGGGGGACAGCGCCAGCGGATCGCCCTGGCCCGCGCGCTGCTCACCGATCCGCGGGTCCTGATTCTCGACGATGCGACGTCCGCCGTGGATGCGACCACCGAGGCGTCCATCTTCGAGTCGCTCCGGGCAGGCCGCGGCCGCACCGCGCTCGTCCTCGCGCACCGACGTTCCACCCTGTCCCTCGCCGATCGGGTGGCCGTGCTCGACGGCGGAACGATCATCGACAGCGGCACGGTGGCCGAACTCGACGAACGGTGCGCCCTGTTCCGGGCACTGTTCGCGTCCCCGGAGGAGGAAAACGGTTCGGAAGCAGGCCCGCGCGCGGCCGATCCGATGTCGACCCAGCGCATCCCCTCCGCAGCGGAACTGTGGCCCGAGAGCCCCCGAGAGGTGCCGGACGCCACTCTCGCCGCCACCACGGCCGGGCGGACCCCGGCGCCCGCCACCGGACCCGGCGGCGGAGGTCGCGGCGGCGGTGGACCGATGGCCGGCGCCCTCGGAAACATCGCTGCCACCCCCGAATTGCAAGCCGCAGTCGACGCTCTGCCTCCCGCGCTCGAGAGTCCGGGCCTCGACACCCGCACCTTGCGGCTACCCGAGCCGAACTTCCACCTGTCGCGCATCCTGCGACCGGTCCGCGGCCTACTGTTCGCCGTGGTCGCCTGCCTCGCGCTCGATTCCCTCGCCGGGATCGCCTTCCCCTCCATCGTGCGATTCGCCATCGACAACGGGGTGCTCCCGCAGGACTCGGCGACGCTGTGGACCGCCACCGCGGTCGGAATCGCCCTGGTCGCCGCCGACTGGCTGGTGGTCGCGGCCATGACGGTGCTCACCGCCCGCGCAGGTGAACGCGTGCTCTTCGGACTCCGGGTGCGGAGCTACGCGCACCTGCAGCGGCTCGGCCTCGACTACTACGAGCGGGAGCTTTCGGGCCGGATCATGACCCGCATGACCACCGACGTCGACGCGTTGTCGTCGTTCATCCAGACCGGGATGTCCACCGCGGTGGTCAGTGTGCTCACCGTCGTGGGGATCTCGGTCGCACTCGTCGTCACCGACCTCACTCTCGCCGTCGTCGCCCTCGCCGTCATCCCGCCCCTCGTGCTCGCGACGCTGATCTTTCGCCGGATCTCTTCGGTGGCCTACACGGTGTCCCGGGAACGGATTTCCCTCGTCAACGCCGAGTTCCAGGAAAACATCGCGGGCTTGCGCGCCGCGCAGGCCTACCGCCGCGAAGAGTTCGCCGCCCGCAGGTTCGCCGAACGCGCCGACAGTTACCGCCGCAGCCGCATGCGGTCCCAGCGCGCGATCTCGCTGTACTTCCCGTTCATCGCGTTCCTCTCGGATCTGGCGCTTGCCGCTGTCGTGTTCGTCGGTGCCCGGCAGGTCGCGGGCGGCGAGACGTCGTCGGGAACGCTCGTCGCCTTCGTGCTGTACCTCGGCCTGCTGTTCGGGCCCATCCAGCAGCTGTCGCAGGTGTTCGACGGTTACCAGCAGGCCAGTGTCGGCCTGCTCCGGATCGGCGATCTGCTCCGCACTCCGAGCTCCATCGAGCGCGCCGCCGGCGACCATCGGACTCGGATCGACGGGCACCTGAGAGGCGAGGTGCGTCTGCGTGACGTCGGCTTCCGTTATTCCGGCGCGGAGAGTGACGCGCTGACCGACATCGACCTCCACATTCCGGCGGGCGCCACGGTGGCGCTGGTCGGCAAGACCGGCGCGGGCAAATCCACCATCGTGAAACTGCTCGCCCGCTTCTACGACCCGACGTCCGGCTCCGTACTCGTCGACGACGTCGACCTGCGTCACTATTCGCTCGGTGAGTACCGCGGGCGACTGGGCGTGGTCCCGCAGGAGGCGCATCTGTTCACCGGCACGGTCGCGACCAACATTGCGTACGGCAGGCCCGACGCGAGCCGCGAGGAGATCGAGAATGCCGCCCGCGCGGTCGGAGCGCTCGGCACGATCGGCCGGCTGCGGGGTGGGATGCGTCACCCCATCGGCGAGCGGGGGCAGGGGTTGTCGGCGGGTCAGCGCCAGTTGATCGCGCTTGCTCGCGCCGAACTGGTCGACCCCGACCTCCTGCTCCTGGACGAGGCCACCGCCACCCTCGATCCGGCCACAGAGCAGCTGGTTCTCGAGGCCGGCAGCCGCGTGACCCGGCGCCGGACGTCGGTCGTGGTAGCCCACCGACTGGCCACCGCAGCGCGCGCCGACGTGATCCTCGTCATCGACGGAGGCCGGATCGTGGAGACCGGATCGCACGCCACCCTGCGCTCGGCAGGTGGCCACTATGCGGGACTGTGGGATGCGGCGGAGAGCGGTGCAGGGAATAATCGCGGGGCGAGAACCGTCATCGATGGTGACCCCATCCGATGGCCGTGAGACAGCTCACACGTGCAGGCCTGGCGATTCGCACGTCACACGCGAGGGCTACTCTCATGTATATAGGCGCTCTGATCGGGTACCGAAATAGAAACGAGGCGAACACCTGCCGTGAGCAGCAGCTCTACATCCCAGTTCGGACAGAACCAGTGGTTGGTCGACGAAATGTACCAGCGTTTCCAGGACGATCCGTCGTCCGTGGACGCGAGTTGGCATGAATTTCTGACGGATTACTCCCCCGATGCCGCCGCCAAGGCCGGCGTAGCCAACGGACGCGGCACGAACGGCACCACCACCGCCGCATCTGCTGCCGCTCCCCCCGGCAAGACGTCGCCGCCGCCGGCCGCCAAGGCCGAGACCGCGCCCACGTCGGCGACCAAGACGGGCGACGGCGCCCCGGCGAAGTCCGCCGCCAACGGTGCAGCTCCCAAGGTAGCGGCGCCCAAGACGGCCGCACCGAAGGCCGCGCCGGCCAAGACCGCACCGGCCAAGGAGTCGCCCGCGAAGGCGTCCGCTCCCGAGACCGCTGCCGAAGAAACGAAGGTTCTGCGCGGCGCCGCTGCTGCCGTCGCGAAGAACATGTCGGCCTCGCTGGCCATTCCGACCGCCACCAGTGTTCGCGCCATCCCTGCGAAGCTGATGTTCGACAACCGGATCGTCATCAACAACCACCTCGCCCGTACCCGCGGCGGCAAGATTTCCTTCACCCACCTGCTGGGTTACGCGATCGTGCAGGCGGTCAAGGCGTTCCCCAACATGAACCGGCACTTCGCGGAGATCGACGGCAAGCCGCACTCCGTCACGCCCGCGCACACCAACCTCGGCCTGGCAATCGATCTGCCGGGCAAGGACGGCAGCCGGTCCCTCGTCGTCGCCGCCATCAAGAACACCGAAACGCACAACTTCACGCAGTTCTACAGCGCCTACGAGGACATCGTCCGGCGCGCGCGTGACGGCAAGCTCACCGGTGAGGACTTCTCGGGCGTCACCATCTCCCTCACCAATCCCGGTGGCATCGGCACCGTGCACTCCGTGCCGCGTCTGATGCAGGGACAGGGCGCCATCATCGGTGCCGGTGCCATGGAGTACCCCGCCGAATTCCAGGGCGCGAGCGACGAGCGCATTGCCGACATGGGCGTCGGCAAGCTGATGACGCTCACCTCGACGTACGACCACCGCATCATCCAGGGTGCCGAGTCCGGCGACTTCCTCCGGACCATTCACAACCTGCTGATCAGCGACGAGTTCTACGACGAGATCTTCCACGCGCTGCACATCCCGTACGAGCCGGTCCGCTGGCGTCAGGATGTGCCCGAAGGCGCCGTCGACAAGAACACGCGTGTCCTCGAGTTGATCGCCGCGTACCGCAACCGCGGTCACCTGATGGCCGACACCGATCCGCTGCAGTTCGTCAAGGACAAGTTCCGCAGCCACCCGGACCTCGACGTCATCACGCACGGCCTGACCCTGTGGGATCTCGACCGTGAGTTCAAGGTCGGCGGCTTCCACGGCCAGGAGAAGATGAAGCTCCGCGACGTGCTCAGCGTGCTGCGGGACGCGTACTGCCGCCACGTCGGCGTCGAATACACGCACATCCTCGAGCCGGAACAGCAGCAGTGGCTGCAGGACCGCGTCGAGGCGCATCACGTCAAGCCGACGGTCGCTCAGCAGAAGTACATCCTGAGCAAGCTGAATGCCGCCGAGGCGTTCGAGACGTTCCTGCAGACCAAGTACGTCGGCCAGAAGCGCTTCTCCCTCGAGGGCGCCGAGTCCGTCATCCCGATGATGGACGCCGTCATCGACCAGGCCGCCGAGCACCAGCTCGACGAGGTCGTCATCGGCATGCCTCACCGTGGTCGTCTGAATGTGCTGGCGAACATCGTGGGTAAGCCGTACTCCAAGATCTTCACGGAGTTCGAGGGCAACATGAACCCGGCTGCCGCGCACGGCTCCGGTGACGTGAAGTACCACCTCGGCGCCGAGGGCACGTACATCCAGATGTTCGGCGACAACGACATCACGGTGTCGCTCACCGCCAACCCGTCCCACCTCGAGGCCGTCGACCCGGTCCTGGAGGGACTGGTCCGCGCCAAGCAGGACATCCTCGACAAGGGCGAGGACGGCTTCACCGTCCTGCCGTTGATGCTGCACGGCGACGCCGCATTCGCGGGACAGGGCGTGGTGGCGGAGACGCTCAACCTCGCGCTGCTGCGCGGATACCGCACCGGCGGCACCGTCCACATCGTGGTCAACAACCAGGTCGGCTTCACCACCGCCCCGGAGCACTCGCGTTCCTCCGAGTACTGCACCGATGTCGCGAAGATGATCGGCGCGCCGATCTTCCACGTCAACGGTGACGACCCCGAGGCCTGCGTGTGGGTTGCCCAGCTCGCTGTCGACTTCCGGGAGAAGTTCCAGAAGGACGTCGTCATCGACATGATCTGCTACCGCCGTCGCGGTCACAACGAGGGCGACGACCCGTCGATGACCCAGCCGGCGATGTACGACGTGATCGACACCAAGCGCAGCGTTCGTAAGAGTTACACCGAATCGCTGATCGGCCGTGGCGACATCTCGCTCAAGGAAGCCGAAGACGCTCTCCGCGACTACCAGGGACAGCTCGAGCGGGTGTTCAACGAGGTCCGCGAGCTGGAGAAGTACAAGCCCGAGCCGAGTGAGTCGGTCGAGCTCGACCAGCCGCTGCCCACCAAGTTGACCACCGCGGTCGACCGTTCGGTCCTCGAGCGGATCGGTGACGCGTTCGTCAACGTGCCCGAGGGTTTCTCGGTGCACCCGCGCGTCAAGCCGGTCATCGAAAAGCGCCGCGAAATGTCTCGCGAAGGCAAGATCGACTGGGCGTTCGCGGAACTGCTCGCCTTCGGTTCGCTGGTCGACCAGGGCAAGATGGTTCGCCTCTCGGGTCAGGACTCCCGCCGCGGTACGTTCACGCAGCGTCACTCGGTGCTCATCGACCGCAAGACGGGCGACGAGTACACGCCGCTGCAGAACCTCGGCAGCCAGAACTCGGGTAAGTTCCTGGTCTACGACTCCGCACTCAGCGAGTTCGCCGCCGTCGGTTTCGAGTATGGCTACTCCGTGGGCAACCCGGACGCCCTCGTGCTCTGGGAAGCCCAGTTCGGTGACTTCGTCAACGGTGCGCAGTCCATCATCGACGAGTTCATCTCCTCCGGTGAGGCCAAGTGGGGTCAACTGTCCGACGTCGTGCTGCTCCTTCCGCACGGTCACGAGGGTCAGGGTCCGGACCACACGTCCGGCCGTATCGAGCGCTTCCTCCAGCTGTGCGCCGAGGGATCGATGACGGTGGCCGTGCCGTCCACGCCGGCCAGCTACTTCCACCTGCTGCGTCGCCACTCGCTCGACGGAATCCGCCGCCCGCTGGTGGTGTTCACGCCGAAGTCGATGCTGCGCAACAAGGCCGCCGTGTCCGATATCGAGGACTTCACCACCGGCAAGTTCCGGTCCGTCTTCGAAGAGCCGGTTTACGAGACCGGTGACGGCGACCGCAGCAAGGTCACCCGGGTGCTCCTCGTCAGCGGCAAGCTGTACTGGGAACTGCTCGCGAAGAAGCACAAGGACAACCGCGACGACATCGCGATCGTCCGTATCGAGCAGCTGTACCCGGTGCCGAGCCGTCGCCTGCGTGAGACGCTCGATCGCTACCCGAACGCCGCCGAATTCCGGTGGGTTCAGGAGGAGCCGGCCAACCAGGGTGCATGGCCGTTCTTCGGTCTCGCGCTGCCCGAGTTGCTCCCGGAGAAACTCGCCGGGATCAAGCGGATTTCGCGCCGTTCGATGTCGGCACCGTCCTCGGGTTCGAGCAAGGTCCACGCCGTCGAACAGCAGGAGATTATCGACGAAGCCTTCGGCTGACGTCGACTGAACTACCACTGAGCCGGGCCGAGTTCGCTGTACGAAGCGAACTCGGCCCGGCTTTGTGGTGTCCGGATCCGCTCGGTTAGGGGCTTGCGCTGGTGGCCGCGACCAGTGCTGCGGCGATCTCGGGCGCCGCCGCGACCGCGAGGGCGGGCAGCGCTTGGACGTTGAGTTCGATCAATTGCTCGCGGGTGAGCTGCGGATCGCGCAACCAGCTGATCGTGACCTCCTCGACGTATGCGATCCAGCCACGGACGGCCAGTTCCACCGCGGGTGTCCGCTCGACGCCGAGGATCGGGAGCTGCTCGAGGGTGCGCTCGGACATCATTGCCCGGGTCTCCTCGAAGACAGCCCGCATGTCGGGGTCGCCACTGGCTGTGCCTCGAAGCAGCGAGACGTAGGTGCCACGGTTCTCCGACACGTAGTCGACGTATGCGGCCAATACGGACCGCAGAATCTGTAACGGATCCCGGGCGTCGTCCACGTAGGGGTCGGGCGCGGTCCGGGCCAGCATCTCGCTGCTGGAGTGGCGCACGATGGCGAGATGGAAGTCGTGCTTCGAGGCGAAGTAATGGAAGAGCAGTCCCCGCGAGACTCCGGCCTGGTCGGCGATCTCCTCGACCGAGATCTGCTCGAGCGGCCGTTGCGCCAGCATCTTCACACCGAGGTCGATCAATTGTGCCCGTCGTTGCTCCGGGCTGAGACGGGTCCGCTTCACGACGTCCATGACAGCATCTTACTGAACGGAGGTCAATAGCTATTGACTACCCCTCAATAGCGCCCTATTGTCTCTTACATGAGTCTTCCCGTCACAGACACTTACGACACGACCGCGGGTGCCCGATACGTCGATACCTTGATCATCGGCAGCGGGTTCGCCGGACTGGGCGCGGCTATCAAGCTCACCCAGGCAGGCAAGACCGACTTCCTCGTGCTCGAGCGCGGCACGGAGGTCGGCGGCACCTGGCGCGACAACACGTACCCGGGCGCAGCATGCGACGTGCCCTCGCACCTGTACTCCTACTCCTTCGCGCTGAACCCGGAGTGGACACGTTCGTTCTCGACCCAGCCCGAGATCCAGAAGTACATCCAGTCGGTGGCGGACAAGTACAAGGTGCGCGATCGCCACGTTTTCAGTTGTGACGTGAAATCCGCGCATTGGAACGAGCAGACCACCCGGTGGGAAGTCACCACCACCAAGGGGAACTTCGTCGCGAAGATCGTCGTCTCGGCGGTCGGTGCACTGTGCGAGCCGGCGCTTCCCGACATCAAGGGCATCGAAGAGTTCGAGGGCGAGATCTTCCACTCCGCCCGCTGGAACCACGACGCCGACCTGACGGGAAAGCGGGTTGCCGTCATCGGCACCGGCGCCTCGGCCATCCAGATCGTCCCGGCGATCGGCAAGAAGGTGTCGCACCTCGACGTCTACCAGCGCACGGCCCCGTGGATCCTGCCTCGCGCCGACCGCGAGTACACGAAGGCCGAGCACGCCGCGTTCAAGTACCTGCCCGGTTTCCAGAAGCTGTGCCGTAGCGGGATCTACTGGATGCGCGAGAGCCAGGTCGTCGGGCTCGCGAAGGCACCGGTGTTCATGAAGCCGCTGCAGTTCGCGGCCGAGCGCCACCTGCGCCGCCAGATCAAGGACAAGGACCTGCGCAAGAAGGTCACCCCGAATTTCCAGATCGGGTGCAAGCGCATGCTGATCTCGAACAACTACTACCCGACGCTCGCGCAGGACAACGTCGACCTGGTGACCGAGGGCATCGCCGAAGTCAAGGGCAACGCAGTCGTCTCGAAGACCGGCACGGTCCGCGAGGTCGACGCCATCGTGGTCGCCACCGGTTTCCACGTCACCGACTCCCCCACCTTCCAGGGAATTTTCGGCAAGGACGGCCGCTCGCTCGCCGAGGTTTTCGACGAAGGCGGGCAGCAGGGTTACAAGGGCGCGGCGATCGCGAACTTCCCCAACATGTTCTTCCTCGTCGGTCCCAACACAGGACTGGGCCACACCTCGATGGTCTTCATGATCGAGTCGCAGCTCAATTACCTGGTCGACGCACTCGACACCCTCGACAAGTACGGCATCGGCAAGATCGAGGTCCGGCAGGACGCGCAGGACCGCTACAACGCCGACCTCCAGGAGAAGCTGTCGCACAGCGTGTGGAACAACGGCGGGTGCGCCAGCTGGTACCTCGACAAGCACGGCAACAACACGACACTGTGGCCGGGGTTCACCTTCCAGTTCCGCAATCAGACACGGCGTTTCGACCTCGCGGCGTACGACAGTGTGGCTGCCGCCGACCTCCCCGCACCGGTGCAGGTGAACGGTCAGGCCTCGAACTCGTTCGCCATCTCGGCACAGATCGACCTCGACGACGACAAGGTGGCAGCACAGTGAGCACATTCGCAGGCAAGGTGGTCGTGATCACCGGCGCCGGTTCGGGCATCGGCAGGGCTCTCGCCGTCAACCTGGCAGGGCAGGGCGCCAAGCTGGCGATCTCCGACATGGACACCGTCGGTCTCGCCGAGACGGCGCGACAGGTTGCCGCCCTCGGCGCCGAGGTAAGGTCGGACCATCTGGATGTCACCGAGCGCGAAGCGGTACTCGCGTACGCCGACGCCGTGCTTGCCCACTTCGGAACGATCAACCAGGTCTACAACAACGCCGGTATCGCGTACCACGGCGAGTTCGAGAAGTCCGAGTTCAAGGACATCGAGCGGATCATGGATGTGGACTTCTGGGGAGTCGTCAACGGCACCAAGGCATTCCTGCCGCACCTCATTGCCTCGGGCGACGGCCACCTGGTGAACATCTCGAGCCTCTTCGGTCTGTTGTCCATGCCGGGACAGACCGCCTACAACTCCGCGAAGTTCGCGGTCCGCGGCTTCACCGAGTCGCTGCGACAGGAAATGCTGATTGCGAAGCATCCCGTCAAGGTGACCTGTGTGCATCCGGGAGGCATCAAGACAGCCATTGCCCGAAATGCCACCGCAGGCCCCGGCGAAGACTTGGACACGTTCGCCCAGTTCTTCGACAAGAAGCTCGCCCGGACCTCACCGGAAGATGCTGCTGCCACCATCGTCAAGGGTGTGAGCAAGGGTAAGGCGCGGGTACTGATCGGCGCCGACGCGAAGTTCCTGGACGCCTGGGTGCGCGTGGTCGGCCCGAGCTACCAGCGAGTGGTCGCCGCCGTCGCCGGGCGTGTCCTTCCCAAGCCGAACTGAGGTCGCCGTGAGCTTCTCCTTGCCGCTCCCGGTAGTCGCCGCCGCGCTGCGGCCGTTCTACCGGCTGAGCCTCAACTCGCGGCTGCCGTATCCGGCGCAGAGGGCGCTGCTCGAAATGGCCGCACCGCTGCAGCAGATGCCGGAGGGGGCGGCCTGCCGGCCGGCCACCTTGGCCGGCCGGCCCGCCGAGCGGATCACGGTGGGCGCCACCGAGCGCCGGACCGCCGTGCTCTATCTCCACGGTGGCGCGTACACCATCGGCTCGCCCGCGACCCACCGGTCGCTGGCCGCGCATCTGGCACGTGAATCCGGAAGTGTGGTTTACACACTCGACTACCGCCTCGCCCCCGAACATCCGTTTCCTGCCGGGCTGGAGGACGCCGTGGCGGCGTTCCTCGAGCTGACCACGGAACACGGGTACGAGACAGGACGACTGGCCATCGCCGGCGATTCCGCGGGCGGTGGTCTGGCGGCGGCCACGGCGCGGCGCCTGATCGACCGGCACGGGGTCACCCCGGCCGCGTTGGGACTCATCTCACCGTGGGTCGATCCGTGCAGGCGCGACACTATCCGGGACCGTGACCTCGTGGTGAATACCGCGTGGTCGTTCCACGCCGCCGAGAAGTACCTGGGGAGCGGAAACAAGTTCGATCCCGGTTATGCCCCGCTGCACGGAGATTTGAAGGGGTTTCCGCCCACTGTCGTTCACGTCGGACTCGACGAGGTTCTGTATCCACAGATCTTGGAGTTCGTCGACAAGCTCGAGAAGTCGGGCGTCGACGTGACGCTCACCGAATACGCCCGACTCTGGCACGTTGCGCACCTCCAGGCCTCGTTGGTACGCGAGGCTGCGGAGGCCGTCGCCGAACTCGGGGCTTACCTGAAATCACACATGTGCGTCCAGCCAGACACGAGCGACGTCGGCTGAATCGGCACCACCGCGGACCTGTCCGATCATGTCGGCCAGGTCCGCTGTCGTCAGCTCCCCCGCCACCACGTTCAGCGCCTTGATCTGGGGCTCACCGAGCGCCCCGACCCGGTAGAGCGGCACCACGTTCTGGGCTGTGAAGATCGCCTCGTCGTCGTCCAGCAGAACGAGGTCCGAGCTCGCGACTTCCGGGGTCGCGGTGGTCACTCCTGCCACCACGGCGCCATCCGCCTGTGCGGGGACGGAGAGTTCCGCGACCGCCGCGGCTCCGTCCGGAACCGCGCGCGTCTGCGCGAACGTGCAACCGGTCAGATCGGCGAGTGAGCCGGCCTCGAAATCGGGGGTGAGCACCGCGACGCTACGACGGCACGCGGGAATGAGCTCGTCGAGCGTCGTCACCGCCATCCGGGTAGACGTGTCCGCAGACACCGCCAGCGCGGACCGATCCTCCGCCGCCGCGTAATCGGAGATCGAAAGACCTTGCGGCAGCGCCTGACTCAACGCCTCGAACACCTCGTCCTGTTCCTTTTCGGTCGACTCCGGATCGTAGTAGCGCAGCAGCCGGCCGGTGAACTCGGGCACCAACGTCACTTCGCCCGCATCGAGCCGCCGAAGATAGGCGGTGCGGTCGCCCAGTCCGGTCTCGGTGGATGCCGGCGCACCCGTCGATCGGAGAGCGCCCGCGTAGATTTCGGCCAGGACCCGGCTTTCCGCCGTGTCGCCCGACCCCACCACCACCTCACCCGCGGTCTGTCCCGCGGAACCGTCGAGAGCAGTGTTGCCGACATCGCAGGCCGACAGCGCGCCGGGAATCAGAATTAGCACCGACGCTGCCGCCCACGCCCCGAGACGAGCGGACTTCCGGGAACTCCCGCTCCCCGATCCGCCCTTACCTGTCTGTGCCACCTCGCACGCCTTCCCTCGCATCACGCTGAGCCGAAACCAGTGTTGCCCACCTGCCTATCGTTACACTGACGCCACATCGGCCCGGCGGTGTGCCCACCGGATCTCCCGATCATGCGGCAGTAGTGAACAACGGCAGTAGTGAACAAACGGCAGTGGCGAACAAACGGAAGGACGCGCATGCGCACCTCGAACACATCCTCGGGTCGCGGGTTCGCCCGCCGCACTCTGGGCGGCCTCGCGGTCGCCACGGTTGCCGTGGTCTCCCTCGCCGCGTGCGGGGGCGGTTCCGATCCGTTGTCGGCCGAGGGTGAAGGGTCCGGTGACGACGCGAACGCCGTCATCGTGGGTTCGGCGAACTTCCCGGAGTCCGAGACGGTGGCCAATATCTACACCGAGGTTCTCCGCGCCAACGGTTTCGACGTAACCACGAAGTTCGACATCGGAAGCCGCGAGGCCTACATTCCAGCGCTGAAGGACGCGTCGATCGACGTCATTCCGGACTACACGGGCAACCTGCTGCAGTACCTCGACCCGCAGTCGACCGCCACCAGCGCTGCCGACGTCGACGCGGCACTCCCGGGCGCACTCGGATCGGAGTTGACGATCACCACCCCAGCTCCAGCCGAGGACAAGGACGCCGTCGTCGTCACCGCGGAGACCGCGCAGAAGTGGAATCTGACCTCGATCGCGGACTTGGCAGCGCATTCGGCGGAGGTCAAGTTCGGTGCCCCCGCCGAGTTCCAAGAGCGCCGCGCCGGACTGCCCGGACTGAAGGAGAACTACGGACTCGACATCGCACCGGCCAACTTCGTCCCCATCGCGGACGGCGGCGGACCCGCCACGGTCGAGGCTCTGGCATCGGGGCAGATCACCGCGGCGAACATCTTCACCACCTCGCCGGCAATCGAGAAGAACAACTTTGTGGTGCTCACGGACCCGAAGAACAACTTTCCGGCTCAAAACGTTGTTCCGGTGGTGCGCGCAGCCAAGTCGACGGCCGAGCTGACTCGAGCGCTCGACGCACTGTCCGCGAAGCTGACGACGGAGGAGCTGGTGAAGTTGAACGATGCCGTGTCCGGTGACGCCAAGACGGAGCCGGCGGCAGCCGCGAAGCAGTGGGTCGTAGACCAGGGGCTCGACAAGCCGGTCTCCTGAGGAGTCGACGGTGATCACATTTTCGGGCGTCACCAAGCGGTACCCGGACGGCACCACGGCGGTCGACAACCTCGATCTGCATATCGACGCGGAGTCGTTCACGGTCTTCGTCGGGCCTTCCGGCTGCGGCAAGACCACATCGATGCGCATGATCAACCGGATGATCGCCCCGACGGCCGGAACCATCTCGGTCGACGGCCGGGACATCGCCTCGACCGATGCAGTGAAGCTTCGCCTCGGGATCGGTTACGTGATTCAAAGCGCCGGACTGCTACCGCATCGCACCGTGATCGACAACGTCGCGACCGTACCGGTCCTTCGCGGTGACTCCCGCCGTGCGGCCCGCATGGCTGCGCTGTCGGTGCTCGAGCGGGTGGGTCTCGACCCCGCGCTGGCGGGCCGTTATCCCGGCCAGCTGTCGGGTGGGCAGCAGCAGCGTGTGGGCGTGGCCAGGGCGCTGGCTGCCGACCCGCCCATTCTGCTGATGGACGAACCGTTCAGCGCGGTGGACCCCGTGGTCCGCGAGGATTTGCAGGCGGAGATGCAACGTTTGCAGGCCGACCTGCGCAAGACCATTGTGTTCGTCACGCACGATATCGACGAGGCGGTCAAGCTCGGTGACCGGCTGGCAGTCTTCGGACCGGGCGGCCGACTGCAGCAATACGATGCGCCCGACACGGTGCTGTCCTCGCCGGCCACCGATTTCGTCGCCGGATTCGTCGGCCGCGACCGCGGCTATCGTGGCCTGTCGTTCCGCGCGGCAGACGAGGTTTCCCTTCATCCCCTCCGGACGGCCACCGAACGGGAGCTGAGCACACTGCGGCTCGACCGCGGCGATTGGGCACTCGTGGTGACCGATTCCGGTGTTCCGCGGGGCTGGATCGACGTCACGGGCGTCGAAGGCGTGCGCTCGGGCCGCCCACTGTCGGAATGTACCGCCGCAGGCGGCTCACTGTTCCCGCCGGGCGGAGACCTGCGGCAAGCGTTGGATGCGGCCATCTCGTCGCCGTCGGGAATAGGCGTGGCCGTCGACAAGGACGGTGCCGCCCGCGGCGGCATCCTCGGGTCCGAGGTCATCGAGAAGCTGACGCAACAGCGGGCCGCCGAGGATCGCGCGCGGAACGCGCAGTTCTTCGCGCCCGCGTCCACTTCTCCCGACAGGCCGTGATCCTGTGCGGTGGCTCATCGACAATTTTTCCGTAGTCGTCGACCTGACGAAGACCCACCTGTACCTGGCGCTGATGCCACTCCTACTCGGCCTGGTCATCGCCGTCCCGGTGGGCACCGCGATCCGGGGTGCATCGGTGCTACGCAAGGTCACCACGACCGTCGCCGGCGTCGCGTTCACGATTCCCTCGCTGGCTCTCTTCGTCACCATCCCGTCCGTCGTCGGACTGCAGATCCTCGATCCGCTCAATGTGGTGATCGCCCTGACCATCTATTCCACCGCCCTGCTCGTCCGCGCCGTCCCGGAGGCCCTCGACTCGGTACCCGCCGACGTCGTCGACTCCGCGAATGCGATGGGTTTCCCACCCTTGCGCCGGGCACTGACAGTCGAGTTACCTTTGGCCCTACCGGTTCTCGCGGCAAGTGTGCGCGTGGTGGCAGTCACCAACATTTCGCTGGTCTCGGTCGGTTCGCTGATCGGGATCGGCGGTCTCGGGACCCTCTTCACCCGCGGCTACCAGCGTGACTATCCCGATCAGATTCTCGCGGGGATCATCGCCATCGTCGTCCTCGCACTGGTCTTCGACCTGGCGCTGTTCCTCCTCGCCCGTGCGCTCACACCATGGACGCGGCAGAAGAAGGAGGCGGCGGCATGAGCATCTTCGGCGGGGCGTGGGACTACATTGTGGATCCGGCCAACTGGGAGGGCAGGGCCGGAATCGGGGCCCGCATCCTCGAGCACCTCTGGTACAGCCTTCTCGCCGTCGCCCTCTCGGCCGCCGTCGCGGTTCCGCTCGGTGCGGTCATCGGCCATCTGCGTCGAGGCGAGGTGCTGGTGGTGGGCTTGGTCAACGCGCTGCGTTCACTGCCCACGTTGGGCCTGCTGACCTTCCTCGTGCTGCTCCTCGGGCTCGGTCTCATCCCGCCGATCCTCGCCCTCGTGGTGCTCGGCATTCCGCCGCTACTGGCCGGCACCTACTCCGGTGTCGCGAACGTCGACCGGACGGTGGTAGACGCCGCCCGCGCGATGGGCATGACCGAGTGGCAGGTCCTCAGTCGCGTGGAGGCACCGAATGCGCTGCCGCTCATGCTCGGCGGACTGCGCAACGCCACACTGCAGATCATTGCAACCGCAGCGGTGGCCGCGTACGTCAACCTCGGCGGGCTCGGACGGTACATCTTCGACGGACTCGCCTTGCGTCAGTACGACCGGGTACTGGTCGGTGCGCTCCTCGTGACGATCCTGGCCCTCGTCGTCGACGGGCTTCTCGCGCTCGCGGTGTGGGCATCCGTCCCGGGCACCGGCCGGCTACGTCGTGGAATCAGCGCCCAGGAGTGGGCCGACCTGGCCGCCGCCGCGAAGTCCCGCTAGAACGGCAAACACCCCGGGCGGGAACCTTGGTGCGGGCTCCGGTCCGGGGTGTTCAACGGATTCTCGCTAGTCGGTGACGCCTTCTGCGCGAGCAGCGGCGGCGACTGCCTCCGCAACAGCGGGGGCGACGCGAGGATCGAGCGGGCTGGGAACGATCTTGTCTACAGCCAACTCGTCACCGACGACCGAGAGGATTGCCTCGGCGGCGGCAAGCTTCATGCCTTCGGTGATACGGCGGGCGCCGGCGTCGAGCGCACCGCGGAACACACCGGGGAAGGCGAGCACATTGTTGATCTGGTTCGGGAAGTCGCTACGCCCGGTGGCCACGATCGCCGCGTGCTTCTTCGCGACCTCGGGGTGGATCTCCGGGTCCGGGTTCGACAGCGCGAAGACGATGGCGTCGTCCGCCATGGTCGCGATGAGTTCTTCGGGAACCGTGCCCGCGGACACACCGAGGAACACGTCCGCACCGTCGAGGGCTTCGACGATCCCGCCGTGCCGGCCGGTGGGGTTGGTGCGGGCCGCGAGGTCGACCTTGACCTCGTTCAAGTCCTTGCGATCGGCCGAGACGATGCCCTTGGAATCGAGCACGGTCACGTCGGCGATGCCGGCGGCGAGCAGGATGTTCGCGCAGGCGACACCGGCGGCGCCGGCGCCGGAGATGACGACGCGCAGCGCGGAGATGTCCCGCTTCTGCACCTTCACCGCACCCTTGAGGGCGGCGAGGACCACGATCGCGGTGCCGTGCTGATCGTCGTGCATGACCGGGCAGTCCAGGGCCTCGATCACGCGCTTCTCGATCTCGAAGCAGCGCGGTGCGGAGATGTCCTCGAGGTTGACCGCGCCGAAGCTCGGGCGCAACCGGATGAGGGTTTCGACGATTTCGTCGGGGTCCTTGGTGTCGAGCACCAGCGGAATGGAATTGAGGCCCGCGAAGTTCTTGAACAGTGCGGACTTGCCTTCCATCACCGGAAGGGAGGCGCGGGGGCCGATGTCGCCGAGGCCGAGCACCGCGGAGCCGTCGCTGACGACGACCACGAGGCGGCTGGTCCAGGTGTAGCGGTCGGCGAGGGTCTCGTCGGCGTGGATCGCGCGGGAAACCTGCGCGACGCCGGGCGTGTAGGCAATGGACAGGGCGCGCTGGGTATCGAGGGCGGTCGTGGTCTCTACCGAGAGCTTCCCCCCGATGTGGCCGGCGAAGATCTCCTCGTCGGTCAGCTCGACCTTCTGCGGTGTGGTGGGTTCGGACACGATGGACACGATGACACTCCTGCTAAGTCCAGGCTCACTCGGGGCCGGGTTACTGTGAAGTAACCATGCGGATCGGCGCTGATCTACGTAGTTACTCCGCGAACGACAACTGGTGAAGCTTCCGGTGCGCGCGATCACTTTGGCCGCAGAACTTCCGAAGCGTGGATGGCGCTGGGCGGGTGAGCCCTTGGCAACGCTGCCATAAATCCCCGCCGAAGGGCGGTGGCGCCGACGTCGGAGTGGTGCTAAGTCAAGCACGAAGATCGCTGCACAATCAAATCGCCACGGGAGTCAGACGTCTCACGTTTTCCGGCTTCTACCTGTGAGAACAAGTTACCGACGGGTCACCGTGAGAGCCGGTTTCACATAACTCTCCGAGGGTCGGTCAACCCCACCATTGGGTGGCCAGCAGAAGCGCTGCCGCAGCGAGGACGGCGACAGATGCGAGCACCGCGGCGAGACCGTCACGGCGGTCGGCGATCCGCTGGGCCACGACCACGACCACGGACGCGACGATGTGCGCGGTGATCGAGACTGCTCCCGGCCCCGGGAATCCCCTGCCGCCGCCCACATAGGCGGACCCGATCACGACGAGACACAAGATCACCACACCGGCCGCGACGGCGCCACTGAACGCGCGCGACGCCCTGACGACAAATGAGCCGCGACGTGGCTCGCGCGGGGGCATGGACCTCGGCGTCGTCGGGCCGTAGGGGTCGTCACGGTCAGCGTCGTAGCCGTGAGGGTCGTAGTGGTCGCGGTTGCCGTAGCGGTCCGAATCGCGTGCAGTCATGCCGAAATCACCTGTGTACCGGAGGCTTTGGAGGCGAGCTTGTCGAACTCGTCGGGGTCCGTGCCGAACTCGCCCAGCCGGATCGTCTTGTTCGTCCCGTGGTAATCGGAAGATCCGGTGACGACGAGCCCCAATTCGTCGGCCAGTCCCTGAAGGACCGCGACATCGGCCGACGAGTGGTCGGGATGATGCACCTCGAGCCCGTGTAGACCCTCACCGGCCAGCTCCCGGACGTGATCGAGCGACAGCAGCCGTCCCCGCGCCCGCGCCCGCCCGTGGGCGAGAACGCTCACCCCTCCGGCCTCGGCCACCAGTTGCACCGCCTCGTCCAAGGGGGTGTCGGATTTGTCGACGAAGTACCGGCCCCGCGGCGCCAGCAGGTCGACGAACGCCTCATTGACACTGCTCACCACTCCGGCCCGCATCAGCGCCCTCGCCAGATGTGGGCGACCCGCGGCGGGACCCGCTGCTGCCAGGACCTCGTCGGCGTCGATGGGCAGGCCGTCCTCCATCATCAGCTCGGCCATGGCCCGGATCCTGACGACCCGCTCGGTTCGCAACCGTTCACGTTCCCGCGCGAACGCGGCGTGCGCGGGATCGAAGAGGTAGGCCAGCAGGTGAACCGCGACGGGACGACCGTCCTCACCCCGGCCCGCGCAGGACATCTCCATGCCCCGAACCAGGGTCAACCCGGCAGGCATCGCCGCAACCGCCTCTGCCCACCCCGCCGTGGTGTCGTGATCGGTGATGGCCACGACGTCCAGACCCGCGGCACCGGCCGCGCGCACGAGGTCTGCCGGACTGTCGGTACCGTCCGAGGCCGTCGAGTGAGTGTGGAGATCGATGCGCACCTGCCCAGTGTGTCAGGTGCGCTCGGGAAGGGTCCGGGCGTGCGTGCGTCGAGCGGTGTCGTGTCGTCCGGTCGTCGGGGATTCAGGACTCCGGTGCTCACGTAGGATTGCGCGACACCAAGTCCTCGGTCTCGACGCTGAAGGGAGTGCTCGCGCCCATGCCCTCACTTCCGGCACAAGGCCGCGACAAGTCCGCGGGTCCCCGGATCCGCATCCCCACCGCCCGCGCCGTGGTGGATTGCGGCGTGTATGTGGACGGCATCCGTCTGCCCGGTAAGTACACCCATCAGGCTGCCCTCGCCGAGGTCCGGCGGCGTGGCCGGGGATTCGTGTGGGTCGGACTCCTCGCACCCGACGAGGGTCAGATGGAGAGCGTGGCCGAGACGTTCGGCCTGCACGAACTGATGGTTGAGGACGCTGTCCACGCGCACCAGCGGCCCAAACTCGAACGCTACGACGACATCCTGTTCCTGGTGCTGCGGACCGTCAATTATGTGCCACACGATTCGGTGGCGACCGCCAGTGAGATCGTGGAGACCGGCGAGATCATGGCCTTCGTGGGCGCCGACTACGTCGTGACCGTGCGGCACGGCGATCATTCCGGGCTCGCGAACGTCCGGCGCTCGCTCGAGGAGAATCAGGAGCGGCTCGCGCTCGGCCCCTATGCCGTCCTGCACGCGGTGGCCGACCATGTCGTCGATACGTACCTCGAGGTCACCCAGGCCATCGAACACGATGTCGACGGCATGGAGGAGGCGGTGTTCAGCCCGCGGAACACCGTCGCGGTCGAGCACATCTACCTGCTCAAGAGGGAGATCGTCGAACTCCGCAAGTCGGTGAACCCGCTGTCGAACCCGCTGCTGCGGTTGACGCAGTCGCCTGGCAATCCGGTGCCGAAGGAAGTGCGGCGGTACTTTCGCGACGTGCTCGACCACCACACCACCGTCGCGGAGCGGATCGCCGAGTACGACGAGGTGCTCAGCTCACTCGTCGACGCGGCTCTCGCCAAGATCGCCGTCCAGCAGAACACCGACATGCGCAAGATTTCGGCATGGGTGGCCATCGCCGCCGTGCCCACGATGATCGCAGGAATCTATGGCATGAATTTCGACAACATGCCCGAATTACATTGGCAATACGGGTATCACCTCGTGGTGGCCTTCATTGTGTCGGTCACGGTGGGGCTGTTCGTCACCTTCCGCCGAAACAACTGGCTCTAGAGGGACGCCGCGCCGCGGTTCGGGTCGCGCACGTCGATGCCCGCCTCGGTCCACGCTTCCCGTAATGCCTCGGCGCCGCGCAGTCGCACCCACGCTGCCTCGGTTCCGGTGAGGGGCACGGCGGCGAGGAACTGCACCGCGTCGGCGGGTTCGGGAAGGGCGAGGTCCGGAATCGAGGACTTGCCCAGGAGCACCGCCGTGAACGGCGTGTCCTTCCACAACGGCTCGCCGAGGTCGAGGAGCGCGTCCTCGACGAGGACCACCCCCTCCACCGACGGCGCGGCCGCCAGCACCGCGAGCGTGCGCGCGACACCCGAGCTCACCCCGGCTCCCCCGCGCAGCGTCAGCACGAGTTCCGCGCGCGGACCCCGCATCGGGTCGGCCACCAATTCCCCGGGATCACCCATCGGGTGCCGGGAGCAACCCAGAGTCACGTACCGGACGAGGTCGTCTTCGGCGGGCGGGAACCGCAGCACGTCGAGAGGCTCGACCCCCAGAAACGTCACCGAGGCGGCGGTCGGCTCGGGCCCCCCGATCTGTTCGAGCAGGTGCGCACGAACGGCTGCCACAACGCTGTCAGTCACCCCGCCATCAAACCACCGCCCGCGCTCACTCGTCCCCCGGCCTCTCGAGCCGGTAGCGTCGGGCCATGGTCTCGGTACTCGCGGTCTCCGACGAGACGATCGAGTCGTTGTGGACCCCGCAGGGGCGCACCATGAAGGTCGACCTCGTCCTCGGGGCCGGTGATCTGCCCTTCGACTATCTCGAGTATCTGATGGACGCACTCGATGCACCGTGCGTGTTCGTGCCCGGCAACCACGACCCCGACCTTTCCGGCTATTCCGCGGGCCGTGTCGGATGGATGCGTTCCGGTATGCCGTCGACGTGGCCCGGCCCGTGCGGCGCCGTCAACGCCGACGGACGGATCGTCCGCATCGCCGGCCTGCGGATCGCCGGCCTGGGCGGATCGATCCGGTACAACGACGGCCCCAATCAGTGGACCGAACGGCAGCAGCGCCGGCGTGCCCGCAACTTGGCCATGACGAGTGCGTGGCATGCGCGCCGATCCGGAGTAGCCGGTGTCGACGTGCTCCTCACGCACAGCCCCCCGCGCGGAGTCGGTGATCTCGAGGACCCGCCGCACCGCGGTTTCGAGTGTTTCGAGCAGCTGGCCGCACGGTTGCAGGCTCGGACACTCGTTCACGGCCACGTGCACCCGTACGGGACGACGCCCGTGGACAGAGTGCTCGGCTCCACGACGGTGATCAACACGGTCGGGTTCACTCTCATGGAGATGTCTTCGGGTACCGAACCGACGATCGTGAGGCGACGGCATGGCACGTGACACCGGTTTCCCCTCCGCCGACGCGGAGAACGACTTCACCCGTCAGCGCCGCCGCGCCGAGCTCTCCCGGCTGGTCAACTGGTTACGCAGGGAACCGGACGATGTCAACGAGATCCTGCCGTTCGACGAAGTGGTGGCCGCGCTCGGGAGGATCGGCGAACGGTCACTGGGGTTGCAGGTGATCCCCGTCAACTCGATCGTCGGGAGCGTCGACCGCACCAGTGATTTCGACCGGTACTTCCGTCCTACGTCCGCCCGGATACGCGAACGCTGGCAGCGGCTCGCCGCAGCGCAGCGCCGCGGCGAGTCGGTTCCGCCGATCCAGGTGTACAGAATCGGGTCGATGCACTTCGTCAGCGACGGCCACCACCGCGTGTCCATCGCCTACGCGATGCACTGGAGCACCATCGACGCGTACGTGACGGAGATCCTGACCCGGATCTCGCCGGACGGCATCACGCAGCGTGGCGATCTGCTGATCAAGGACCATCGGCGGCTGTTCCTGAGCCGGGTGCCCCTCACGGGCGCCCAGCGCAAGGCGGTGACGGTCACCGATCCGTGGGAGTACGCGGAGATCAGCGAGTGCGTCGAAGCTTGGGGGTTCCGTCTCATGCAGGAGATGGGCGAGTTCGTGGGTCGCGACACCGTGGCGCGTCGGTGGTTCGGCGAGGAATTCCTCCCGGTCGTGCGCATGGTCCGGGCCGCCGACATGCTGCCCGATCACACCGATGCCGAAGCCTACCTGTGGGTGGCTCGCGAACGATATCGCCTGGTGCGCCAACATGTCTGGAACGACGAGATCATCGCCGAACTGAGCCAGCGGGCGCCCCGCAAGCACCGGTCTACGAGTCCGTGAACCGCACCTCCCGAGTGACGGCCTCCGGGTGTGCGAACTTCAGCAATCGGCGACCCTCCGCTTCGATGGCCGGCCGATGAGACTTGGCGATCGTGGTCAACGGCTCCACCTCGAGGATCACCGCGTCCTTCCCCACGGTGGTGGTCGTGAAGCCCGCGACCCTGCCGCCCACCAGCACAGCAGGTTTGATGATCCCGTTCTGAGTGAAGACCCGCTTCCGCACCTCGTCGTCGAGAATCCGTCTGCGATCCGCATGGGAAAGAAGCACATTGTCGAAGGGCGCGAGGATGCGCACCGGCGCAGGCACCCCAGCCTCCGGCCGCGGCGCGTCCGGAAGGTCGAAAAGTTCCGTTCCCGATTCCGCGGTGAACACCCGCAACTGCGGGCGCAGCTCGTCCAGTATCTCGCCGAGCCGGGTCAAGCCTGACCACGCCTGTGCATCCAGGGCACTCGCCGGGCCGAACGCGGCGAGGTATCGCAGGACCATCGTCCGTAGTGACGGCGCCGGGTCGAGTGGTTGCCCCACCCACGACTCGAGTGTCGCCAGCGCAGGCTGTCCCGACCTGCCCCACAACCCCCGCGGTGGCACCTGGACCATCGGCACGAGCCCGCGCACCCCGTGCGCGAGGGCCGCGCCGTCGCGTCCGGGAAATCGCTCCTCGAGCAACGGCCGCATCTGCAGTTGCGTGCGCGGCCGATCCCGGACGAGGTCGCGGCCCGCAGCAGCGAGAGCGGCGACATCGATCCCGTCGAGGTGTGCGCGGTACTGCGTGTTGATGCGCAGATCCCGATCGAGGAGCGGCTGGACCAGCGGGCGGAATGTCAGGGCGTCGGCCGCCGACAACGCGAACACGGTTCCACGCATGGCGACGATGCGCACCACTTCGCGTCGCTCGATGAGCTCGGAGAGGGCATCGGGCCGGAATTTCTCGATGCGTGCCCACAGAGCGAAATACGGCGGCATCGGGGCCTGGGCCTGCAGCCCGCACAAGTGCTCGATCATCTCGAGAGCCGACGTTCCTGTTCGGCGTAGCAATCCCTGGCGGGCCAGCGTGGCCCGTCCCAGCGCCCGATCCGACATGCGTTCGGAACCCACCGCGTCGACCCCCTTTGTTAGTTAGCCCCAGTACCGTGTTTATCTGTCAGTGTCGACAGGACGACGCACGGAGGACCACATGAGCGCAGAACCCGGACCCACGCCGAGGATGCTGCTGCCGGTCATGTGCTTCATCGTCATGATTCTGGCGGTTCTCCAGACCCTGGTGGTACCGATCGTCGGCACGATCGGCGCCCAACTCGAGGTCGGGCCCACCGCCGTCGGGTGGCTCCTCACCGCCAACCTGCTCGCAGCGGCCACCGCGACGCCCCTACTCGGCCGGCTCGCCGATCTTCGCGGCACACGTCCGGTGCTGCTCGGTGTGCTCGTGATCGTGCTGGTGGGCTCGTTGCTCGGTGCGGTCGCCACGTCGATCGGTGTGCTCATCGTTGCCCGAGTGCTGCAAGGCGTCTCGTTCGCACTGTTCCCCATCGGAATTGCAGTCCTGCGCGACGAGCTGCCCCCCGAGAAGCTGACCGGGGCGATGGGCATTCTCTCGGGAACTCTGGGTTTCGGCGGATGTTTCGGGATCGTCCTCACCGGGGTGCTCGTCGCCGACGGCGCCGACTTCCACCGGATCTTCTGGCTCTCCTCTGCGATCACGCTTGCGGGTCTCGTCCTGGCGTGGTTCGCGATTCCCCGGCGCGCGCGGACGGGATCGGGATCCATGGACTGGATCGGTGCGGTGGGTCTCGCCGCCGGGCTCGTCCTCGTCCTTCTCCCGTTGTCCGAGGGAAGCACCTGGGGATGGGGTTCGCCCGCCACCATCATCAGCGGTGCTGCCGGACTGCTCGTCCTGACCGGGTGGTTCCTGTACGAGCGCAGAAGCGCCCATCCACTGGTGGCACCCCGGTTGCTCACCGATCCGCCGGTCCTCGTCACACACCTGTCCGCCCTCGTGGTGGGAATGTCGATGTTCGTGATGTTCCTGGGCAGTTCGTACTTCGTGCAGACTTCTCGTTCGGTCGCCGGGTACGGCTTCGGCGCCACCGTGCTCGAGGCCAGCACCGTGTACCTGTTACCCGGCGCGGTCAGCGGAGTCCTCGCCTCGATCCTCAGTGGCACGATGATCCGCCACGTCGGCGCGCGTGTCGTGCTCATCGGCGCCAGCGTGGTCGGCGTCGCAGGCTTCATCCTTTTCATCGTCGCCCACGACCACACCTGGCAGGTGATCACCGCCATCCTGCTGATCAACACCTACATCAGCCTTGCCTACGCGGCGCTGCCCTCGCTGTTGGTCGCCGAGGTCCCGCAGGACGAGACCGGCGTGGCCAACAGCATCAACTCGATCGCGCGGTCGGTGGGCAGCTCGTTCGCCAGCGCCCTCATCGCGACCCTGCTGGCCGAAATCACTCTCTCCGGCACCGACCTCGCGGCCGAATCCGCCTACCTCATCGCGTTCGCCACCGGCGCCGTTGCCGCCGCTCTCGCCGGGCTGCTGCCTTTCTTCGGTATCACCCGCGTGATCCGCATACCCTCCGACGCGGAAGAGGACGAGATCCATGCCACCGCGCTCGCCGCCGAATGGGGCACCGTAGGCGGCCTCGGTGGCGCGAACACGAGCTCCGGCGAACGGCAGAGGACATCGTGAGTTCGCCTTGTCCCCTCGGTCAGCGAGTGATATTGGCCCCGGAGTCCTGATCGAACACCGCGACTTTCGCGGGGTCGAACCACAACTCCACCGGGCTGCCCTGCGCCGCAGACGACTCGGTCGACAACCGGGCCACCAGATGTCCCCCACCCGCGACCTCGGTGCCCGAATCGGCAGCGAGCTCCTCGAGTTCCCGCGAACTCACCTGTGGTCCTTCGGCGGAGAAGTAGACGTACTTGTCCGAGCCCATCGACTCGAGCACCTCGACCTGGGCGGTGAACGTGGCACCAGCGGCTTTTTGATCCGCGTCGATCAACCCGGCGTCCTCGAAGTGCTCCGGGCGGATACCGACCACGACGTCCTTCGACGCCCCGGAGGAGGTGACCTTCTCACGCGAGCGCGGAGGCAGCGCGAAGTTCCCGAGGGGAGTCGAAATACCTTCCGCTGTCAGCTGTCCGGGGAAGAAGTTCATCGACGGCGATCCGATGAACCCGGCAACGAACAGATTGTTGGGATGGTCGTACAGCTCCTGCGGTGCCCCGATCTGCTGGACGAGTCCCCCGCGCAGCACCACCACCCGGTCGCCGAGAGTCATCGCCTCGGTCTGATCGTGGGTCACATACACCGTGGTCGTTCCCAGACGTTGCTGGAGGCGGGAAATTTCGGTACGCATCTGCACGCGGAGCTTGGCGTCGAGGTTGGACAGCGGCTCGTCCATCAAGAACGCTTTCGGACTGCGGACGATCGCCCGCCCCATCGCGACCCGCTGTCGCTGTCCGCCCGACAGGTTGGACGGCTTGCGGTCGAGGTGCTGGGTGAGATCGAGGATCTTCGCGGCATCGTCCACCTTGGCCGCGATCTCCGACTTCGACATCTTCGCCAGCGTCAACGGGAACGCGATGTTCTGGCGCACCGTCATGTGCGGATACAACGCATACGACTGGAACACCATGGCGATGTCCCGGTCCTTCGGCGCCTTCTCGTTCACCCTCTCGCCGGCGATGCGAAGCTCACCGGACGAAATGTCCTCGAGGCCCGCGATCATGTTGAGAGTCGTCGATTTACCGCAACCCGACGGACCGACCAGAATGATGAATTCGCCGTCGGCGATCGTAATGTCGACGTCGCTCACCGCCCGCGCACCGTCCGGGTAGAGCTTGGTTACCTTGTCCAGCACAATCTCGGCCACAGGTTTATCCCTTCACTGCGCCGGACGTCAGACCGGCCACGATGCGTCGTTGGAAGAAGAGCACGAAGACGATGATCGGAATGGTGATCACCATCGCAGCGGCGGCGATCGACCCCGTCGGCTCTTCGAACTGCGAAGCGCCGGTGAAGTTGGCAATCGCCGCCGGTGCGGTGATCGAGCGCTCCGTGGAGGTCAGCGAAATCGCGAACAACAGGTCGTTCCAACAGAAGATGAACACGAGGATTGCCGCGGTGACGATACCGGGCGCCGCAAGCGGTGCGACCACTTTCCGGAACGCCTGCGCCGGTGTGGCGCCGTCCATCTTGGCCGCCTTCTCCAGCTCCCAGGGGATCTCCTTGAAGAAGGCCGACAACGTGTAGATCGCCAAGGGAAGCGCGAACGTGATGTACGGCAGGATCAAACCGGCCCAGGTGTCGAACAATCCGAGTCGGCGCTCGATGTCGAACAGCGGGCTCACGAGGGAGATCTGCGGGAACATCGCGATCAACAGCGCCACACCCACCAGGAGCTTCTTGCCCGGAAAGTCGAGCCGGGCAATCGCGTAGGCAGCCATCGTCCCGATTACCACCGCGATCACCGTGGCGATCAGCCCGATGCCGATGGAGTTGATCAGCGCGCTGGTGAACGCGTCGGTGGAGAAGATTCCGCGGTAGTTGTCGAGCGTCCACTTCTCCGGGATGAGCTTGCCGTCCTTGATGGTGCCCGCGGGCTTGAACGACAAGCTGGCTATCCAGAGCACAGGAACGAGCGCATACAGCAGGACCAGCAAGTTGACCGCCGACCAGCTCAGCCTGCGTTGCCTTGTTTCGACCATGGTTATCGCTTTCCTTCCGTGTCGGACCCGGGAGCCGAGGCACCGAAGAGCTTGATGAAGACGAATGCGAGGACGGCCACGCAGAGAAAGATGAGAACGCTGATGGCCGAACCGATTCCGAGATTGAAGGCCTTGAACAGGTTGTCGTAGCCGAGGATCGACAGGGATCCGGTGTCGTTGGCGCCCTTGGTGAGCACGTAGATGTTGTCGAAGATCCGGAACGCGTCGAGGGTGCGGAACAACAACGCCACCAGGATGGCCGGTTTCATGAGCGGGAGAATGATGCGCACCAGCCGGGTCCAGGCCCCGGCGCCGTCGACCTGTGCCGCCTTGAGCAGATCGTCGGGTACCAGAGCGAGACCGGCCAGCAGCAGCAGGGCCATGAACGGCGTGGTCTTCCAGACCTCGGCGAGGACGATGATCGCGAGCGACGGAATCTGCTGCGTGAGGGGGGCACTGCCGTCGGGTAACAGATTCGCGAGGTATCCGGTTCCCGGCGTCCACGCGTAGTACCAGCTGTAGGCAGCGGCCACGGTGACGATGCCGTAGGGAATGAGCACCACTGTCCGCACGAGCCCCTTGCCCACGATCGTGCGGTGCATGACCAGGGCGAGGATCAGACCCAGCACGAATTCGATCACCACCGACACGGCAGTGATGCCCACCGTGACCGCGAACGCCTGCCACCAGTACGCGTCCGACAACACCGACACGTAATTGGCAAGGCCGACGAACTTACGCTCGTCGGGGAATCGGAGGTCGTAGCGCTGCAGGCTCAACCACACCGCGTAGACCACCGGATAGGCCGTCACGGCGATCATGAGAATCGCCGCCGGTGCCACCAGCCACAGTCCCAGCCGGCGCTCGGCCTTCTTCCCTTCGGACACCTGTCTCTTCGTCGGCGCTGCCGGCTTGTCGGTCCGGTCCACCGGCACGGCTTCGGTCGTCACGGAATCAGTCCTTCCGAGTTGACCGCCTTACGCACCTGCTCGGCGAGTTCGTCGACGGTACGCGGCGGATCGATGTCACCGACCGGGTTCAACGTGTCGGTGATCAGGGTCGAGATGCTCTGGTAGGCGGGTGAAACCGGACGCACTGCCGCCGTGTTCAGGCCGTCGCGCACCTGCTGCCAGGCGGGATACGCCTCCTGGAATGCCGGATCGTCGTACAGCCTCGCCAACGTGGGCGGGACACCACCGTTGACGGCGTTGTTGCGCTGGTTCTCCTCGTTACGCAGGCAGGACACCGCTTCGAACGCGAGGTCGGGGTGCCGGCTGGTCTTCGCGACCGCGATGTTGAATCCACCGATCGTGACCTCGGCCGGCCGGCCGGGAATCACCGCGGGGTACGGCGCGGCGAGGAAGTTCTGCTGCCCGTCGACCGTGAGCACCGTGTTGCCGGTATCGACGGAGGTGGTGTTGCCCTTGTCGTCGATGAACGGCAGGTCACCCTTCTCCGCGTTCTCGATCATGCCGGGAAGCACGAACGGCCAATTGACCTCGAAGGCCGCGCGTCCGCTTTCCATGCCGAGACGGGACGACGCCTCGTCGCCCTGCGAGATCGACGGGTCGGCGCCCTGTGCGGTGGCTACTCGCTTCATCACCTCGAGGGCTTTCAGCGCACCGTCACCGTCCGCGACGGTCACGGTGGTTCCGTCCTCGCCGACGACGGAACCGCCCGCGCTGGCCAGCAGGGTGTTGAACCACACCATCAAACCCTCGTACTGCTTGCCCTGCACCCCGATCCAGCTGGGCCGGCCCTCGCTCGCCAGCCTCTCGGAAATGTCGATCATCTGATCCCACGTCTGCGGCGGTTGCCCACCAGGCATGAGGTCCTTGCGGTACCAGAGCAACTGCGTGTTGGTGTTCAGCGGTGCGGCGTACAGCTGATCCTGCCACCGGGCCGACTCGAGGGGGCCTTCGAGCGTGCCCTCGGTGACCTCGGCCGCCACATCGTCGGGCAACGGCAATGCCCACCCCGCCTCGGCGAACTCGGCCGTCCACACGACGTCGAGCGTCATGATGTCGAGCGAGGTGTCGTTTCCGGTGAGGCGCCGGGCCAACTGCAGTCGCTGATCGTCTGCCCCCTTCGGAAGGGTGCGTTGCTCGATCGTGTATCGGCCACCGGCCGCGGCCGTGCAATTGGCTGCGGCCTCGGCATACTGTTCCGCACCGTCGGCCGCCGTGTAGAAGCTGAGCACGGTGCCGCTGTCCGGTGAAGCGCACGCCGCCAGCAGCGGAACCGTCAGGACGGTGGCCGCGCCGATGAGACCCCATCTGACTGCGAGTCCGGGCCTGCCCGGACGACCGGATTCTGTCGATGTACGCCGCACAGCCGCCTCCTCGAGCGGTCCTCACGAACCCAGTCGCGGTACGGCTGGCACGCAGGCCCGCACAGTGGTTCCTGCCGGATCGTGCAGTCCCGCCAGGTCACGGTTTCACCGAGGGGAAGACCCCTCGCATTGCGCCGTAAACCTATCCGAGATCGACCTGAAACTGGCGGAAATCACCGCGAACGAGACGAAAAGCGCGCAATCCGTAATACGAGCCCGCCCACGTCTCGGTTCAGAGCGCCAGCTTGGCCAGCATGTCGCGCGCCGCCTCCGCGGTCTTCGGCTCACACAGCACGTCGTATCGCCCGGCGACCAATTGCATGGTGGACGCGAAGTCACGGGTACCGCGAGTGGCCGCATACGGGATGGTGGTGGAGATCAGCCCGAAGATGATGCCGCCGACGATGCCCACCACGAGCGGTGCGAGGAATCCGCCCGTGACGATACCCAGCAGAAGGCCGAAGAAGACACCGAGCCAGGCACCTGAAACGATGCCGCCGCCAATGACTTTGGCCCACGTCAACCGGCCGAGTACTCGCTCGACCTGCATGAGGTTCACTCCGACGATGGTGACGTCCTCGACCGAGAACTCCTGATCCGACAGGTAGTCGACGGCACGCTGCGCCTCCGCGTACGTCGGGTACGAACCGATGGGCCAGCCCGTGGGAGGTTCCGGCAGAGCCCCTCGCCGCGCCCCGTTGGACTGTCCGAGTGGATTCGTCATCGTCAGCTGGTCTCCTCGTGTAATTCTCTCAGGATCGATCCTGTGAGAACCATTCTGCCTGTTTCGGCTAACCCTCGTCGGGCGGCGTGAACTCGGAGGTCCGCGTCATTCCCGCGGCCCGGCCCTTGGCCGAGATCACGAGGGCCATCTTCCGACTGGCCTCGTCGATCATCTCGTCACCGAGCATCACTGCGCCACGTCCTCCACCGGCCGCCGACGTGTGGAACTCGTAGGCGTCGAGGATCAGTTCGGCGCGGTCGAAATCGCTCTGTCGGGGGCTGAACACTTCGTTGGCCGCATCGATCTGCGTGGGATGCAGCACCCATTTCCCGTCGAAACCCAGAGCGGCGGTGCGCTGCGCAGAACGCCGGAACGCCTCCACGTCGCGGATCTGAAGATACGGCCCGTCGATGGCCTGGATGCCGTGTGCCCGTGCGGCCATCAGGATCGTCATCAGTATGTGATGGTAGGCGTCACCGCGGTCGTAGCCGTCCGGCTGTTCCCCGACCACCAGCGTGCGCATGTTGATACTCGCCATGAAATCCGCCGGCCCGAACACCAGCGTCTGCACCCGGGGACTGGCCGTTGCGATGGCGTTGATGTTGGTGAGTCCGATGGCGTTCTCGATCTGCGGTTCGATCCCGATCCGCCCGACCTCCAACCCGTTGGCCTTCTCGATCTGGGTCAGCAGTAGGTCGAGGGCCTGAACGTGGCTGGCGTCCGGCACTTTCGGCAGCAAGATGGCATCGAGGTGCGCGCCCGCACGCCCGACGACCTCGGCGACGTCGGCATGGGTCCACTCGGTGGTCCAGTCGTTGACCCGCACGACCTTGATCTGATCGCCCCACCCGTCCTCGGCAAGGGCGGCCGCGACGGTGACGCGGGCTTCCTGCTTCGCCAACGACGCCACGGCGTCCTCGAGGTCGAGGAACACCTCGTCCGCGGGAAGCCCCTTGGCCTTGTCGATCATCTTGCGACTGCTGCCCGGAACAGCCAGAACCGATCGGCGTGGCCTGAAGACGGAACTCATGACGGACGATCCTCCACTTTCCGCAGGTGTTCGATTCCCTGGATCCCCGTACGAGGATCTAGCCTGGCAATCATGGCAGCTGCGAACAAGGTTTTTGCAGCCAGGCTGGCCGGCCTGGTGGTACTCGGGCCCGACGGTGAGTCGATCGGCCGGGTGCGGGACGTGGTCATCACCGTTCGCATCGGGCGCCAGCAACCCCGGGTGCTGGGGCTGGTCATCGAATTGTTCACGCGCAAGCGCATCTTCGTGCCCATGCTGCGGGTCACGGCGATCGAGCCGAGTTCGGTGACACTGACCACGGGGAACGTCAGTCTGCGCCGGTTCACGCAGCGTCCGGGCGAGGTTCTCGCGCTCGCGCAGGTCCTCGATTCTCGCGTGCGGGTGGACGACCCGGAACTCGAGGAACTCCACGGGGTCGACACGGTGGTGGTCGATCTCGGCATCGAACTGACCCGTAGCCGTGACTGGGTGGTGTCGAAGGTCGCGGTGCGCGGCCATCGGGGCCGCCTCGGCAGGCGTACCGCCATTCACATCGTCGAGTGGCAGCACGTGCAAGGGCTGACGCATTCCGATCTGTCGATGCCGGGCCAGGGGGTGTCCGCACTCCTGATGCAATACGAGGGCATGCGTCCCGCCGACGTGGCCAACGCCATGCGTGAGCTCCCGGACAAACGGCGGCACGAGCTCGCACTCGCTCTCGACGACGAGCGCCTGGCCGACGTCGTGCAGGAGTTGCCGTCCGATGATCAGACCGACCTTCTGATGCACCTCGAGGTCGAGCGGGCCGCCGACATCCTCGAGGCCATGGATCCCGACGACGCCGCCGACCTTCTCGGCGAGCTGCCCGAGACGGAGGCAGAATCACTGCTCCAACTGATGGACCCGCAGGACTCGGAACCAGTCCGCAGGCTGCTCGAGCACTCGCCGGACACGGCCGGTGGCCTGATGACTCCCGAACCGGTGGTGCTCACGGCGTCCACAACGGTGGCGGAAGCATTGGCCCGCGCGCGCAACGAGGATGTGACGCCCGCGCTCGCGAGCATGATCTTCGTCGTCAGGCCTCCGACGGCCACGCCGACCGGCCGCTATCTGGGATGCGTGCACCTGCAGAAGTTGCTGCGGGAACCACCCGCAAGCCTCGTGGGCGGTCTGCTCGACACCGGTCTCCCACGTCTCGCGGCCGACGACTCCCTGGCGGCCGTCACGCGGTACTTCGCCAGCTACAACCTCGTGTGCGGCCCCGTGGTGGACGACGAGAATCACCTGATCGGCGCGGTCACCGTCGACGACGTCCTGGACCATCTCCTTCCGGAGGACTGGCGTGAAGAGGAGATCGACGGATGAGCGAGAAGGTCCCCAGCGTGTCGGCCCGTGGACTGTCGGATCGGCAAAGGCTCGACACCCCTCGCGGCGCCCGGCGCTTCCGCTTCACCTACGACGTGGAAGCGGTCGGCCGTGCAAGTGAGAACTTCGCTCGTTTCCTAGGGACCGGCCGGTACCTGGTGATCCAGACCGTGGTCGTGATCATCTGGATCGTCCTCAACATCTTCGCCGTCGAGCTGAAGTGGGATCCGTACCCCTTCATCCTCCTCAACCTCGCGTTCTCCACCCAGGCCGCCTATGCGGCCCCGCTGATCCTGCTGGCCCAGAACCGACAGGAGAACCGGGACCGCGTCTCGCTCGAGGAGGACCGGTCGCGGGCGGAACAGACGAAGGCGGATACCGAGTTCCTGGCGCGCGAACTCGCCGCCCTGCGCATCGCGATCGGCGAGGTGGCCACCCGTGACTACCTCCGCCGTGAACTCGAGGAGATCAAGACCCTGCTCGGCGACGAGGAAGAGGCCCGGCCCCGGCGCAAATGATCGCCGGTCATTCGCCCATTCCTCGGCACACGCAGTCACGAATATGTAACGTCGATCACAACTTCTCGGATGTACGCGGTGTGCGACAAGCAAGAGCACCGCAGGGGGTGGTGGAGTGCGGATACGTGGACTGGTGACGGTTGCTGCCCTGACGGTGGGCGCCGCCGCAACGCTCGGATCCTCGACGGGTAGTTCAGGCCCTGTCTCGGCCGTCGACACCCGTCAGAACGCGGCGGTCGAGACGGCCGCGCTGGCGTCCGCCACGCGTCTGTCTCCGGTGAGTGAACCGCAGGACGCCTACCTACCGCCCGCAGGCTTCGCGGCGCCTGCGCCGCGGGTCGCGAGATCGCAGCGCGCGGCGCCTCCGCCTCCCCCACCCGTGGTGATAAATCCCACATCGCCCGCGTCTCCCACCGGAACAGGGTTGATCGCCGCACCGGTGATCCTCAGTTCGCTCGGCATCCCGGAGATCGTGCTCAACGCGTACCGCTCGGCGGAACTCACGTTGATGGTGGAGGCACCCAAGTGCGGGGTGCCCTGGCATTTGCTGGCGGGTATCGGGCGCATCGAATCGGGGCATGCCGGTGGAGGGCGGACAGACTCGTCCGGCACCACCGTCACCCCGATTCTGGGACCGGTGCTGGACGGCCGGCTGGCCGGCAACGAGGTGATCCGCGATACCGACCGCGGCGCCACCGACGGCGACGCCGGACACGATCGGGCGGTGGGGCCGATGCAGTTCATTCCGTCCACATGGGCGAAATATGCGTCGGACGGCAACGCGGACGGCGCCGCAGATCCCAACAACGTATTCGACGCAACCCTGGCCGCCGCCCGGTACCTCTGCTCGGGCGGACTCGACCTCCGTGATCCCCTCCAGGAGACCCGCGCGGTTCTCCGCTACAACAATTCGGGGACCTACGCCGCCAACGTCATTACGTGGTCGAACGCCTACCGGAATGGCGGTACGCCCACCCCGAGTCAGCTGTCCGACTCGAGCACTCCGCCGCCCGGTGGCCTCACCGACGCTGCGGCGAACGGATCCGACCTCGCCCGTGAGCTCGCGGCTCCACCGGAGCTCCCGCCCGACGCGACACCGACTCCGACCACTCCGGCGCCTGCACCGCTGATCCCCGGCTTGCCTGCGCTACCCGCACTCCCATGTGTGTTCTTCTGCCCACCTGCCGACCCGGCCGCTCCCGCACCCGCGCCGGCGCCTGCGGAACCGGCCGCTCCCCCGCCGGCAATCGCCCCGGCCGTGGGAGTTCGCTAGAAGTTTCCTCGATCGCCGCCGCCCGGCCGAAGCCGGGCGGCGGCGGCGTTTTCGTATGCCTTCCGGGTTCTGGCGCCGCGTCGCGCTGCCTTCCGCGCTGAGCCGCATGCGGGCGTGACCTTTCCGTGTTCGTTACCCTTGCTAGACGGGTCCCTCAGGTAACAGACCCGCGCGCCTCACCCGTATTGATCACGGTTGCGTAACGGAAATGTCTCGAATCGGGTAGCCTCGTGCCGTCCAGTTCACAGGCACATCCCGAACGGGGTCGCAGGAGGCAATCGAGTGGGTCGGCACAACAAGAAGACGGATTCCCATATCCGCCGCAATTCGGTCATCGCGCTCACCGGACTGATTCCCATCGGTCTGGTCACCGCAGCCAACACGGCCGGCGCCACCCCCAAGGTCCCGTTCTTCAGCTCCGAAGCCGCCGCAGACGTCGCGGACGTTGCCCAGGAAGCGACCGCCGCACCGAACGCCGAGGCCGTCACCCCTGTCGCCGACACCGCCGCCGTGGAGGCCGCGCCCGCAGTCGAGCAGGCCCCCGCACCTGCCCTGGCCCCGGTTCAGGCCACGCCACCGCTTCCGGCCAGCATCGCCCAGGGCGCCCTCGGCATACCTGCCATCAACGTGTCGGCCTACCAGAACGCCGAGCGCATCCTTGCTGTCGAGCAGCCCGGGTGCGGTATGTACTGGACGCTCATCGCCGGCATCGGTCGCGTGGAGTCGACTCACGCCTACGACGGCAAGGCCGACGACAAGGGCAACATGCTCGACGCCGTTCTCGGTCCGGTCCTCGACGGTCACCTCGCCGGCAATGCCGTGATTCGCGACACCGACGGTGGACGGCTGGACGGCGACAGCAACTACGACCGCGCGGTCGGGCCCACACAGTTCCTTCCGGAGACGTGGAACCGCTACGCAGGCGACGGCAACGGAGACGGCGCCGCCGATCCGCAGAACCTCTTCGACTCCGCGCTCACCACCGGAAAGTATCTGTGTGACGGCAATTTGGATGTCCGCGACCCGATCCAGGCGGCCAAGGCGGTCCACCGTTACAACAACTCGGCTGCCTACGTCGCCAATGTCTTGGCCTGGTCCGCGGGCTACGCCAGCGGTATCGTCCCGGCTGCGTCAGACCTGCCGCGCATCCACTGAGGACACATCCCTACCATTGAGTTATGTCAGTCCTGAGCGAGTCCGCTGTTCGTAGCGCCTTGGCGCGCGTCCAAGATCCCGAGATCCGGAAACCGATCACCGAACTCGGGATGGTCAAGAGCGTCGACATCGCCGACGACGACAGCGTCGATATCGCCATCTACCTCACCACTGCCGGCTGCCCGATGCGGACCGAGATCAGCGACCGCGTCACCAAAGCCGTGGCCGATGTGCCGGGTGTGGGCGCGATCCGCGTCGAACTCGACGTGATGAGCGACGAGCAGCGCACCGAACTACGTAAGTCGTTGCGCGGCGACTCCGCCGAGCCGGTCATTCCCTTCGCACAGCCGGGTTCACTCACCCGCGTGTATGCGGTCGCCTCCGGTAAGGGTGGCGTCGGCAAATCGAGTGTGACCGTCAACCTGGCCGCATCGCTGGCCGCGCGAGGTCTGTCCGTCGGTGTCCTCGACGCCGATATCTACGGTCACTCCGTCCCCCGCATGCTCGGCACCGACGCCAAACCCACCCAGGTGGAGCGGATGATCATGCCGCCCGTCGCGCACGACGTGAAGATGATCTCGATCGCCCAGTTCACTCAGGGCAACACTCCGGTGGTGTGGCGTGGCCCGATGCTGCACCGCGCGCTGCAGCAGTTCCTCGCCGACGTCTTTTGGGGCGACCTCGATGTCCTGCTCCTCGACCTTCCGCCCGGAACCGGTGACGTCGCCATTTCCGTGGCCCAGCTCATTCCGGGGGCAGAGATCCTCGTGGTCACGACACCGCAACAGGCGGCGGCCGAGGTGGCGGAGCGGGCGGGGGCCATCGCCTTGCAGACCCGTCAGCGCATCGTCGGTGTGGTGGAGAACATGTCGTGGATGGACCTGCCCGACGGCACCCGGATGGACGTGTTCGGTTCGGGTGGCGGTCAGGCCGTTGCAGACCGGCTGACGAGGGCCGTGGGCGCCTCGGTGCCGTTGCTGGGGCAGATCCCCCTCGAGCAGGCGGTGCGTGAGGGCGGCGACGGCGGCGTGCCCATCGTGCTCGGTCATCCCGATTCGCCGGCGGCAATCGCACTCCGCGAGGTTGCCGACAAGCTGGCGGTGCGCAAGCGTGGGCTCGCGGGAATGTCGCTGGGGATCGACACCACCCGCCATCTCTGAGGCGCTTCGCGCCTGTGCGCCTTTCTGGTAGCAGGTACAACCAGAAAGGCGCACGAGCCCGGAGGGCCTAGGTTGCGTCGGTGTCGATGGGGGGACGCTCGCCTGCAGCGAGCGGCGTGTTCTGCGGCGGGGCGGGCGTCGACGGATCGGCGCTGACCGCCTTCGTTCCCGGCTTGTCGAACGACACCGTATTCGGCTTGTCGAAGTTGCCGGTGAGAATCGAATCGTCGCCGTCGAGCAGATGTTTGGTGATCACGGCGCGGGGGGTCATACCGCGAAGTTGATTGAGGTCGGCCAGCGGCTTGCGGAGATCATCGAACTCCGGTCCGAGTTCATCCTTCAGTTGCTGGCTCGCGCCGCTCGCGTACTCGCGGACCTGCCGCAAGGATCGCGTGACCCAACTGACCGCTCCCGGAAGCCGCTCGGGTCCCAGAATGACCAGAGCTGCGACGAGGAGGACCATGAACTCGCCCCAACCAATGTTGCCGAACACGTGGTCAGCCTACTGTGCGGTACGGGCCGACGCCCAGGCGGAAGGGGAACTCACAACGAATCGGGAGTCAATCCGAGGCCGGGGTCACGTCGACGTCGACGAGCCGCCCCTCACGGATCAGCTGAACCCTCACCGGCTGGCCGATCTTCTGGAGATTGACCGCGACCACGAGTTCGTCTGCGCTGGTCACCGTCCGATCCCCCACCTTCACGATCACGTCCCTCTCCACGATGCCGGCCTGCGCCGCAGGACTGTCCGACTGCACGTTGGCCACCTCTGCGCCGCTGGTGTTGTCGTTGACCACGGTGCGCGCATTGACCCCGATTTCGGGGTGGTGCATCTCCCCGTCGCGAATGAGGGTTTGCGCCACCGTCGTGACGTCGTCGATCGGGATTGCGAAGCCGAGGCCCACCGAGCCGCCGGACTCACTGAGCATGGCGGTGTTGATGCCGATGACGCGTCCGGTGTCGTCGACGAGCGCGCCGCCCGAGTTGCCGTGGTTGATCGCGGCGTCCGTTTGAACCGCGTCGATGACGGCGTTGGTGTCGGAGCCCTCGCCCGACAGCCGCATCGGCCTGTGCAGGGCGCTGACGATTCCGCGTGTGACGGTCTTGCTGAGGCCGAGCGGCGAACCGACGGCCACGACGTCCTCGCCTACCTGCACGTCCTCGGACCGGCCCAGCTCCGCCACGGTGAGGTTGTCGGCCGCCACCTTGAGCACGGCGAGGTCCATCTTGATGTCGCGCCCGACGATCTGTGCCTCGGTTTTGGTGCCGTCCGCGAAGATCACCTGAATCTTGCCGCCGTCCGGCGCGGTGGCCGCGGCGGAGATGACGTGGTTGTTGGTGACGATGTAGCCGGCACCGTCGATGACGACTCCCGAACCGGTGCTTCCCTGATCACCGACCGCCACCTGGATCGACACGACGGCGGGGAGCACGGCGTCGGCGACCTGAGCCACCTGCGACTGTCCGAGGTCTTCGTCTCTACCGTTCTGCGCGAGCGTGACCCGCTGGCTGGTGAGGGAGCTGCGGTCGGCGGTGATGACCGCGGCGAGGAGCCCGCCGATCAGGCCGATCGCCAGTGCGAGTGCGCCCAGTGCCGCGAGTGCGCGGGGTGCGACCTTGCCACCGAAGAGAACTTCGCGGGCCGTGAGGGCCGGGGCAGGGGGCTCCGTACGTTCCCGGGCGTGCAGGGCGGGCGATCCCAGTTCGACTCCCGCTTCGGGGTTCCGCCAGGGGTCGGCAGGGGGTGCCTCGTCGGGCGCTGCTTCCGGTGTGGTGTGGGGATCGCGCTGGATGGTCTCCGTCTCACCGGGCGGTCGGCCGAAAGCTTCCGCGAGGACGGGGTCGGGGGTGCGTACCTTGACGGCCGGTTCGCTCTCACGCTCAGCGCCGGACGGAGCGAAGGAGCCGGTGACCCCACTGGGGCGGCCGAATGCACGACTGGACGCTGCGTCGATCTGCGGCCGGTAGACCGGTCGGGGGTCGAGTCTCGGAGCGTCGGCGGGCCGCAGGGCCCCGTCCCCCGACGCGCGAGCATCGGATTCCGCAGCGTCGGTAGCCGGGGTCTTGTAATCCGCCGTCACGCTGTCGTGTCTCCCTCGTAAGAGTCAGTTCCGGGCCCCAGTATCACCGATGACTCCAGTATCACCGATGACTGCGGGCGCACGGACACCGCCGTCCCCGGTACCGAGAGGGTCAACGGCGCCAGCGCCGCGACCACAGCCGACTACTCACCGTCGAGTCCGCAGTGGGTCCGGCAAACGGGGCCTTGTCGGCGGGTTCGCCCGAATTGCAGCTGGGGATCTGGCTCAGCAGACCGAGAAGGCCCGACGGCATCGCCACGTCGGCACTGCGACGGAGAGCCCGCCGCGCCTGCTGCTGTGCGTCCACCTCGAACGCGCACTCGGCGCAGATCGACAGGTGGTGGGCCGCCCGCAGGTAGGCGGACATACGGAGTTCACCGTCGACGAAGGCGGCGATCGCCTCACTCGCCAAATGCTCCGTCGAGCCAAATTGGCGAGGTACACGCCCCTGCGTCATTCGTCCCTCCTGATAACTACCCGACACCGATCTGATCGGAGTCAACCTTTCCGTTCACAGCCAGATGCTCACGCAGAGCCTGACGGCCGCGGTGGATGCGACTGCGCACGGTTCCGAGTTTCACACCCAGTGTGGCACCGATCTCCTCGTATGACAGACCTTCGATGTCACAGAGCACGACGGCGGCGCGAAACTCCGGTGCCAGCGAGTCCAGCGCTGCCTGCAGATCGGCGTCGAGCCGGGCGTCGTGGTAGATCTCCTCGGGGTTGGGCCCGTCGGCCGGGACCCGGTCGTAGTCCTCGGGCAACGCTTCCATGCGGATGCGGTTGCGGCGGCGGACCATGTCGAGGAAGAGATTGGTGGTGATGCGGTGCAACCAGCCTTCGAAGGTGCCGGGCTGATAGTCGGACAAGGAGCGGAACACGCGAATGAACGTGTCCTGGGTGAGGTCTTCGGCGTCTTGCGCGTCGCCCGACAACCGGTAGGCCAGACGGTAGACACGGTCGCCGTGTTCCCGGACGAGTTCGTCCCAGGACGGCATGGCCGACTTCTCGCCGGTGGCGTCGAACACAGCGGTGCCCGTCAGCTCGGGTTCAGAGACGGCGTCACCACCGACCAGCGCGGGCTCGACACCCGGCTGCTCGGTTCTGTCACCGTCTCGCGCCATTGTGTGGTTACTCATCGAGTTAAGTGGATCCTCCTGGTCAGGACCGCGGATCACGTCACGTGGTATTAGGGGACAACTCCCGACGGTCCGGAATTGTTCCCGGGCCCCCGCCTGTACTTCACCTCGTTGCAATCTGCCCGCCGTGCGGTCTTCGGATCTGGCGATGGTCATACTCTCTCCCACCGCGATATGTGTGTGGTGTGAGCAAGCTGAGGTATTCCTGAGAATTTCGCTGTTCACCGGGCAACCCGCACACGCCGATCGGGTGGCATCGAGCGCGCCTCGCAGCGGCGATGACGAGACCCCGATAGCCTCATGTGCGTGCAGACTAACGCCGAACGGATACTCACCCACGCGGAAGGGGCCGTCCGTGAGGACGAGGCCCTCGGTGCGGCCAGGGAGCGGGCGGACGACCTCGGTGCCGCACCGGTACCGCCCGCGGTCGGTGCTGCTCTCGCTCTGTTCGCCCGCATGCTCGACGCCAAGACAGTAGTCGAGGTCGGCACGGGCGCAGGTGTAAGCAGCCTGTGGCTGCTCCGCGGCATGCGCGAAGACGGCGTTCTCACCACCATCGACAGTGAACCGGAGCACCAGCGCGCCGCCAAGTTGTCCTTCCGGAGCAACGACATCGCGCCCGCACGCACGCGGCTCATCAACGGACGCGCCCTCGATGTGCTCCCCCGCCTCGCCGACGGCGCGTACGACCTCGTCTTCGTCGACAGTGCACCCGTCGACCACCCGCATTACGTGCGTGAGGGCGTCCGGCTCCTGCGTCCCGGCGGCGCCATCGTCCTGCACAACGCGCTCCACGGGGGACGTGTGGTCGATCCGAGCCAGCGTGATGCCGCCACCGTCGCTGTGCGTGAGGCAGCCAAGGCTCTGGCCGAGGACGATCAGCTGATCCGGGTGTTCCTGCCGATCGGCGACGGCCTGCTGTGCGCGTCCAAGCTGTGAGCTAGATCCACACGCCCTTGCCGATGGCGACGACCCCGCCGTTGCTCACCGCGAAGCGCTGCTTGTCCCGTTCGAGGTCGACGCCGATGATCTCGCCGTCTCCGACCACCACGTTCTTGTCGAGGATGGCGCGGCGCACCACAGCGCCCTTGCCGATGCGCACGCCGGGCATGAGCACACTGCCCTCGACGGTGGCGCCGTCGTCGATCATCACGTTCGAACTGAGAACGGAGTTGCGGACCGTCGCTGCGGAGAGGATGCACCCGGCGCCCACCACCGACTCCTGGGCCAGCCCACCCTTCACGAATTTTGCGGGCGCCAGGTTCTCCGTCGCACCGCGAATCGGCCATCGACGGTTGTAGAGGTTGAAGATGGGGTGGACCGACACCAGGTCCATGTGTGCGTCGTAGAAGGCGTCGAGTGTTCCGACGTCCCGCCAGTAACCACGGTCGCGGTCGGTGGCGCCGGGAACGACGTTGTCCTTGAAGTCGTAGACCGACGCCTCACCGGCCTCCACGAGCGCGGGGATGATGTCGCCGCCCATGTCGTGGTCGGAGTCGGAGTTCTCGGAGTCGGCGCGGATGGCGTCGACGAGCACCTTGGTGGTGAAGACGTAGTTTCCCATCGAGGCGAACGTCATGTTGGGGTCGTCCGGTGTGCCGGGCGGATGCGCGGGCTTTTCGAGGAACTGCACGATGCGGCCGGATTCGTCGCTGTCGATGCACCCGAACGCGAAGGCCTCGCTGCGCGGCACACGAATTCCGGCGACCGTCACGCCGGCACCGGAATCGATGTGATGCTGCACCATCTGTTCGGGGTCCATGCGGTACACGTGGTCGGCACCGAACACGACGATGTACTCGGGATCCTCGTCGTAGACGAGGTTCAGTGACTGCAGAATCGCATCCGCGCTGCCCGTGTACCAGCGTGGACCCAGACGTTGCTGCGCGGGCACCGGAGTGATGTACTCCCCGGCAAATCCCGACAACCGCCACGTCTGAGAGATGTGGCGGTCCAACGAGTGCGACTTGTACTGCGTCAGTACACACAGGCGGAGATATCCCGCATTGACCAAATTGCTGAGCACGAAATCGATCAGCCGGTAGGCACCGCCGAACGGTACGGCCGGCTTCGCCCTGTCCGCTGTGAGCGGATAGAGACGTTTGCCCTCGCCGCCGGCGAGCACGATTCCAAGCACATGTGGCTGGCTCCTCACCCTGTCAACCTATCGGGCGGCCCCTCCCCCCGCCAGCGAAGCGCCGAGTCACCATTCGTCCGATATCCGAATGTGTCCGACATCGGTTGGCCCGAACAGGCCCGGACGGTTACGTTAGGCGCGTGCGGGTGGCGATGATGACCAAGGAGTATCCACCGGAGATCTATGGCGGTGCCGGTGTACACGTCACCGAGCTGGTTGCTCAGTTGAAGCAGCTGTGCGAGGTGGACGTGCATTGTATGGGTGCTCCGCGCGTCGGCGCCTTCGTGCACAATCCCGACCCGGCACTGACGGGAGCCAACGCCGCACTGGCGACATTGTCTGCCGAATTGCGCATGGCGGACGCCGCAACCGGCGCCGACGTCGTGCACTCGCACACTTGGTACACCGGGCTGGCAGGACATCTGGCGGCCGCACTGTACGACGTCCCGCACATCCTCACCGCTCACTCACTCGAACCCCGCAGGCCGTGGAAGGCGGAGCAACTCGGTGGTGGCTACCGTGTGTCCTCCTGGTCCGAGCGCAACGCCGTCGAGCACGCAGACGCCGTGATCGCCGTCAGCGCCGGGATGCGACTCGACGTGCTCGACGCGTACGCGTCGATCGATCCCGCCCGGGTCCACGTGGTACGCAACGGGATCGACACTTCGGTGTGGCATGCCGGGCCTTCCGGTCCCGGACGGTCCGCGCTCACCACGATCGGCGTCGACCCCGACAAGCCGATGGTCGCCTTCGTCGGTCGCATCACGAGGCAGAAAGGTGTCGGGCACCTCATCGCGGCCGCACACCATTTCGCGCCGGACATCCAGTTGGTGCTCTGCGCGGGCGCCCCGGACACACCGGAGATCGCCGCGGAAACCGAGCAGGCCGTCGCCGCCCTCGCCGCTCACCGGGGCAATGTGTTCTGGGTACGCGAAATGCTACCGACCGAGCAGGTGCGAGAAATCCTCGCAGCGGCAACAGTATTCGTATGCCCGTCCGTGTACGAGCCGCTAGGCATCGTCAATCTCGAGGCGATGGCCTGCGAGACGGCGGTAGTGGCATCCGACGTCGGTGGCATCCCCGAGGTTGTGGAAGACGGCGTCACCGGTCGTCTCGTGCACTACAACTCGTACGAGCCGGACAGTTTCGAACATGCATTGGCAGAGACGGTCAACGAGGTCGCTTCCGATACCGCCGCGGCCGCCGCGATGGGTAAGGCGGGGCGAGCCCGTGCCATCGCCGAATTCTCCTGGGCCGCCATCGCACAGCAAACCCTCGACGTGTACCAGGACGCCCTCTCCCGGCGTTGAACCGACTGCCGGGGACGGCCTTGTCAGCGGCGCCGGTACGTGGAGACCGTCACGGACGCCGTCACCGGATACTCGCGGGGCAGGTCGGCGATCGAGGTTGCGAGCCGCTCGGGTGTGAGATGGCGAGCCGAGGGCCCCATGCCGACCAGGCGCGTGAGGTCGTCGTGCGTCAGCGACATCGGGTACTCGACGTCCCTGACGTCGGTGCGGTCGAAGCGCCCGGACATGGCCGCACCGAGCCGCTCGACCTTACGGTCGTCGACACGCACCATGCCGAGTAGGTCGACGAGTTCGGCCAGGTGTCGCTCGGTCGGGGTGAGGACCACCAGTGCGCCGCCGTCGCCGAGCACTCGATGCGCCTCCTCTGCATTTCGCGGCGCGAACACGCACAACACGTGGCTCAGGACTCCGTCGCGCACCGGCAGGTGGTGCCAGACGTCGGCGACCACCGCCCCCGCACGCGAATGCGCCTTGGCGATGCGGCGGGCCGCGTATTTGGAGACGTCGAGCCCGATGCCTCGGGCCGTCGGAACCGCGTCGAGGACACGGGCAAGGTAGTGACCTGTGCCTGCGCCGATCTCGAGAATCGCCGGCTCGGGATCGTCAGTAACTCTGACCGCGTCCGCAGTAACTCTGACCGCGTCCGCGACGGCGTCCATCAACGGGTCGAAGCTCCCACCCGCCAGAAAATCGGCCCGTGCGGCAATCATGTCGGGACTGTCACCGTCGAACTTGCCGCCGGCGCCGGTCATCAGGCTGACGTAACCCTGGCGGGCCACGTCGAAGCTGTGGCCCGCGTCGCACAGGAGCGTATTTTCGTCGAGTTCGAGGCCGGCCCCGCATTGCGGACAGGCAAGCAGGTCCACCACATCAGACAACACGAGCGCGCGCCTCGTTTCCTTCCGGACAGGGAACAGGCCCCGCACCGACAACGGCGACGGGGCCTGACCCATGAGGTTCTCTCTGCACCCGACTAACTGGTGACGCCCTTGAGCTCTTCACCGAGTGCAGCAGCTTCCTCCGGGGTGAGCTCGACGACCAGACGTCCACCACCCTCGAGCGGAACCCGCATGACGATTCCTCGTCCCTCTTTGGTTGCTTCGAGGGGACCGTCCCCGGTCCGGGGCTTCATGGCCGCCATCCTCTGCTCCCTCCAGATCTGCGCTGCCTGCGTGCGCCTCGACAACTTGTGGTGCCTCGCCGAATCACTCGGCGAGGCTCGTGACAACCATTCTTCCCTATGGACACGAGTACCGGGAACCTGAGTTCCAAATAGGCGCGTTCACCGGCGGCTCAGGCGGCCGGTGGAACCCAGCACCCGGCGACATGGTCGTCGACCATCCCGGTAGCCTGCATCAGCGCATACGCCGTGGTAGGGCCCACAAACTTGAATCCGCGGCGCTTGAGTTCCTTGGCCATTGCGGTGGACTCGGCGGTGACGGCCGGAACGTCGTTCACGGTGGCCGGCCGGCTCGGGCGCGGCGGCGGGGCGAACGACCAGAGCAGGGTGTCGAGGTCGGTGTCCTGCAGCTCCAGAATCGCCCGCGCATTGCTCACCGAGGCCTCGATCTTGGCACGGTTGCGCACGATCGACGCGTCCGCCAGAAGGCGTTCGACATCCCGTTCCGTGAACCTCGCGACCACCTCCGGGTCGAACCCGGAGAACGCAGCACGGAATGCGTCACGTTTACGCAGGATCGTGATCCATGACAGTCCCGACTGGAACGCTTCGAGGCACAGCCGCTCGTACAACTCGTTTCGCCCGTGCAGCGGCCGGCCCCATTCCTCGTCGTGGTAATCCCGGTACAGCCGGGAGCCATTCGTGTCGACCGCCCACGTACACCGCACTCGATCATCGGGCTCGGTCACGACGACTCCGCCGGACGGTCGCGCGCCGACTCAGCCTCCGCCAATTGTTCACGCAGCGAATCGATTTCGCGAGCCAGCCGCGCCAGCGCCCAGTCCACCTCGCTCGCTTTGTATCCCCGCAACGTCTGCTGAAAACGCAAGGCCTCCACGTCCGCCCCGGTTACGCCCCGTGCCGGCAAGACCGTCAGGGTGGTGCCCGGAGGCAGCGGCTCCAGTTCCTCGGAACGGCCGAACACCGCACTGGCGGCGAGGAACAACATCGCACCGACGAAGGCCATGACGAGCAGATAGAGCAGGGCTGTCACCATGCTTCGATCCTGTCACGGACCTCCGACAGCAGCCACAGGCCGGGTTCCCGTCAGGGGCACACGGTGTTCATCGGAGGACGATCCGTCAGAGCCACTTCCGTCGTCGTCGGGACGAACGAATCGCCGTCGACGAGGAACTGGGTGAGACCGGCCCCCGAATCCTCCACTCCACACCTTCGCATCATCGTGCCGATGATCTGCCTGCTCATCACACCGAGTTCGGACAGCGGGCGGTTGCGGTGCTTACGCACCCCCAGATTGACCTGGCCGATGGCACCGAGGCCGAGGCGGTCGTAGGTGTCGAGCAGCAGCCCGATCTCGACGCCGTACCCCGGCGCGAAAGGCACCGCCGACAGCAGTTCGCGGGTGCCCGCGTATTCACCACCGAGCGGTTGCAGCACACTCGTCAATTCCGGCCGCAGAGCCGCCAGCAACGGACGCGCCACCAGTTCGGTGACACGACCCCCTCCGTTGGCATCCTCCGTCCCGCTGAGCCGCAACGGACGACGGTAGTAGCCCTTCACGAGATGGATGCCGTCGACGGTCAGCAGCGGTCCCAGTAATTTCGGCACGAAGGCGGGGTCCGGGTTGATCAGATCGGAATCGACGAAGGCGATGAGGTCGCCGGTGCTGGCGGCGACGGACCGCCACAACACCTCACCCTTGCCCGCCACCGGCGGGTACGCGGGCACAGCCTCTTCGCGGCTGATCACGGTGGCGCCGGCCGACCGGGCGCGTTCGACCGTCAGATCCGTCGACCCGGAGTCGAGCACGATCAGCTCGTCGACCAGCCCGCCCAGCAAGGGGTGGATCGTGTCGACCACGGCCGCGACGGTCTCTTCCTCGTTGAGCGCAGGCAGGACCACCGACACGGTCCTGCCCGCCTTGGCTCGTTCGAGTTCGGCGATACTCCACGACGGCTGATCCCAGCTGTTCGCCTCCGCCCAGGTGCGAGGGGTGTCGACCGCCAGCATCGAGCGGGGCACGCCCGCCCCGACCGCGCTCATGCCAGCCCCCGCACCGTGCGGGCGGGTGCGCGCCTACCCTGAATCGCGGCCACCATGTCCACCACTCGTCGAGTGGGGGCAACTTCGTGAACGCGGAAGACGCGTGCGCCTCCCGCTGCGGCCATCGCTGTCGCTGCCAATGTTCCCTCCAACCGCTCGGCGAGATCTACCCCTAGAGTCTCCCCGACGAAGTCCTTGTTACTGAGCGCCATGAGCACTGGCCACCCCGTATTTACAAGATCTTCCACTCGCCGCAACAACTCGAGCCCGTGATAAGTGTTCTTCCCGAAATCGTGGGTCGGATCGATGAGGATGGAGTCGGTGGGGACGCCCAGTCGAGCGGCTCTCTCGGCGGCAGTGACCACCTCCCGCAGGACGTCGGCCACGATGTCCGCATAGCGAACCCGGAACGGCCGGGTCCTCGGTACCGCTCCCCCCGTGTGCGAGCAGACGATGCCGGCTCCGGTCTCCGCGGCCACCTCCACGAGCGCCGGATCCGCGCCCGCCCAGGTGTCGTTGATGAGGTCGGCCCCCTCGGCGCGGGCCAGTCGCGCCACCTCGCTGCGCCAGGTGTCGACACTGACGAGCAGCTCCGGGAAGCGTTCGCGGATGGCGGCGACGAACGGCACCACCCGCCGCGTCTCCTCGGCGGCATCGACGACGTCACCCGGCCCTGCCTTCACACCCCCGATGTCGACGAGGTCCGCGCCCTCGTCCACGGCGCGCTCGACCGCCGCCATCGCCGCCGAGTCGGTGAAGGTGGACCCGCGGTCGTAGAACGAATCGGGGGTCCGGTTGACGATGGCCATCACCAGCGCGCGGTCGGTGGCGACCGGTCGCCCGCAGAGCGTGGACGACGGGCAGTCCGGGGCGGGTGGTGTGTCTTCGTCGGCCATGTCACCCATATTGGCACGCAGCGGAATCGAACCACCCGTGAGCACTTCTCAACAGTGGGCTGTTAACAAGTACTCACGGGCGGCGGAGGCGCATCGTCACCCCTTGGGGAGCGCGCCCTTCGCGACTTCGTCGACGTAACCCTCGTAGGACGGGCAGTATCCCTTGCTGCGTCCGGCGAGAACGAAGAGCCGGGCCGCGTCCTCCACGTCGTACCCTTCCTTGCGCAGTTCCACCTTGCGGCTCTTGAACGTCGACGTCTGTTCGAGGGAGTCGACGACACGGACGAACAAGGGCACGGCGTACGACGGCAGCCGCTCGAAGAGGAGGGACGCCACCTCCCGGCCGTCGAACTTCTCGCCGTCACACAACGTCACGGCCGCCATACCCGCGCGCCCGTCCGTCCCCGGGATCTCGACCCCGTAGACGACGGCATGCTCGACCGCGGGGTGCGCGAGGATCGCCCCCTCGACCTCGGTGGTCGCCACGTTCTCGCCCTTCCAGCGGAAGGTGTCACCGAGCCGGTCGACGAATGCGACGTGCGACCACCCCTGGCGGCGCACCAGGTCGCCGGTGTCGAACCAGCAGTCGCCGTCGTCGAAGCCGTCGCGAATCAATTTCTTGTCGGTCGCCTTTTCGTCGGTGTACCCGTCGAACGGCGCCCTGTCGGTGACCTTCGACAGCAGCAGCCCGACCTCACCGGTGCGCACCTTCCGCAGCCGGCCGTCGGAGTGGCGTTTCGGCGATCCGCTGTCCTCGTCGTACTCGACCACCGCGTGGGGAAGGGGACAGATTCCCGCGGTCTTGTCGAGGTTGAGGGCGTTGACGAAAGCGATGTTGCATTCGCTGGCCCCGTAGAACTCGGCCACCCGCGTGATGCCGAACCGCTGGGTGAATTCCGACCAGATTTCGGGGCGAAGGCCGTTGCCCACCATCAGCCGGATGGAGTTGTGCCGATCCCGCGGATCGGCCGGCTGGTTGAGCAGATACCGGCACAGTTCACCGATGTAGGTGAACGCCGTGGCACCGTTCAGTTCGACGTCTGCCCAGAAGTTCGACACGGAGAACTGTTTGCCCAGGGCAAGGGTAGCGCCCGACCCCAGCACCGAGGAGAGGGAGACCGTGAGCGCATTGTTGTGATAGAGCGGCAGGCAGCAGTAGAGCGTGTCGCTGCTACGCAGACGCACACCCATGTTGCCGAGGCCGGACATGCTCTTGAGCCAGCGGAAGTGGCTCATCAAGCTGGCCTTGGGAAGGCCCGTCGTGCCCGAGGTGAAGATATAGAAGGCCTTTTCCTTCGCCTGGATCTCCTCGCACACATCCGGGTCGTCCTGTTCGGCCGATTCCGCGAGCTGATCGAGGTCGTCGTAATACAGGACCGAGGACACCGCGGGTGGTTCGTCGAGGGAGTCCATGGCCTCACCGCAGGCCTCGGACACCACCAGCAACCGGCTGTTCAACAGCGCGATGCTGTGGGCGAGCACCTCACCGCGCTGGTTGTGGTTGAGCATGCCGGCGGTGGCACCGAGTTTCACCACCGCCAGTGCGATCAGCAGCGTCTCGGGCAGGTTCTTGCCGAGGATCCCGACGACGTCTCCGCGCGCGACGCCGAGGTCCGCGAGGGCGTGTGCGTAACGGTTGACGCGCGCATTGGCGGACGCGTAGCTGATCGATTCACCCTCGAATTTCAGGAAGGTGCGATCCGGGTGTGCCGCTGCCACCCGTTGGAAGACGAGACCGATCGATTCCTTCGCGTCCGGGGTGCGCATCAGGCCCCGGACACCCTTGGCCATGATCGGCAGTTCCGGGATCATCGCCGGCAGCCGCCAGGCAAGGTCGACCACACTGATCGTCGAACGTGCTTCAGAACGCATGACATCCCCTCAGGCCTGCAATATGAATCAGGTCACCTTACTGCACGGTAACAACCAGCGCCACGACGCCGGGGGATGCGGATCTCAGACCACGCAGGCGTCGAGCGCAGCCTCGACGTCGGTCCGGACGAGCAGTCGGTCGAGGGCACGTTGGGCCACGAATCCGCCGCCGCGCAGGCTGTCGAGCCATTCCAGCAGCCCGGTGTAGTGCCCGACCGGGTCGAGCAGGACCACGGGTTTGTCGTGCATGCCGAGGTAGCCCGCTGTCCACGTTTCGAAGAGTTCCTCGAGCGTGCCGATTCCGCCCGGCAGCGTGATGAAGGCGTCCGCTCTGTCTTCCATCACCTGTTTGCGCTGCCGCATGGTGTCGGTCACGACGAGTTCGTCGGCGTCGACATCGGCGACCTCCCGGTGCACCAACGCTTTGGGGATGACACCCACCGTGTTGGCGCCCGCAGCCCTCGCCGCTTCGGCCACCGCGCCCATCATCGACACATTTCCGCCACCCGAGACCAGTTGCCAGCCGCGGGCGCCGATGTGGGTTCCGATCTGGCGGGCGAGTTCGAGGAAGTGTTCGCCGACCGGCCCGGAGGCACAGTAGACGCACACCGACAATGGCTCGGCTACAACACCTTTCGGCATCACCACTGGTCCTCCGTGCCGGCCAGTGCGCCGTCGTCGACGCCCTGTTGCGCCTTGACGACGATCTGCACGGCCTCCTCGACACTGTCGGTCACGTGCAGCAAATTCACGTCCCCTTCGGAGATTTTGCCGGTCCGCTCGAGCGTGTTCCGAAGCCAGTCGACGAGCCCCGACCAGTACTCGGTGCCGAACAACACGATCGGGAAGCGGGTGACCTTCCGCGTCTGGACCAATGTCAGCGCCTCGAAGAGTTCGTCGAGAGTCCCGAACCCTCCGGGCAGGCAGATGAAGGCCTGGGAGTACTTCACGAACATCGTCTTACGCGCGAAGAAGTACCGAAAATTGATCCCGAGGTCGACCCACTCGTTGAGTCCCTGCTCGAAGGGCAGTTCGATGCCCAGGCCGATGGAGTAGCCCCCGGATTCGCTGGCGCCCCGATTGGCCGCTTCCATCACACCGGGGCCCCCGCCGGTGATGACGGCGAACCCTGCCTCCGCCAAGCCCGCACCCAGCGCCCGGCCCGCCTCGTACTCCGCATGGTCGACCGACGTCCGGGCGGAGCCGAACACCGTGACCGCCCGGGGCACCTCGGCAAGGGCACCGAAACCTTCGACGAATTCGCTCTGGATCCGCAGCACCCGCCACGGGTCGGTGTGCACCCAGTCGGTCGATCCCCGCTCGTCCAGCAACCGCTCGTCGGTGGTCGTGGCCTCGTCCTTGCGGGCGCGCCTCAACTGGATCGGGCCGCGGTGCTTCACGGACGACGACTTGCGACCGTGATTGTTCTTCTCGGGTGCCATGCGCCCCAGGCTAACGGGTCGCCCGAGCCTCCGATCGGGCAGTCAGGACGCCGTCAAGTACGCCCGCAGGACGGTCGAGACGTCGGTAATCTGCTGCACGGGCACGTGCTCGTCCCGCTTGTGCGCAAGATTCGGGTCGCCCGGACCGTAGTTGACGGCCGGGATACCGAGGGCCGAGAACCGGGATACGTCCGTCCACCCGTACTTCGCCCGGAACCGGCCGCCCGCGGCCTCGATGAGGGCGGCCGCCGCAGGATCGCTCAGCCCGGGTAGGGCGCCCGGCGAGAGGTCGGTGACCTCGAAACCGAGTTCGAGCCCGTCGAAAACCTCCCGGACGTGCTCGACCGCCTGCTCGGCACTGCGGTCGGGCGCGAAGCGGAAGTTCACATCCACCTCTGCGGCATCGGGGACCACGTTCCCGGCTACTCCGCCCGCGACCCGCACCGCGGACAGGCCTTCGCGGTACACACAGCCGTCGATGTCGACCGATCGCGCGGTGTAGTCGGCGAGGCGCTGCAGGACGGGTGCGAATCGGTGGATGGCATTGTCACCGAGCCATGACCGCGCCGAGTGTGCCCTCGTCCCGCGGGTCGTGAGGGTGACACGCAACGTTCCCTGGCACCCGGCCTCGATCTGTCCGGCCGTCGGCTCTCCCAGGATCGCCACGTCCGCCTGCAGCCATTCGGGCATCTCACGTTCGATCCGTCCGAGCCCGTTGTGGACGGCGGCAATCTCCTCGCAGTCGTAGAACACCAGCGTGAGGTCGTGCACCGGGTTCTCGATGGTGGCCGCCAGATGCAGGAACACCGCGTCACCCGACTTCATGTCGACGGTGCCGCACCCGTGCAGCAGGTCACCCTCCCGCCGCGACGGCACGTTGTCCGCGATCGGCACCGTGTCCAGGTGTCCGGCGAGCATCACCCGACTCGGGAGCCCCCGGTTGGTCCGGGCAAGCACGGCGTTTCCGTTGCGGACGATCTCGAATCCGTTCGTCTGGGTGCGCAGGGCGGACTCGACGGCCGCGGCGATCACCGACTCGTCGTGCGAGACACTCGGGATATCCACCAGCGCGGCGGTGAGGTCGATGGGATCGGCATGCAGGTCCAGTGTGCTCACCCGTCCACCCTAAGCCGCGGCCACACACGGCGTGCCTTGCCGCTAGCCAGGACGCGTTGTCGAGCACGCTGCCGTAGCCGGCGCAGACCTGCAGGGTTTCCCGGGGACGACCCGTTGCCACGACCGCGGAGGGGCACCCCCCTGACCACCCAGTAACCTCTAGTGCCGTGAGCACACAGGGAGCATCAGCAGTAGGCATCGCCAACGTGACGGTCGGCGGCACGGTTCTCGACACCTGGTTCCCGGCGCCCGAGCTGGGCACCTTCGAGGAAGCGGGCACCGTCCGGGTCGAGGGTGGCGACATCCCGTCCGATCTGGCACTCCTCGCCGGACCCGACGAGGCGCGTGAGGTGGACCAGATCGTGGTCCGCACCACGATCACCGACCTCTCGGCGCCGCCCGCGGACGCCCACGACGCCTACCTCCGCCTCCATCTTCTCTCGCATCGCCTGGTCGCACCCCACGGTGTGAACCTCGACGGCCTGTTCGGGTTGCTGTCCAACGTGGTGTGGACCAACTTCGGTCCGTGTGCCGTCGAAGGATTCGAGAAGGTGCGTTCCCGTCTGCGGATCCGCGGCGTCGTCACCGTCTTCGGTGTCGACAAGTTCCCGCGCATGGTCGACTACGTGGTGCCCTCCGGTGTCCGCATCGCCGACGCCGATCGGGTACGCCTCGGCGCACACCTCGCCAGCGGCACCACCGTCATGCACGAGGGATTCGTCAACTTCAACGCGGGCACACTCGGTAACTCGATGGTCGAAGGCCGCATCTCCGCCGGTGTCGTCGTGGACGACGGATCCGATGTGGGCGGCGGCGCTTCCATCATGGGCACCCTGTCCGGTGGCGGCAAGGAAACCATCTCGGTCGGCAAGCGGTGTCTGCTCGGTGCCAACGCCGGTCTCGGTATCTCGCTGGGCGACGACTGCGTGCTCGAAGCCGGTCTCTACGTCACCGCAGGCACCAAGGTCACCGGCCCCGACGGCACCGTCGTCAAGGCAAAGGAACTGAACGGCAAGTCGAACCTGCTGTTCCGCCGCAACTCGGTGTCGGGTGCCGTCGAGGTCGTGCCGTGGAAGGGCACCGGTGTCGAACTGAACGCCGCACTGCACGCAAACGACTGACTCTGTGAGCGGCACGCGAACACCCGACACCATGACCGACTCGGACACCCTGGGCCGCGGCCTGAAGGTCCGCCATCTCACGATGATGGGTCTCGGCTCGGCCATCGGTGCCGGACTGTTCCTCGGTACCGGTGTCGGAATCGCCACGGCCGGTCCCGCCGTGCTCGTGTCCTACCTTCTCGCCGGCCTGATCGTGGTCTTCGTGATGCGCATGCTCGGCGAGATGGGAGCAGCGATCCCGACCAGCGGGTCCTTCTCGCACTACGCCCGAATCGGCATCGGCGAGTGGGCCGGGTTCGTGATGGGCTGGCTCTACTGGTTCGGCTTGAGTAAGTGGCAGTTGTCCACTACTCACAGAATCGAGCCGCAATGTACAAGGTCATCGCCACAATCGTTACCCCTGTAGCCGCACTCCTCATGTTCGCCGGCACGGCCCACGCCTCTGAGATCACCACTTCAAACGATGCCAGCGAGGGAAGCTCCTCCTACGAAGGAACAAGCAACGACACCGCCGCTTCCAACACTCAAACAGGTCTCGTCACAGCAACCCCTCCCGGAACTGTCCTCAAGGTCATTGGCTACAAGCCCGTGCTCGATTCAGAGGGCAACCAGGTGTATCAAGCAGATGGTGTGACCCCAATGATGTTCAGTGTCTTCGAGTCCCTGCCCATCAGTTCCGGCGTGGCACCTGCAACTATCGTTCACAACTAGTTTCCTCAGCAAACCAAACAGACTCGGTGGTCCGCTTCAGGGTGGGTCACCGAGTCTTCTGCTGTTCGGGGTGGCATTATCGTTCCCATGGTTGAACGCAATCTCAACATCGACGGGGCAGTGTGCGTCACTACCTCAGCCGCGGAGAGGTAGCCGAATACCTGGGGATTTCACTCAACACCATCAAGGGATACGACAGGCGCGGATACCTTCCACCGCCAGATGCGCGAATAGGCCGCAGCTTCGGTTGGCTCCGCGAAACCATTGATGAGTGGTTGCTGACACGACCAGGTGCAGGGGCGAGGACCGACCTGCACGACCAATAACCCAACACCCATAACGGTGCAAGGTCACCCTGAAACCAGCCAGCGGTACGAGACGCCCGTCTTTGACGCCCACACCATCAGAGTCTGCGTAGACGGTTCTGTGCGCCCATTGATCCAACGGCCCACAGTTTCGCGAGTCACACCCAGAAACACGGACATCTCCCCAACAGTCAGACCACTGACCCGAAGCGCCTTACGCATCCGGTCCGCCTGATCAAACCGGGGAACAATCCCCGTGTCATCTTGAGAAATCATGTCTCAACTAGACAACACCACAAGTCTCATGTCAATATGAGACACGAAACGTAAAGACCCGCCGCGAGTTCGCACCTCACGACGGGTCAGGGTCCGACTAATTGGGAGTCGAACTGTGCATAAGCATACCTGCTCGCAGGTGACCGCATGAGCATCCGCCGTGGTCCCCGCGTAGCCGACAACTTCACCATCCTCCGCAACGCAGTCATCACCGATGAGCGCCTGTCCTACCGTGCACGAGGTGTCCTCGCAGACATCCTCTCTAAGCCGGCGGACTGGCGTACCCGTGCCGAAGACCTTGCCCGCAGATCCCCCACCGAGGGCCGCGACGCCATACGCACCGCACTGCGCGAGCTCGAAGTGGTCGGCTACCTCGTCCGTGAACGCAAACAGGATCCCACCACTGGGCGTTGGTCGAATGAGTCCACCGTGTACGAAGTCCCAGTTGATTGCTCTCCTGAACCGGAGCCTGGCAAACCGACTTCCGGAACCCCGAACCCCGGTCAGCCCGGCTCTCTTATAAGTACTGAGTCACAAAGGACTGAAACAAACCACCACCGCTCACCTAAGGCAGGCAAGTCACCTTCACCCAATCAGTCGGTGGTGAAAAGGTTCCCCGAACTGGATGCCCTCGCGGTGGCGTGCCGCCACGCGGGGCTGACCGCCCGTTGGGATGCACTCAAACCTGAGACTGCAGCGTCCATCACGGAACTGCTGGACCTCCACGGCGTCTCTGCGCTCGTTCATTCGGCTGTGACAGCGCACCGGCCCATCAACCCCACCAGGTACGCGCAGGGCTGGATTGAAACCTGGCGTGCACTCCCCCTCCCCCGCCCGAAGGCTGCACCCCTGTGCGGCTCCTGCGATGAAGGTTGGCTCCCGGACAACGAGTTGGGGCAGGCCGTGAAATGCCCGTGCCGTCTCACCAAAGCCGCCTGAACTTCCCCTCCCCAGATCGGAGTGACCACATGTCTGAACATCCGAATCACCTCTACGCCTCACTTGCCTACCTCCGCCAGTTCGAACTGTTCTCGCCGGAATACAAGGCGGTCGACGGGCTCATAACCGAACTCATTGAGAACAACGTCTACACGTACGCAGACCAGTACGAGTTTGAGCAGTACATCAAGGACACCGACGCGCAGCGCAACGCACAGAAGGGTGCCACCCAGTGAAGAACCTGTCCCGCAACATCGACTCCTATGCCACCTACGGGATTGCGGTCCTCGCGTTCGCGCTCTCCTACTCCAAGCTGACCGACCTTGCGTTGCGCGCCGGCTACGGGGAGATCATGGCGCACGCCTGGCCGCTCATCGTTGACGGATTGGCGATAGTTGCAACCCGTGGGGTGATGCGACTCCTCAACTCCCGCTGGTACGCCTGGACGCTACTTGCCGCGAGTACGTCGGTGTCGATCGTTGCAGCGGTTGCGAACGCAATGCTTCCCGCTGGCCCACTGCCACCAGTTGCAGCTGCAGCCGTATCGGTGGTGCCGCCACTGTGTTTGCTGGTCGCACCGCACTTGGCGGTTAAGTTGCACCGGGAGGCTCAACCGGCGGAGATTGCACCCGAGGAAGTTGCACCCGAGGTTGCGGATCCGGAAGTTGCGCCGCAACCCGACATGGCACCCAACAACATGGCAGCCGTCTCCCTGATCAAAGTTGCAACCGGAAGTGCCACCAACATTGCGACGAAGCGGAAGAGTAATCAGGAGAAGCGCGCCGAAGCAGTCGCACTCGGACTGACCCGCAACTACAAGAAGCGCGAGATTGCACGGATGGTTGGCGCATCAGATACGAGTGTGCGCCGCTGGCTGGCAGAGGCTGGGATTGCAGAAGAGGAACCCGCCCAAGTCGCAATGAACCTGTAGAACACACGTTCGAAGGTTTGATATCATGCGTGTGGCGGTTGCAGCTGGGAGGGAAGCCCACTGCAACCGCCCATCACATGTAGCACGGGTCTGATATGAATTGGCAATGGTCGACTACTTGAATCACGTCTCGTTCGCCCGCGGCTTCGCAACTATCCTTGCCGCTGCGGTGGCACTCGTGGCAGTACTCATCGGCGCACTGCTTGCCGCTGACGTGTATGTGATGTCGCTGCCGAGTTGGTTCGGCTCCTGGCCCGTCAGGTAGAGGCCTGAACACAGAAAAACGCCCCACCCTCGCAATGAGGATGGGGCGCATTCGAAAATTGCACTACGCGGCACCGCCCAAGAAGGACGCCAGCACGTAGTTGCCATGCCGATCAAGGTTTCCCCGCGCACGGTCGTACCGCTGAGTCATGCGTGGATCCGAATGGCGGGCCATGATCTGCACATCCCGCAACGGGATACCAGCGTCCAACGATGCCGTCACGTACCCGTGGCGAAGCACATGCGGAGACACCACCTTCGCGATGCCGCACTTCCTTGCAAGACGCTTCACCACACGATCCGCCGAACGCCTAGTCATCCGCGAACCATCCGAACGCAACACCAACGCGCCAGCGCTCCTGCCAGCCGCTGCACGGTCCATTGCCCTTGCAACAGGAACCGGAAGTGGGATCGTTGCCGGCTTCCCACCCTTGCCCACCATCCGCAACACCCGATGGTCACGCTCGAAGTCCTGGAAGCTCTCAATGTCCACGTTGCACGCCTCACTGACACGCAACCCCAGCAGCGCAAGCATCGTGATCAACGCGCCATCCGAAGCAGACGACGCACGAGCCGTCGCAACAAGTGACGACATCTCAGTACGAGACAGGCCAGTGATACGGGCTTCGTCGTGGTAGACCTTCGGCATCTTCACGTACTCGGCGGGATTCCGGTTAACATGCCCATCAACATGAGCCATCCGGTAGAACATCCGCAGGCACGACAAGCGACGATGAACCGTGGAAGGTGCGTTCCCACGTTCAATCTCAAGATGCCGTGCGAACAGTTCCAGATGCGGACGCTCAGCGGACAGCGGATCCAGCCCCACAGTGTTGCACCAGTTCGTGTACAGGCGAAGGTCAAGCTGATATGAGTCAAAGGTGCCACCCTTGTAGCGAGCAAGGAACCCGGCAACGATCAGTTCGAACGGGCTGAACCTGAAGCCGGTAACCGAGGTTGAGGCAGAAGAAGGCAGACGGGTAGCGTCGTGCAAGGTCATCACTCCATCGACGTGGTGTGGTGGCAAGGCTCCGTCTCGGTGTTGACGCACCGGGCGGGGCCGCTCCTGTTTCTCAGGGCCGACTTGCGATCGTACACATGTTCGATTGAGGACGCTAGGAGTTATGTGTCGCAGTCTTGAACGCAAAAAAGTGCCCCAGCCGGTGAGGGATTCTCACAAGCTGGGGCACTGTCGAACGGAACATAGTGAGCAATTCTGGGCGGGGTTGTGTCATTCACGCGACCAACGTAACCGGCGAGTAGGTACCGGTCGGTCTATATTACTTGAACCCCCCGGTTATGGGGGCTGAGATTCTGAGGGGACTCCGTGGGTAGTCAGACGCTTAAGCCGCCGAGGGTGCACAGCAATGATGCGGTGTGGTATCTCGCCGCCGGGGTGGTCGCAGCCATACTCGGGGTGGCCGTGGTCCTCTCCGGGTGGATACTGCTGGCCGCGATCCTTGCGCTGGGCGGGGCGGCTTGGCTCATCTCACTGCCCGCCAGAAAAGCGGTCATCGTGAGCACGGGACTCGCTCTCGCGATCCTGTTTGCGGTGCCGATCATGCGGGTGTCAGGCGAGCACACCTTCCTGCGCATCCCCGTACTCGCGTCGATCGTGGCTCTCGCGGCGCTCGCGTTGGCTCGATCGAAGGCCCGCGTCAGTGGCCGACTACTTGCTGCGCTCGGAGGAATCCTGGCGACCGGCACTCTTGCGAACCTCCGCGTCGATGATCCGTATCAGTGGTCGACGCTCGGCATGTTCGGGATCATCGCCGCAACCGGGCTGATCTTCGGGGCAGCAACTGTCCGCATGGATGCCATCCGACCCGTGTATGCCTGCGTCGTGTTCCTGGCAGCTGCCGAAGCTGCGCTCGCACTATTTGAACTGCAAACCGTCATGGAGCCATTGTGGCGAGGCGGCAAGGTTCTGCCCGACGGCGAGTCGGTTGCCATGCGATCGGAACTCATCCCCGGCCTACTGCGGGCACAGGGGACGTTCGCGCACCCGCTGATCTTGGCGTCCGTCCTGCTCGTCGCAGTGGCTATCACGCTCGGGTCTGACGTGTTCGTCGGCAAGGCGTGGATGAAGTGGGGTGTGACTGCCCTCTGCACGGCAGGAATCGCCGCGTCCGGTAGCCGGAACGCCGTCATTCTCTTGGCGCTGCTGTTCATTGCCCTCGCGGGGAAACGGGCGTTACGCGGCCTGTGGGCTCGGCTGGTGATCTACGGTGTTCCGCTTGCGGTCATCGCTGCAATCCTGCTGTACCCGCAGCTGAGTTACGTGGTTACGACAGGATCGTGGACTCACCGGATTGGGTCTATTACCGCCCTTCCCGAGTTCGCGTTCGGCCGGGACACCCTGACCATGTTCATAGGAGATGGCACCGCATCCACGCCACGGTTGTTGCAGGCGGGGCTGCTATTCAGCAACCGTTTCCTCGCGGTCGACAACCAATTCGTACTGATCCTGATTCAGTTCGGGCTGATCGGATTCGTGCTCATGTGCGGAATCCTCGTCGCAGCTCTCTCTCGGAGTAGCAGGTTGACCCGGATTCTGCTCGCCCTATTCGTCGCGCAGTTCTTTGTGTTCGATGTCCTGGCGTGGCCCAGCGTGGCGGTCCTGCTGTGGATTGCGGTGGGCCTGGCTTTCTCGACCGCACCGCAATCCGAGGAGCCTATGCCGACGTTGAGTCCACGATCAGCCCCAATGCAGCGAGTTTCGTGAGCAGATCGGCAAGCGCCGCATTACCGCCACGCGAGCCTGTCACCGACGACCGGGCTACAGGTGTAGCACCGAAGAAACCCATCTTGGACCCGGATGTCCCGATCTGAGACCCAGTGCCGCCACCGATGCCAATATTGCGGCCGTCGATGAAGGACATGCTCGTATACACATCGACCGATCCAGAGGCTGCGACCTTATTTCCCGACCACGTGGTGTTACCGCCGAACGTTCCAGTCTGGTTCACGTTGTCGAGGAAGTAGTTACCGACCACGTTGTTCGACCCAGAGCTGCCGGTTTCCTCCAACGCCACGTTGTGCGCCGCACCCGAGACGAAGTTCCCGGAGAACAAGCATTTGATGGCGTTGCGGGAGCGGATGCCGCAGGCGTTGGGTGTGGTATTCCCGCCCTGGTTGCAGTCCTTGACGGTGTTTCCAACAACGGTGACGTAGGACGACTGGTAGGTGACATGTCCGACCGAGATGCCTGGGCCGTTGAGTTTCCGGCAGGTATTGCCTGTGACGGAAACGTTCTGGCTGCCGATGACCACGATGCCGGGGTTCTGGTCGGAGGCGATTGCAGCTTCCCCGTAAACCGTGTTACCGGACACGGCGACGTTGCGGATGGTGCCGCCGCTGGATTCAGTCACCACGATCACACCCGTGGGAGTGCTGCCGCTTACCAGCGTTGTGCCGGTTCCGAAGTTGTTGCCCGTGACGGAAATGTTCTCGGAAACAAGCCCGAGCCCAGGCTCAATACCAACCACTTCCCGATAGCAGTCCTCCGCGATGTTGTTCGCGATGGCACCGTTGACCACACCACCGAACTGGATGCCGAAGTTGTCGGTTCCCTTCATGTGGCAGTTCACCACGCGGACGTTCCGGCACTGCTCCGACGCTGGTGGGACTGTCGGCGCGGCGCTGAAGCCGCCGATGTTGATGAACCCGCCCACCGTGGAAGGTGTGCCGAAACAATGCAGCCCGTCGACCAGGATGCCATCACAGTTGCGGAACAGGATTCCGTGCTGAACGTTCGCCCCACTGCGGTCGATGGCGAAATCGCGCAACACAATATGTGTGGTCAGGACCGAGTAATCGCTGCGGATCACATAGTTGGTGGGGCTGGAATAGACCGGCTTCAGTACCGAGGTCCTGCCGGAACCGATCAGCTTCGTGTTTGACCCGATAATCAGTCCCGTCGAACCGTTCAACAGGAATGTGCCTGGCGGAAGGAATACGATGCCGCCGCCCGCATTCTTGCAGGCATCAAGCTTCGCTTGAATGTGCGCCTTGGCATCGACTAGCCCAGTCCCAAAGGCGGGATCGACAGCGTAGGCGGCCTGATATGAGGTGGCCGCTGTTGCGATGCTGAGCTTCGCGTTCAGTGCGTTCTGCTGCGCTGTCGACACAGGCTTGTCCGCGTCAGACGTGTTGGTCACGTTGCCGAGTCCGACATGCGCCTTCGTGATACCGGTGGGAGTTCCCGTGAAAGCGGGCGAGTCCAGCGGGGCATAAGTGGCATTACCAACTGCGGTTGCCTCAGCCTGGGTGATATACCCATCAAGCTCAGTGCGCACCTCAGGAGCAAGCTTCGCCCGACTCACAACATCGTCAGGAACAGCGCCAGCCTCAACCTGATCCAAAATATTCTGCGCGTCAACTACCGCCTGCTGAGCATCCTCTTTAGCCTGCACGACCGTGGAAACAACCGGCGGCTCATAGATGAGCGTGGACTCAACCAACTCCCAGAAGTCGATTGACTCCTGATCTGGCAGCACCTTCTCAAACGTCTTCCGCCAGTTCCCACAATCGGCAATCAGCTTCACCGGGCCAGGCGCAATATCTGTGGTTGTGAACACCCCGTCCACAACATCGAAGTCACGTTCGTTGCCGTCGATCAGGGCACCGTCGTACCCGTAAATTTTGTTCGCTTTGACCGTGAGCATGCCATTCGACAACTCGCCGGCCGCGTTCTTAATAGTTCCTGTTATGACCGTCATGCGGTCGCCTCCTGGTATCCGACAGCGGCAAGCGCGTCAGCATGGGGAATGAATGATCCGGAGTGCCAGATGCCTTCCATGGTCGGTGCCTCAACAAAACCGGTAGCGTCACAGCCGATCACGAAAGACTGGTTGAAGGGCTCGCACGCACACACGTTCACGTATTGGAATCCCTCTAAGGGCTCATCCAGTTCGTACAGATTCGTTCCGGGAGGCATCCCAGCCACATCGGCCGCGATCAAGGTTGCATACATCCGCTATCCCTTCACTGTCACAAATACGGCACCGGATGCGCCCGCACCGCCAGAGTTGACACCCGACCCGCCACCGCCACCGGGCCAACCGCCAGCGCCACCGTTAGCGCCACTGACCGCCCATGCTGATCCAGCACCACCACCGCCACCGGCAACCGCGAGACCGTCTGTGGGGCAAGATGCGCCAGGCTGACCGGGGACTGTCGAGCTTCCGTAGAGTCCGCCGGGGCAAAGCGCGTTACCCGCGCCGCTACTGCCGGGGGTGCCGTCTGCCAGTTCCGCCAAACCGCCGTTGCCGGCGTCACCCGCGGAGGCGACGATGCCCTGCGCGGAGATGATGCCGCCCTGTGAGGTGGAGGGTGTTACAACGAGGTATGTGCCGAACGAACTCGTCAAACCGACAGACCCTGTTCCCGTGCCAATGGTCCGCCCCGCACCACCGGAGCCGACAGTGACCGTCACCGGGTAGGTCAATTCCTCAGAGGCGAATTCTTGGTACACGTACGGACTTCCGGTACCCCCGGGGTTCTGGGTGCTTGAGTCCCGGCCACCACCCTGCCCGCCACGCAGAACAGCCACACAAACCGTCTTGCCAGGGCCAGGATCAGCGAACGTCCCCGACAGCATGTACGTACTACGCACACCGCCCGAGAGCAACGATTCAACTTTGTTCTCAAGTGCAATCGTCTGCTCCTGCTGCGCCTGGGCATGATCAAAGATCCCGGAGAAGAACCCGCCAGTGCCAGCCGATGAACCAGTAAACGCGCTCGTCAAACCAGCCAGAAAGTTGGAAATGCTCGTGAACCCAGACCACTTAGCCTTCGTGTTGTCCTGCGCCGCGATATACCCAGGCAACGCCTTAGAACGGATCTCGGCACGAACAGACGGGTCATCATAATTCTGTGAATCGTGAACCGTCCCCCACACCCATGCACCATCAGGGGCATCCCCCACAGGCATCGTCATCGTTCACCCCTGTACTCCGCCAACTCGGCGCGCAACTCAGCGATCTCAAACAGCGCCGCTTCCAAAGACGTTTGTGTCTCCGTCAACTGGGCGCGCAAAGCTGACATCTCATGCTCATGACGAACCGCTTCCTCACGGCCCTGCCTCAGCACGGACTCCAACTGCGCAGCAACACCAGCCAACTGAATCGACAACGTAGAAACCCGCTGGTCATTCAAAATCTGGGCGGCAGCCTCAATTCGGGCCTGCCGTTCAATGCGTCTCACACGCCACCCCGAAACCCACTCGGCAACAGGGCGCAACATTTCTCTCACCTTGGTGAACGCGACCGAGGCAACCGCAATGATTGCCCCGATCACTCCCGCCCAAATAACCCAAGGATGAGTTTCGGGCGGCACCCGCTACTCCGCCGAGTGCTTGCCCACAGAAGGCTCCGCAGCCAGGAACGGCACGAAGTCCTCAATGAACTTATTCACACCAGGCAATGCCAGAACCTTCGTTACAGCGCCGGCCACAACAAGAACCTGTGCGCCGAGAACAGTCGCATCAAGGTCCGTGGTAACCAGAATCGTAGGAACCAACGTCACGAGCGACACCAGCACCGCAAATGCAGTGCGGGCAGTTGCACGCCAAGAGTTCTCAACCTGAGTAACAGCCATTACTTACCTGCCTTAACTACTTCAGCCACCTGGGCTGTGAGTGTGTTGAACTCACGCGTAAGCTTTTCCAGCTTCGCGTCCTGTTCCTGAATGAAGCGGGTCACCGTTCCGTGGAACACCTGATCACCGCTCTTTCCGTCCCGAACATCAAGCAGTGACGGATGGCCGGGATACTCCCCAGCGTTCCGCCCGCCAGTAAGTTCGAAGCGGACATCTTTCACATCAGACCCAATAGGGCCAACGAACGTTTCCAAGCACTCAAAGATGATCGACTTCAGATCATCACGCGAATACGGCAAGTCATCCTCCTCAGAACCAAACAGGCCCGCCAACTCGGCAGCAGTGCCCCTAAATGCGTTGACATCCAACGCGTAACCCGCAACAGCACCCTTCTGGGAGTACTGGAAGATTGCGACATCGAGACCGGCATAACCGTTCCAGCCCACGTCGCCATCACCCGGATAGATCGCCTTCGGGTTTCCGGCCCGCTCATTCCCATAGTTGGAAGACATCAGCGGAGGCAGACCCGACAAATTCGGGGAACCGATATGACCCGACCAATACCAGCGAGGCAGATAAATCAGATTGACTCGGTAGCCTCGCGCCACGAACTCGTTATGCACGGCCCACAACACACCAGCGTTACCGGAGGTCAGTTCGTGATCCAGCATCACCGGAATCTTCCGGTCAGGCTCCACCGACTCATAGCGGTCCACCTGGGCTCGCGCAGAATCCGCAGCCTTCACATAGTGGTATGCGCCGAACAGAAGCCCGTTCGCCCGCGCACCGTCCCGCTGCTCCCAATACCGTGGGTTCGTGTAGTCCGCACCCTCGGTGGCCTTCGCAATCACATACGAGAAGCCCTCAGCCTTCACGCGGGACATATCCAAACCGGCCTGCCAAGAGGCAATATCAATACCGAAGAACGTCATACGCCCATCTCCAACCGGGGCCGGATCAGCCGCTACCGGCTCACCAGGGAACTGCGCCCCTTCCAACATGGGCAGCGGATCCAACCTGTTCACGCCAGGCTGAGACCACACATACCGATGCCACTCCAAATGCAAATGCGGATCCACACCACCATTCAAGCTCGAATCAGGATTGATCCGGGCAATACGCTGCCCAGCAACAACCCGCTGATTCAAACCAACCTCAGGGATGATGTGGCCGTAAACCGTGGTGCCACCACCAGCCTCAGTTGGATGGTCCAGCACAACCCATTGGCCGAAACCGGAAGCCGGTCCGACCATCACCACCGTTCCCGATTGCACCGCGTACACGGGCAGCCCGCCAGAGCCGCCGTTTCTGCCGAAGTCAACACCCCAATGAGTTGTCCCCCAGCGAGCACCGAAACCGGATGTGACTACATGACCCCGCTGCAACGGCCAAAACTTCGCCGCCATCAAATACCTCTATTCTTAGGGTTGTTCAAAATCCCCTGACGTGCCTTACCGGTCATCTCCGCGGCCATCACCCGCCGCTTCTCCGTCATCGGAATGGGCGCGAGCAGATAGCAATTGACACCGTTGACTGTGTGATCTGCAGGGTTGAACTCTTCCCCGTACTCAACCGACGCCCCCGCGGGACCAGTCTCCATCTCGGGCAGTCGCCCCAACTGTCGGTAACGCTCCAACTGAACAGCCTGCTCGTGCGCCGTCAATAGAGCCGGATCCTGAATCACCATGGGAGGCGAGTCGGGTTCGTCAATGCCAACGACCGTTGCAGAACCGTTCAGCGAATGCTGCTGCCCCCGATGTGGTGCCAGAATCTTCTTCGTCTGCAGTTCCGGGTGGTGACGCAACCCGAGATCCCAGAACAGTTTGGACCAGTCGGGCCTGATGTTCGGCTCCACCGTGAACCATTCGTCACCGGTAAGCGGCAGTTTGTTCAGGAACCACTGGAAAACTTGGCGGGGATCCGGCTCCTCACCCTCTGCGGGCTGGCAGTCTTCATAGGTCGGAAATCTCATGATCACCTTTCAGATGCCCGCAGAGGGCTTGGAATGTTTACAGGACCCCGAGATCCCGCAGGAGTGAAAAGATGTCCTGGATGCGCTGCCAGGCCGCGGCAATGGGGTCTTTAGGCTCGCGTTGGCCGATCGTGATCTCCCAATGGGGAGTAGTCGCCCGATCCCACTTCAGAACCAACTCTGAAACACGGTCAACCCAGATCACCCCAGGAGGCTGACCCAGAACCGTGCAACCAATACGGTCACCGAGGAAGAAATGCCCATGCCCCCGCTGGCCAATGCGCCACGGTGCACCATCGGCAACCTTGAATTGCAAACTGATGTATTCGCGGGTTTCCCACATCCCAGCACGCATTGCCAATAACCATGCGAGCGTATAGGCGCGATCCGCCCCATCAGCCCATTTCTCATGATAATGGCTCCAACCAAGCCTTTGCGCACGCGCAATGTTCTTATGCTTACCGAAGGCCAAGAAAACATTTTCGTACAATGGCCGAAGAATGGCGTCCGCCACGCCCCCCAAAGGCGGCACCCCTGGGATCATTGCGCTTAGATCCCCAACCATCTGCACCCCGGCTGAAATGGCCTCATTAACGCCGGGCATTGACGAACCGCCAGCCACCACGCCCACATCAGTTGCAGGCTTCCAAACAACCTCAGAAGACTGAATACCCGTATGCTCAGACTCGCGGTAAATAACACCAGGAACAGACGGAACCGAACCCTTGTAGCCCGGCGTCTTATACTCGTTAGGCATATTCGGATCAGCCAGAACCTCAGAAGTCTGAGTAATTCCGTCGCCACCGATATTGATCAACTCATGAATCAAACCGTTAAAAAGGTCGCCACCAAATGACGTGCCTGTATTCCAGCCGGATTTATTGAGCAGATCGATCACCAAGCAGCCATGGCGAAGATCAGCACCAGGCCACGGAGGTTCATCGCCATCCAGGTAGCGCCTAAACTCCCAGGTCAACTGTGAATCGGCAACGATGTTCTTCGTCGCATCGTGCACAGTCTTGAACCGAGAAACGATCAGAGCGCGAACACTCGTGTCCTCATCCTGGTCAGGCTTAACAACCATCGACCACGTGGACTGATCAAAATTGAACCACTGATTTGGGTCAAGCGGATTATCGGGAAGCATCCACAGAGACGACTCCAAGCGCATAATGTTACAAAGCAGAGTCGTTTTACATACCCAGCGACTTCTGCCATAGAGCGCCCATACCTTCGGGAATTGTATTTCCGCGGGCAAGAATGGATTACTCCACGCCAACACATGCTTAAGTTCTTCATAATCATGTTTGAAAGTGGCTCGAATGTATGCGCGGTGGTTCTCATCCTTGATGACACGCATTTCTTCGAGCCGACCACCCCAACGGGCACCATCCTTATCCACAGTGATGTGAATATTGGTGGTTGAACGCGCCTTAACATCGTTCATCCACTTAGACAGGTAGTAGTCCAGCGGCATCTCAAGGACACCGATACCGGTTTCGTTGTCCAGGTACTGAAACTCGGCGCTGTTTTCTTTTTTGCAGATTCCCCGCAAGTTCCAGTCGCCATCCCACAACCGGATCAGGGGTGGAAGTATCCGGCGTTCTTTCTCCCGAATCTGCCGATTAGTGATTTCCTCGAAAACGGCATCGAAATCGATAGTCTCGACAGTTGCCATTACTGCAACCCCCACGGACGCGTCCACGTGCGAGGCATCCGCACCTGCACCCCCACACCGGCAGGCGCGTTCTTCACAGAGACAGGCAGGTACTTCTTCGTCTTCTGATACGGAGGGACCGGATACAGGAAGGTGACACCGTTCATCCGGAGCCACACCTGCGTGTCAATCGAGGACGCGACCTGCTCGTCTTCCTCATCGGTATTGACCTTCAGATGCTCCCCAGCCAGCAACTCAGGCATGACGATCTGTCGAGTAGCGTGCTCGTCCGCCATCTCGTAGCGGTCATCACCGAACGAGTAGTCAGGCAGCCGATAGATCGCGCCCGGATACGCCTGCACCGTCCACTTCAACCAAATCTCGGTATCGGTGGGATTCCAGACCGGAATTGTGCCCGTGTTCCAACTACCATCAAGGGTGTCGGTGTTCGAGATCCACTCTTTGGTGACATCAGGTTCCAGCCAGCGCGGCTTACCCGCCCTGCAGTGCATGTCGATCGTGCCGAACTCTTGCCCGTGTGGATCAAACTCGGGCTTCGCAACCGGAGTCTCAAACGGCCTCAGCGGCAGGTGCCGGCGCGAAGTCTCGGTCTGAACCCAAAGCTTCGAGTCCTTCTTGTAATTCCACGCCTTGCGCCACTCGGAATCGTTTGTCTCCCAGCTGGCGTCTGATGTCTTCTTGATGTGCGCCTTGAACAGCACATCCCTGTGATTGATGCGAATACCACCGAAGGTGGATCCGATCTGATACGCGTGCGAGTTCCAGATACTCTCGGTCGGCTCGTCATCAAACGCACCATCTACCTCAGTGCCGAGATGGACCCCCCGATTACCCTTGCCATCCCCGAGGAGCGTGAACCACTCCGTAGTTCCATCCGAAGTCGGCGCACCCTCCAACTCAATAAGTGTTTCCATTGACTCTCCTGTGAAACAAGAAACGCCCCCAACCCCGAAGGGTTGGAGGCGTTCTGTTGTGTGGTGCGCGCTACCTGCGGTTGAACGACAAGGACCGCTTACGCTGCTCCAGATTGAGCATCGAACGGAACTCGTTGATGTCAGCCACCGTCACGCCACTGATGTTGATGCTGTTATCCACCGACTGCCCCCCACCAGCCTCAGCCGGCGCAAGAGCATTGCCAGCGAACTTCCGCAACTGATCAGGGCTGTTGAAGATCGGCTCAGGCCGGTTAGACAGGTTGATGCCCATCTCCCCCGGCTGCAACCAACCACCGTTGTCGAACACCTTCGGAGCTTTGAACTTCTCCAACAACTCTTCAGGAGCACCGAACAGCTTCACCCAATCCGCAGGTGTGCCGGGAAGGCCACCGGTCTGACCAGCGATCTCCGCATCCGGCCATGAACCGGGAATGGCCTCCAGCTTCGGCTTCACAGCGTCAGCCAAACCACCGCCCGACTCACCAGAAGCGGCCTGTGCGGAAGTCTCACCGTTTGAACCAGTCTTGGTGAAGTCCGTAGTCCACCAACGTGACGAGGTAATCCCGAACGGGTCCTGGCCCTCAAGCGCAGTCATTCCGACATCCAGCATGCGAGTGCCGAACGTCTTCAGAATGCCCTTCAGGGAGTAGTCGCCCGATCCCGAAGAATCCGACTTCTTATCCTTGCCGTCCAGAACTTCCTGCAACGAGTTCTGCGCCTTCGCCAAAGCCATGTCAGCCTTGATGCGATCATTCTCAGTCGCCGTAGGATCCGCATACACTTCGTTGCGGCGCTCATTCGCATCATCCACCGACAACTGGGCGTCAATGCGCTCCATCTCCTTATCGGAGTACGCCTTAGCCAAAGCCGGGGCCTGCGGTGCCGGGCCTTCATCAACCCCAGCGGCAGCGTCGTCCTTCTTCTTCTGAAGTTCAACAACCCGCGCCTCAGCCTTACGGACCCTGAGGTGGGCCTGATCCAAGTCAGCCTGAGTCTTCTTACCCTCATTGAACTTGGCCTGAACCGCCGCTAGATCCTCCTCAGCCTGCGTGACAGACACATCAGCCGACTGCAGATTGAGTTCGTCCTTATCGGTCCACTCAACCTTCTTCTTCGTCCTCCCATACGAACCCAGCCCGAGAGTGCCGCTGACGACACCACCCGCAACAGCAGAGTTCGGAAGATGGAAGTACTCGGAGAACTGCGGATCAGTAGCACCGACCGCGGGAGCCCCAATGCGGGAATCCCCGTGCGAACCACCAGACTCGGCTGGCTGACCACCAACCGTGGCAGCCATATGCTCCTGGCTGACACCGACCTGGAACTGTGTCCCCGCCGGCCCCAAACCAGGCAACAACCCAGCGAACCCGTTCGAACCCATGAGATCGTAAGTGGTGTACAGCCGTTTGACCGATCCGGTGATACCCATCGCGATCTGCTGCAACCAACCAACAAACCCGGAGCAGTCGAAACGTTCCGGCCCGGACCCACCCCACAGGTACTTGTTGCCTGTGACCGCACGCCCAGCATTCAACGCAGCCTGGATGCCACCGCTAACACCGCCAATTGCGCCACCCTCAGCAAACTTGCCAACGACACCAGCTGCCAGCGCGGCGCGGAACCTGTACACGCCAGCCTGCCCGCCGAGCCGATCCACGTCCGCCGTAGTGAGCATGTGCTCACCTGGCATCGCGAGGATGGGAACGGAGTCTTGGCCGGCAATGCCGCCTGTGATTGGTCCACCATCAGCCTTCGGAGCACCGGGGAAGTTCAGGCTAGGACCACCCAGGCTCCCACCCGGAGAGTTGACGTTCACCTGCGGGGCAGGAAGGTTCACTTCCCGCGGTGCAGTAATGTTCGCCAGCAGGGTACCGATGTACCCCAGTTGGTCCTGTACCTCTTTGGCACCGTTCAGCTTGATCGCTGTAGCGATCTCAGGCGGATACAACTTGTACTGATCCGCGATCGCAGTAGCCTGCTCAAGGGTGTAACCAGCCTCTACGCGTTGCTTAATGAACTCATCGCGCACACGCTGACCAGCAGCCTCAGATGCCGCCGCAGCAGCTTCCTGTGACTGCCCCTGCTCGACTGCAGACTGATAGGCCGAAGCCCCAGCCTGATCGAACGCTGACTGAACCTGCTTCATCGAGTTGAACAGTTGCGAACCGGCAGCCGTAGCTGTATCGATCTTGCCTGATGCGTCGATAACACCAGTGCCGGCGGATGCAGCGGCCTCACCGAACCCGCGTAGGGCGTCATTGACCCTCTGCTGCGCTTCCTCAGCTGTCATCTGATCGCCACGAAGACGACCCATAGCCGAAGTCAAACCATCAACACCCTGCGCCGCCGAAACAGACTTGGTGTCGATGTCAGCAAGAGCGGTCTTGAACTGTCCCGCACTCGTCTGAGATGCAATGATCTCGGTGCGCATGTCCTTCAGTGGGCCAAGTAGCGCTAGACCCTCATCGCCCATCCCGTGCAGCTTCGCCGCAAGGTCCGAGAACTTATCGGAAGGACCAGTCAGCACCTTCCCCAGGTCACTGCTCGACATCCCCAACTTGTCGAACGCGGCTGTAACCTTCGCACCCGACAGTGACAGATCCTCAGCCTTCGCCGCGGTCTTGATCGCCGCACCATCCAACTGGCCATCCAAGATGTCCCAGCCGGTAGCGAATGAGCTGCCAATCTTGCCCCAGAATCCGGGACCGTCCTGCGCCAACTGTGCTTGTGCGCTCTTGAGGTCGGAAATCTGTCCCTCAACGATCTGAGACACACTCCGGTCAGCAACACCACCACTACTGTTGAACGCATCCTTCAGCTTCGAGTTGGACTCTTTAAGCCCATCGACGTAGCTTCGGTATGTGCTCGCGGAATCCTCAATACGCTTGTTCGCGGAACTGAACTGCGACCCCATGTAGATCGCCGCGGCACCAGCAGCCATCAAACCAGCCGATACCGGACCACCAAGCAGGCTGACCGCACTACCCAGACCGCTACGCAGGCCACCAACTGCAGCACCACTCAGGTTCTGAACACGACCAGCCATCACAGCGGCACCAGCAGCAGCGTTACGCAGGCCACCAACCATCAGCCCGGACGTTGCCGCCGCTCGCTGCTGGGCCGCCGCATAGGCACCCAACGCGGAAGTCTCCGACACCACTGCCGCGGTACGCACCCGGTGAGCAGCAGCAGTCGCAATCTCCGCTATCCTGGCCCGCAAAGTGAGCGCAGTGTTCGGGGCCTGAGCCCCTGTGTTCGCCCACAACGCCGCCGTATGGGCAATAAGTGCCCGAGTGAGCGCCATCTGGGATGCGATCTGTGCGGGCATCATGATCGCATTTGCGATCTTCGCCGCATGGAATCCGGTTTCGACCGTCTTAGCGATCGCCACCGAAGCCGCAAACCCACCCAGGGCTACAGTCGCCAACCCGGTGTGATCGGCAAAGAAGCCCATCACACTGCCGAGCGCCTTGATGCCCGCAACGGCAACGGTCGCCGTATCGCCACCCAGGGCAGCCAAAGCGAGACCGCCACTAGCCGCAGCATCACCAACCGACTTGAGAACACCGGTCAGGGTGGTAGCGCCCTCCTCAACCTTCCCCATTGCGCCGGCAGACTCATCGCCGGAACCCTTCAGCTTGTCAAGGAATGCAGTGAACTTCTCACTCGACGGATCCTTGATCGCCGCCCACAGGGCAATCGCACCTTCACGGATTCGGAACAGGATGTCAACGGCTTTCGAGTTCTCATCCAACCCGAAGGTCAACTTAGAACCGGCGAACTCGCCATCCTTCAGGATGGACCAGATGCCCTTAAGCCCGTCGCTCACATAGCGGGCTTTGACACCGAACTTCTCAAAGTTGCTTGCAGGACCATCGATAGAAGCACCGGATGATTGGAAGGCGCGACCCATCTCAGTCAGACCGGTAGCAACGAACTCGGCTCCCTGCTTGACCTTCGGGGCAATCTTGTCCGCCCACTGGGTGAGCGCGCCCAAACCGGACTTAAGCATGGGCAGGAACGGTTCGATAGCACCCGCACCCACACGCCCAAGGGCTGCCTTCATGTTCTCGTAGGAGCCACGAAGCGTCTTGCCCGACTCTAGGGCTGCACCACCAATGTTCTCTTCAATGACCTTACGGAAGGTCTCGGCATCAACCTTGCCTTCCTTCACCATGTCGGACAGGCCGTCAGCGGTTACGCCGTACTCTTCCTGCAGCCACTGGAAGATCGGGATGCCCCGGTCAGCCAACTGGTTCAGGTTGTCAGTGTAGGCCTTACCTGAGGTTGTGACCTTGTTGAAGATTGATCCCATCTCACCGAGTGAGGAACCTGCGATTGTCGCAGCATCACCCGTCAGAGACAGATACTTCGTCAACTCCTCACCAGGCTTGATGCCCGCGGCAACAGCCGAAGCTGCAATGCCCGCCGCATCACCCAACCCGTACGCGGTGCCCTTAACGGACTTCAGCGCCGAATCCATGATGGTGGCAACACCCTCAGCCGTATGACCGAGACCTGCCAACTTGCCCTTAGCGTCATCAATTGCGACAACGCGTTCCATGCCCTTTGTGAGGGCAGTGCCGATAGCGAGGCCGGCAGCCGCACCGATCGCAGCCCCACCAACCTTCAGGGTTGAGCCAAGCCCTGATGCAATCTTCGAACCAACACTCTTACCTGTGTTGTCGGCTTGCGCCTCAACCCCCGATAAGGCGGTCTTAACCTGACCGGGGATCTTCTTCGTGTCAACAACCAGCGACACATACGCGGTAGCGAGTTCAACGCCAGCCATAAGTAACCCCCAAATATGCGCTACTCATTGGCTTTGCTACGCCGTCTGCGCGCCAACTCATTACGAATTTCATCCAACGGAACCGCCTCAGAGTCAGACGACCGTTCCAGTTCCCAAACCTCACGAGGTCGCACACGCACCTCAGGCGGATTGCCCTTGCTGCCCGACCGCTGCCAATTCGCACCCTGCGACGCATGAACCAGCGCCGCCAGCAAATCGGTATCGTGCGTCCACCACCACGACTGAGGGAACCGCGCCCGGTAAAGGGCGGAGTCCCCCGTGGGGGGAAGATGCGTTACCAGTGAGGAAAACTCACGCCACGACAACCTGAAGGTTCCGATGTCCGCAAGACGGAACCCGCGAACCAACAGGTCGTACTCAATGGCCCCGGAATGCTCCTCTAGGAGGCTTCCGAGGCCGTAGATTCCCCCACCGAGACCGCGGACGAATCAACCCACGCAGTCGAAAGCGCCTCAGCCTGATCATCTTCAAGTGCGTCCACCGCTTCGAACGCATCAGGGCACTCAATCTCGACAAGCTTGCGGAGGAGGTCAGCTTCAGTGACCTGGCCAATGGATGCGCGAATAACCTTCGCGGACTCACGCGGCAGGAACTCCAGCTTCGGCAGCGAGTAAACCTTGCCGTTCGCCTTCAGCTTGAACGTGAAACGGTTCTCATCCTTCGCAGCAAGCTCAGGAACCTCGGACTTGGGAACAGTGAAAGCAGTCATTGACCAGACCTCAACTTATCGAAAAATGTGGGACCAGGCCCGAAAGCCCACCCGGCAAGGGTTGGCCTGGTCAAAGAAACACTCACCGGGTGAGTACTAGTTAGGAACCGGAGAAGATACCGTCGTCCAGGATTTCCCGAACATTGAACTTCTTGCCGCTGCCATCGACGTAGGCGAACGTTTCGAACGTCACCACGTACTTCACGATGTCGTTGTTGACCTGAACCACGTCACCAACAGTGGTGGGCTGGGCGATAGCAGCGATCTGCCGGCGCAGGCCCTTCCCTGCAACCGTGTCAAGCACATAGGTGCTCTTCGGGAGGGTCTCAGAGTTGTGATCCACAACGATCTGGGCACCCTTGGTGGAAGTGGCGGCAGTGAACGTCACATTGTCGTCACCGAACACCGTCTTCAGAACCTCAAGGCGGGTCGATTCCACGAACTCAACCTGAAGGGTTTCCGTGTAGTCAGACTGCGGGGTAGCAATGGTGTCCCCACCGAAGTCCTTGATCTTCTGAACGTCACGCGACATGGCATTGGTAATGCCGGCGTCCGAGATGCCGCCCAAATCCTTGAACGCAGCATCCAGATCTTCGGTTGCCGTCACAGGCAGCGTGGTACCCAGGGGTGCACGGTGGATGACACCCTTCACCTTCGGAGGTGCGGGAACATAAACCTTGGAAGTATCAGTAGCCATACTGGCTTCTCCTCAAATAGAAGAAGCCCCAACCCGCACAAGGGGTTGAGGCTCCATGAAAGTGTGTTTAAACGTTGGTCGCTATGCCCAGTTCGACTGTGAGCGTCCAGCGCCCCTTGTTGGGGTAGTCCGGATCTTTGTTGCTTGCCGGGCCACCAATTTCGTTGTGACCACTGATCCATGCCTGCGCAGTGCCACCATCCCCAGTCATATAGGGGACATATCCGCCCGGTGAGCCTTCGAGGATGTCCGCAACCTCCATTGCCAACTCCTCCGCAACAACCTCATTCGGTCCCCAACACTCCAACGTCAACATCGGAGAATCAGTGACCAGGTTGCGCTTCACCCCACCAACACGGACAACCCTCACCCACGAAGAGGGCAGGTTCTTCGGTGCCTCATCCATGACGGGCACCGGCAACGCGGCATTCAGCAAGGCAACAACCACCGACACCGCGGGCTTGCGTGCGTTACCTGCCACTGTCCAACGCCTTCAGTAATGAATGGTTCTTAGCGTTCCGGCGCATAGCTTTGATGTCAGCGGTGGCGATCGACACCCGCCAACGACCCTGAGGTGCCTTCTGGCCCTGTTGGGAACTCATGACGTACTTGCCCCCATCAGAGGAAGCTGCACGCTTCACCCTGCCCCCACGGGATTCCAGATCACCTCTAACGCCAGGGGCGGAACGCAACTGGTAGTAGCCGGCCGCATTGTGCTGGATCCGGACGTTACCCATGAGTCACCGCCGACACCCAACCACCCTCCGCAAAGGCTGCGAACAGGCGTCCCCCATCATCGCTGTACACCTCAAGGTTGTTCGTCCCCGTGGTATCAGTACGGAACGACGAATCAGGGAAGTCGCAGGTGTCCCCGAACTGATCTTTCACCGTCACAGTGGCCATCAGCCATCCACCTTCCCCAAGTTCACAACAAACCCTGGCTGGAAACCGAACGGGCCGTGGTTGAAGTCATCAGGATCACCGATGACATCGAGCTCACCCTTACCGGGCACGATCACCTTGTCGTACGGACCCACATCAAAATTGGGAGGTACAAGGAGTTCGACTTGCACAGTCACCCGGTTGTGGCCTGCAACTTTCGGCTCACGCGAATCCGGAACCGACCAACCATACAAAGCCTGTTCGACGGGTTCGGCCCACACATCGATCTGGCTGCCATGAGAGTTTGTGCCCCCACCCTCCAGATACTTCTTCGTCTGCACCTTCCACAGCAACGGCACAGGATATGCAACGGTCATCCCGCCACCTGCCTATCCGACGCAGACGGAACAGAACGCATCGAGATGCGGAACCGGCGCAACATCGTCTTCTCAGTCGCACCGATCCATGTAGCTGATCCATCCCCCACAAAGCTGCGGTTCACAGTGAACGGGCCAGCAGTGAACTGCTCCGACGACACAGCAGCAGAATCCTGTGTCGTCGGTGTCGTCAATGCGCGGGCCGCGATACGCGAAGTGACCAAACGCACCGTGGAGGGAACAGGATCGAAATCCTGATTGCAGTACCCCTCCACAAGTGCGGATGCCTCATCAAGCAAACCGGGAGCCTCAGCCGCCTCATCCGCCGTCAATGCCCGACCCAACCGGGTCGCAACGTCACTCAACTCAGCGAAAGCCATGCCGAACCCCCTGAGAACTTAGCTACCGGCAGCGACAGGTGCCACGAGAGCGACAGGCGAGTTCGAAGCCGCGGCAGCACCAGTAGCAACGTTGTCACCGAGCACGTATGCGTAGCGGGCAACGAAGCGGAGAGCAACCATGTCGCGCTCAGCCAGGTTGATGCCACCAACAGTGGCCTCCGACAGGTACTTAACCGTCACATCCTGGCGGATACCGATGATGACGCGCTCACGGTCAACAACGATGGCCTCAGCCGCCGTGCTGTCCCAAACCGGGGTGTCTCCACCTGCGCCGTTGTCAACGGTGCCGGTAACCCACGACGCGTTCAGGCCGTGGACCGAATCTTGAGCGCCGGGAGTGCCAGACAGGGCCGGGATGAAGATCGGCGCGCCGTTAGCATCTCGCTGGTTGGCGAGACGGAACCGCAGACCCTTGCGGGAAACGATGTTCGACGGGTCGTAGTGGCCGGCGACAACTTCAGCCGCCTGCAGGATGGACCCGGACAGGTCATTCGCTCCGGTGCCAACCGTGAACACCTGGCCCGCGTCCGTCGCAGCCGTAGCAAGGTCCTTCGAAACCCAGGTAGAGGGCTTGTTCACACCGAAGAAGATCGCAGCGTCCAGAGCGTTAGCGATTGCCTCACCACCAAGACCGGCGAGCTCCGAAAGAACATCCTCAGAGGCATCCGCGAGAACATTCTCGTGAATGGGGATGATGACTGCCAGTTCCTCGGCAATCAGTTCCTTCTTACCCCAGGTAGCCTGCGCAGTGGGCTTCTTGCCCTCATCGGCGGTTGCAGACTCACCAACCCACTTCGCGTGGGGCTTGGTCGCCAGAACCGGCAGACGAACAGCCTTGTTGCCCATGTCCCGAGTCGGGAAGGTAGCGAGAGCAGCGGAAGTGTCCCGTGCACGCCGCAGCAGGTCGGTTGCATAACCGTCCTGGATGAGGGATGCAACTTCGTCACGCGAGATATCAGCCATTTGTATTACTCCTAGAGAGAATTAGTTAGACAACGCCGGCACGGAGAGCCGCAACAGCGCGTTCGCGAGGATTCACAACAGAGGCCTCACGCACATATCCGGACCGCAAAGGCTTCTTGGGGGCAGGAGCATTCGCGTCCCGCCACTTCACGAGCTCGTCAGCCGAAGCCTCAAGCTCTTCCTTCGTGGTTCCGGTGAGATGGCCAACGGGAACGCCCTTTTCCCGCGCAACATCAGACTTCAACGCCTTCAGTTCCGTCTTGGACAGTTCCTCAGCCCGCTCAGCCGCCAACTTCTCGGCAGCAGTGAGACGTTCGGTCAGCTTCTCCAGATCCGACTGGTTAGCCTTCTCAAGCTCATCGAGCTTGGAGGCCTTCGACCTCAGATCCTCATAGTCAGCGAACTTTGCGCGCTCACGACCCAACCGCTCCGAGATAATCCGATCAAGATCGGCCTGTGAAGCGGGCGGCTGGTAACTACCGCCATCGGTGGACTCGACACCAGGCTTAACCTCGGTGGTGGTGGTCTCGACAGCGTTGTTTTCAGACATGCAAATATCCCCTTATAGGTATGGCAGAGCACCAGCCGTTAAGCGCCGGCTGTGAGCGCAGAAACCCGCCGAAACGGGGAAGTGTTATTTGTTGCGACGCATGTGGTTCAGAACCGCTTGCGTATCAATCGCGCCGTACTTACCGACCTTCTCGGTCGCGTTCACAGCGTCTACGTACTGCTTTTCCCAGTCATCTACGTAGGAAGGTGCCTCGTAGACCTCGCCAGGGCGGACGCATACCGCCATGCAACGACAGTTGTCATGGAACCGATCCCCAGACTCCTGACTGCCACGAACACGACCCCTACGGCCGATATCCCCACCAGTTCGCTGGCCCTTGTAGTTCCGCTTCGGCTCCCAGCGATCAGCACCCACCTCAAGGGCGGACTCCTCAGTGGAATAGGTACTTCCGCGGGTCGCAAGCATCTTGCAGAACGGGCACGCCGTTGCTGAGGCGTACCGGGCATACGTTGCCCCGGTCTCCATCCGCACACTGCCAACGATCGTTTGACGGGAAGCGTTGAACACCATCCGTTGCAGCGAACCCGCCAACAGATCCAATGGTGTTGCTGAGATGTCCCGGTGCAGTGCACTCAGCGCCCACCTGGTAGATCCTTCAACCTGGGCAGGCGGTGGCGGAGGTGCGACTACCGCCCGGAACGAAGAGTCCGGCAACCGCGAATCATAGAACTCGGCAGAAGCAACCCCTGCAATCGTCGCGTATTGGTCTGCGATCTCCGGAGTGGCAGCCAACAGGAACTCAGACGCCGTTCGGGCATCCAACTCCTCAATCCGACGCCAAACCTCCGCCAGATCCCGCTGCGCCAACGTCGAAACATCAACCAATAGGGCCTGCAACTCTTCAATGTCAGCTACCAGCGTCAACCGGCACACCTCCAGCCGGAACAGTGCGCTCAGACAGGCCAGCTACAACCGGATCAGCCTTCGCCGCGGCAGCTGCACCCCGGATCTGCTCCATAAACGCAGACACCTGACGCTGCTTCTGCAGCTTCGCAGCAATCTCCTGAATGCGCCGCTGCGTCATGCCTGGCACCAGATGCAATGTGTCTTCAATCGGAACGCCCTGGGACGCCATCTTGACCACACCGTCAACGACAGCACCGAAGCTACGAGCCTCAGTGTCACGCCAAATCATCTCAGCCTGATCGTCAACAGCGTTCGCTTCGTTGCCCTCAATCTCGGCACCAACCCGCAACAGACCACGGTGGCCTTCACCGTAGGAAGCCCGCATTGTCTTCAGCTTCCGCTGCTCATTCGCCTCCGCGGCAGCAAGAGCGTCAGCATTCACGTTCGCGATAGAACCAGTCACCTGAGAAGGCGAAATCTGTGCGACCATCGCAACGTGCTCAAACATCTCATTGAGCTCTTCGTTGTACGGTCCGATTGCAGCAGCCGGGAAGTGCTGGGCCTTCACGAACTCGTCTTCAAAGGTCCACACACGACGTGCAGACGCCGCAAGAACCTCACCCTTGCTACCTGACCAACCAGAGATGACCTTCTGCGGGAACGCGCCGAACCGGGACACGATCAGACGATCGAAGTTCGCCTCATTGATCTGTTCCTGCAAGGTGAGAAGCTGCTCAATCTCCCCAAGGACAACCCCGTCCTCATCGCGCCGGTTCACGTACCGGACAACGGGACAATGCGAAGCCTTATGAGGGAACGGCTTACCATCCAACTGAGGCGCAATCGAATTGACCTTCGTGCCCGAGTCAACGATCTCACCGAGTCTGACCGGGTAGACCATCTCATCCGAGTACACAAAACCCTTGCGGAACTTCCGCCGGCCCTCAACCTCAGTCCAGATCTCCAAAGCGACTTCCGGCCACTCGTCAAGCTCAGGATCCGAGTACGCTGCCAGCATCTTCAGAGGCGAACGCAACCGAAATTGCGCCTTCCCATTCTTGTCAGGGACTGCCGCACCGTAGGTGAACCCGTACGTGATCCCCGGAACGTAAATCTCCGCCTGTCGAGACTCCATTCGGTTGCGGGTCCACATATCCCACGCCGGGAGGTCTTCACCCGTCGCTGAGGACTTGTAACCCACTACGGCCAGGTTCTGCGCGAACGCCTCACGAACCAGAGTCAAAACGTTCTTATACGAGATACGAGCGATAGCCTTGACCTCAGCCGAAGCATCATCCGGAACAGTCGGACCACCCCTCCGCTCCTTCACGAACTCGCGGATACGGTCCAGTTCACCGCGCTCTTGCAAGTGCAAAGCCCACAGATCACCTGCAGCGCCAACAGCATCAAACTCTGACATAATTCCCCTAAACGAACGTTGCGCCGCCCGACTTACGCAACGGCTTCTTGACGTCAACCGCTGTAAATCCCCACAGCGCGAGGGTTGCCGCCACGACCGGCGTAATGTCCGACTCAGGATCCTTACGGGACCACGCCCACATGTCTTCAAGCTTCCGCTTACGCGCAGCACCGACCGCGACGTTCAAACCCGCCTGGTTCAGATGCCGCAGGTTCTTCGCAGTCACCGCAGCCGTGTAGAACTGTCCGCATGCCCGCTTCATGTGTGACGAGTTAGTGACAGTCGGCTCAATCTTTGCGTTCCGCAACGGATCGATGAGCTCAGATGCCGGTCCAGCCCCGTCAATCACGACAGCGCGCACATTGAACTTCCGGCAAGCCTCAACAATCCGCGGTATCACCCACTCGGGGTTGCCCAACTTCGTATCCTTCACATCGATGCAAGGGAACCCTCCGGCCACCGCCTGCACCGAGCACAACGAAGTCATGCCCCCATCGGGAGCCATATCGACAGCAATCGCCATCTGCCCGCCCGCATCCTGCGCGGATTGCAGCGAAATCGCTTCCCATGCCTCTGCGGAGATAACCCGCGCAGAACCCTTCGCGCCCCAGATGCCCAGGCGCTCACGCCCGAACTTCACATCCGACATCGAGTTACGCTCATCCTGGATCGCATTCAGCGGAACACGAATGCCAAGTGCAGGGTTCGCCTGAGCCCAAGCGGCAACGTCATCGAAGTCCGACTCAGAATCCGCAGACCATTCCATCCAGCACAAACGCTCATCGACACCACTCATGCCGGCATCCCGAATGAGCGTGAACACCTCACCGTTGTTCTTCTCAGACGGAGGAGTGCCAGCAATCCAAGCCTGAGGGTTATCCCTCGCAGCCATAGACGGCAGAATGTCCGACCAAGTGTCTTCCGAGAGCTCCTGGGCCTCGTCCAACATCAACGTGTCACACGAGAACCCGCGACCCTGACCGTTCTGACGGGCCATGAACCGCAAACGCTGACCATTCAGCAGTTCGATAGCCTGCTCACCGTTGGCCTCACGGATCTTGTAAACCTTCTTGCGGAGATCGTCCCAGTTGTCGAAGTACGCCTTCATGCGCCGGAAAGCCTCAAGGGCCGTAGGCACCAGGTGGGCGGAATGAATGATCAGCTTGTCACCGAACAGGCACAGGCCGGCCAATTCGCGAGCCTCAAACAGTGCCGTCTTCCCCGACTGTCGAGGAACAGACAACCCCACGCGAGAAGCAGCCCATTTACCTGCCTCATCTTCACCGAGAGAGCCTTTAAGGACGTACTCCTGCCAGTCATCCAGGATCAGGCCGTAGGAGCTACAAAGCTCAACCACGTCCTCAAAGTCATTATCGAAGAAATTCGGTATAGACTCGTAATGCGGTCTCTGGACCCCCAAAACCGTCATACCGAATCACCCCATTAGCCGCCCTTACGCTTAGCGGCTCTACGCGCAGCAATCTCATCCGCCTTCGACGTAGCCGCCGGCTTCTGGGACTCCAAAACCTGAATGCGTTCAACAACGCCCATGTAGCGGTTAGTAAGGGCCGCTAGGTCCCTTTTCGAATCACAATCATCGATTGCCTGCGCCAAGATCAGCCGTAACGCCCTCAGCTGCTCCAAGCCCGCCAAGTTATCCACAGCGGCCAGGGACGCAACGCTTTCACCAGCCATTTCTAATTTCCTCCTGTGGAAAACGGACCTTGGAGAGAGAGTGGAAGCAATGCCTGAGGGGCTTCCGTTGAGCCTGAAGGGGGTACCCCCCCACCCCTATTGATTGCTGCCCTCTGGTTGCTTCTGTGGGGCGTGTTTGTGGGGTGGGTAGGGTTACCAGTCCCTGAGGTGTGTTTGCGTGCTTGGTAGCGCTTTGTTTCCCCTGCTGCTGTTGCATCCGTAGTGTGCTGCTTGTAGGGGTCCGAGGTTGTGTCCGCCTTTGGACACTGGGGTGATGTGGTCTGCGCTGAAGCTCATGGGGTGTGGGTGCTTGAGGTCTGGGTTGATCCATCCTCCGCATAGGGCGCAGATGTCTGATTCGCGTTTGAGTTTGGCTCTTTTGGCCCGGTAGGTTCTGTGCCCTGTTCGCCCCATGTGTTACCGACCGAGGATGCTTGGTGCCTTGTCGGTGTACCCAACGAACTGGCGTTGACTGAACTTGGCGAAGGCTAGAGCTACATCCTCAACGTTCACTGTGTTGATGGTGATGGTGTTGTCCACCTTGGGTGCAGCAGCCTTAGGCTTCTCGGGTTCCCTCTGGATGTAACGCAACCGGTACATCGGGACCATGGCTTCAAGCTTCTGGGTGTCTTGTCCGCTCCAGAACTCTGCGACTACTACACCTTCAGCACTGTCATTGGTTGCGATGTGATCAGCGTTGATGGTCAGTGTGTCGTCGTTGTCGAGTCCAACAGTCCAAGTACTCAAGGTTATTACTCCAAAGGTGTTGTGGTCTGTGACCATGTGTCTCGCGTGCCAACAGTCCAAGCCTTGCGTGGTTGTGTTCTCGGCTTACCGTCTGCGTGTTGGATCAGTGTTGGTCCGTCGAGGTGGTCCACGAGTGAGGGGTTGGTGTATGCGATGGGGTGCCCATGGTCTTGTGCCCATGCCCCTATGCGGTAGTCGGCAGGGGTGGTAGCTGAGCCCACGTTGTTCAGCATGTCTGCCACTAGGTCTGTGCGTATGGCTACTGCTACTGCGTGCAGGAGTTGGTCGCAGGTGAGCCAGCAGGTGTTGTGCTGTAAGGCCCGTTCGATCCGCCCTTGGTATTGGGGTGGGCGTGACGTTCCTGTGTACAGGCTGACGATGGGTGCTGGTGCAACAGTGAGTGCAGCCTCAACCTGCTCATTGAATCCCTGCACTGGTTGTGCGTCATCTTCTAACACCACACACCAGTCGCTGTCTGCTTCTGCGGCTAGGTTCCATGCACGATCATGGTTGACACCTTGCCCGTAGGTTCCATCGTCTAGGGCTATGCGTGCGCCACCGAGTAGGGCTGATAGTCCGTGTGCTTGGTGTGCGCGTTCCTTATGCCCGACTATGGCGTAACTGATGGTGGTCACAGAGCATCCACCTCCGCCTTGTTGCGTATCGCCGCGAGCGTGACCGGTCCGTCTAGCCAGTTGCCGCAGTCTCTGCACTGCAACCGGTTGAACTTGGGTGTGCCGAATATGATCTCGTCCCCGTAGATCCCACGAAGTCGCGAGTGTGGGCACGTCTTCCAACGGTTACGTTCACGCCACCACTCAGACAGTCTCGTCATGCACCGGCCTTAACGTCTTGATGAACATGACCTGAGGGTTCCTAGACGTGTACAGCATCGGCAGTGCGCTAGCCATGAACTCTTCGGTGCAGCGCCTGTCTGCGTCATCCAGAATCAGGAGATCTGCAGTGAACCCACGACCACCACCATTGGTTCTTGCCGCCGAGATGATCGTGCCGCCATTGGTGAACTCCACGCGGGTAAAGCCGTTCGCCCGCGATATACGCTTCAGTAAGCCCCGCAACCCTTGGTGGGTGTCGATGACCTGGATCAGGTGGTTCATGTCGTCTCGTGCAATGTTGAAGTGGGACGAAGTATGGATGATTCGTTCCCCGTTGATCAGTCCAAGGATCTGCCTGGCAATGATCGTTTCGCGTCTGGCTTGTTCGCTGTGGGCTTCTATGTGGACCTCGTTCAGGATCACTTACGCCCCTTGCCCTCAAGTCCTTCGATCAGGGCTGCGAGGCCAAGCAGTCCGCCGGCCACCGCGAAGATTGCGGTCAGTGCTCCAGCCCAGATCCACAGCGGCGATGTAACCCACCACCAAGACCAGTTGATTGTGTCGGTGACCTTCAGGATCAGGAAGACGATGAAGACAACGAGGACAGGTCCGGGCTTGCGGTAGTGCTTTTTAGCGGTGCTCACGAAAGCTCCTTGTTTTGGGTATAAGAAAAGCCCACCGTGACCGAAGTCCGTGGGCACTCCCGAAGGAGAAAAGCTGCAGGTCAGGCAAGTGTCTCCACCGGCGGGTGAATCATGGTCACCAGTAGCGGTACATCTTGCGGTCCACTATCCAACCGTGGTGATACTCGGCGCGTTCTTCAGCCCGCTTGTACGAGTGCAGGCGGCACACCTTGAACGAATCAGGACCGTATCCGCATTTGTTGGGGATGCGAACTTCCCACCTTCCAAGAAACATCAATCTCCCAGTCGGTCAGTTTTTGTAGGCGCTCAATCTCAAGCAGAGCTTCCCGATACAGGTCTTGCAGATTCATCAACCCGCCGTCCCCGATCATGAACTGCTTAGCCCACGCGCTAGCGTCTTCGGGCACGTCACCCACCTCGTAGCTGTACGCGGTGCAGCGAATGAGTTCATCGATCTGCGCGAGTGACAAGGGTACGAACTCGGACAACACTTCTCCTACCGTTGTGGGATCAGTTCCCGCATCACATCAGGCTTACCCTCAGCGAACCTGTACAACTGGCAGCGAGATCGACCAGGATTCTCAGGACTCAAATCCCTGTCCGCCTCATGCCCAAACGCGTGCACAACACCCGGTATCCGTGAAACCGTACTCAGCGTGGAAGCGGCCAGATGGAAGGCGTTGTCCTCGTACCCCCATCGGGCGAAGCGCTCATCTTGCCCACCCAAAGACCAATACGTGGACCGAGTAGCAACAACCATGCCCCCAACAGACTGCCGATACTCACGCTCAACAACCCACTCACTCTCGGGTAGTCCAACTGACTCGGTGGTCAGGTACCTGTACCTGTCGAATGGGTACACCACACCAACCGGGTTCCGCACAGCCAAGCTCAGGGCGGTTTCATCTGGGATGGTGTCCGCATCCGCAACAATCACCACATCTGAGGTTGCCTTACTGACTGCCAGGTTCCTGGAAGCGGCAACGTTGAAGGTTTCGTGTTTGCGCGAGTCTGCTGTGATGACGTTGTATCCGCGGGCTTCGTACCAGGCTTTGACTCGTTTGAATGCTGGTAGCCGTTCAGGTTGCGATCTCCACGGTATGCAAACGTCAATAGCCATAACCTGAGCGCACCCCTTCGTGGTGGACTTTGATGCCGGGCACGAACCCGAACTTGTAACCCTGAGCCAACAACTGATCCCGCTTCGCATCCTCGGACCACTGGCCATCAGGCCAACCCTGTGCCGCAATCCCCCGCTGCCACACAGCAGGATTGCAGGTGAACGTTGCCGTCTGCAGGTAGATGTTCCGACTGATGCGCAGCCCAGGTTGGGCGACCAGTTCGAACTTCTCACCCTTAGCTTCCAACGCCTGAATCAAACCGCCGTGCTCATGTTCAATCGGGAAGTGGGGTCCACGGAGCAAAGCCAACTGGGCAAGTTTCGGGCGCTGATCCAACACTTCACCGAGCTCGGTCAGGTCGAACTTCACTACCGCCTTGAAGTCCTCTTCCCAGAAGCAAAATTGGCTACTTCCAGCTTCCGCGCACACAGCCTTCATTGCGACGTTGTACCCGCTGCGCCCGGTGTCCACGACCCTGCCGAACTGGGACAACCAAGCCTGGTGTTCAGGATCCCCGGAATCATCCACGAAGACGATTTCAGAAACACCCGAGACGTACTGGTCAATGCTTTCGAGGGCTTGGTTGATGTAGGCCTGTTTGCGGTACGTGCCGATGATCAGCTTCATGGGGCCACCGTCGCGAAATGCTCGTGATAGCGCCACACCCGCGGTTGCCGGTAGCAGTACACCTCAGGCAACGGGGTCAGATCAGGCTTGAAGTCGTCCAACGCTTCGTTGAGCCGTAGCGAGGCTTCTTCTGCAGTCCAACCGCCACGCTGCAGACCCCAGTTGTAGTCGAAATCCGAGCTTTCCTTCAGTCGGGACGCATCAACATCCTGGGTGAGATAGCGGGTCTTCCACACCAGTTCTGCAGGATCACGGAACTGGGGATTTGCCATCTCGTGCCGCGCAAGGTGAAGGGTCTTCTCTACCCGGTGAGAGTCAGACCCAGTTGACCACGTTTCAATCTCGCGGTCATACGACTTCTCCGCCAGCGTTCGCGCATCTTCTACATCCGTGAAGACGCCTATGACACTATGATCGGAGTACCCAGAGTCGCCATCATCTTCTACAACGACGTACACAACGTCACTCACTGTCGATCTCCAGTCTTCCGTTCCGGCATAAAGATCAACCCAGGACGTTCACGATCCGGCTGCTCATCCCCGTACCAACCTGAAGGGCGCGAATCTTCGTGCAACGAGTAGCCCAGGAAGTCACCCGGCGCATGCGCCAGCCATGGTGCGATCCAGTCCAAGAACTCTTCACTGGGGACGTACTTCGCTGAGGCGTGGACAACTAGTTGTACTGACCTGAGAGGTTGGGTACGCGGGTGGCGGGTGGTTGGCCGCCGAGTGCGGTGTGGCCTCGGTGGTAATTGTAGGTGTGCAGCCATCGCGGGAACTCGTCGCAGCGTTCGCGGTCGCTGGTGTAGAGGCGGGCGTAGGCCCATTCGTCGGCCAGGGTGCGATGGAAGCGTTCGACTTTGCCGTTGGTTTGGGGTCGGTAGGGGCGGGTTCGGCGATGCTTGATCTCACCGAGTGCGTCTCGGAACGCGTGTGATCGGTAGCAGGAACCGTTGTCGGTCAACACCTTTTCGACCGTGATGCCGTGCTCGGTGAACCACGCGTTGGCGCGTAGCCAGAACGCGGCGGCGGTGGCTTTGCGTTCGTCGCCCAACAATTCGGAGTAGGCCAACCGTGAGTGGGCGTCGATCGCGGTGTGCAGGAAGTGGTAGCCGCGGACCGGACGGTAGTACTTGTCGACCTCGCCGCCGCTTTTGTCGGCCCGGGCATTGCGGCTGCCTGCCGAGCGACCGACCTTCCGCCATCCGCCGCCGGCGGGGATCTTGCCCAGTTTCTTGACATCGACATGAACGAGATCGCCGCAGTGCGGTGAGTGCATGCGACGGATCACCCGTCCAGTCGGGCGGTCGAGCCACCGCAGCCGAGCCAACCCGTACCGGCTCAGGACCTTGTGCACTGTCGAAACATTCAGACCCAGCAGATACGCGATCCGGGCTGGACCCCAGCGACGGATGACACGGACCTTGATGATGCGCCGCTCGGTGCGCGTCGGGGTCTGGTTCGGGCTGCGATGTGGCCGTGAGCTGCGATCGGCCATCCCGGCCGGCCCCTCGGCGCGGTAACGAGCGCTCCAGCGTGCTGCGGTGGTGACCGCGACCTGGAACCGTTCGGCAGCCCGCCGCAGCGGCCACCCATCATCAACGACACATTGAGCAAGGCGCAGGCGACCCGTTTCGGACAACGGGGCATTACGGTGGACCACGAAGACCTCCTGAGTGAGTGATGCGTTCCTAGACAGCTCGCACTTCACTCGGAGGTCTTCTCTGTGTCACCTCGCCACGCCGTCACCAACGTCCGTGGTCAGTACAACTAGTTCGTGGTAGTACTGCCCGGACAGAAGGTTCATCCGCGTGAATTGCACCCGCCGGCTGATCTGATACACAGCGCCACCACTGCAGAAGATGCGGTCCCAGCCGCCGCCTACCGTGAAGTAGGGGTGATCATCGTATGGTTCCCAATCCCCATCACCGTTCGCCAAGTTGTCGAACCAGTCAACCAGAGCTTCGGGTGCATCTTTCTTGAGGTGCATCCGCATGAAGACTTCGGTGTACATGCCCACTGACTAGTTTCTCCTCGCGTATTCGCACATGATTGATCCGTCTGGGCGAATGACCTGCCCAATGCGTTGCACCTTGATCGGCTCACCAGACGTGTTCTCAGCCCAACCTGGACCTTCGATCACACCGCCGACAGCGAACTTGTCCGTGTCTGCATCTGAGAAGTAGCCCACTACGCATCAACCTTCAGAAGCGGATTCGACCATGACAGCATCTTTTCCAGATACTCATACTCATGCACATGCTCAATCTGATCACTGTCGTTCACACGCACACGCCCACACCAGCGACCCCAACCCACGGAATCGTGAGTCACATGAAGCGGGTCGTAGATCCCTAGAAGGTTTCGTGTGGCAGTCTCCACATCCACAGCGCCAGGAAGGCCACTGTCGTACCTCAGATTGAAGTCCGCATCCCACAACCTCGTGCGGATCGTGTTATCGGTCGGCAAACGATCGTTGGCACTCAAGCAGAACCCCTCATCGCTAGGTACACGTCATCAAGCGGACCCAAAACACCATCCAACTCGACCCTCGTGGGAAGCCAAGGGAACAACGCCCCCAGTTGCGCCCATACGTGAGAAATAGCCTCATCGACAATCCGCGGAACAGCCACAGCCTCAAACACCGCGGACAAATCACCCTCATACGGGTAGTCAGTCACACTCAGCCTCAACTTCATTCAGTGAAGCGATCAGTTCCGGCACCTTCCCCAACAAACCCTCCAACGAATACGTCACCACCCCGCCGAACGGAAGCAACAACGTCTGCGCAGACTCAACACCAAAATCCCCGAACCTTTGCTGACCAACCACAGTGGCGTAATGCGACACAACCCACGCTTCTTCAGTGCCCTGGTCTTCCTCGTTGGCGGCAACCAGTTCCTTCAGTGCAGCATCGAACGCCTCATACGCAGCATCCAGACGCTCACTCATCCAGGTCACCCAAGTCCAGGCCCCTGAAGTCGATGCTCAGCCGGTTCCGCAGTTTGCGAAGGAGTTTGCCCATGTCGGCACCTATGCTTTCTAACTCATGCCGAAGACACGGCAACAGCCTTGATTCAGGAAACTCAAGCCCATAAGCTTGACAGGGCAATCAGAAGACGTTCGCTGAAGACCAGCCACGCTCAGAGAAACCGGCACCCACAAGCATCCCCAACATGCCAGGTGGCGACCACACACCGAACTGATCCTTCATGTACTCCTTGGAACCCTCCGTGGCCTCCAGTGCAGGGCAACCGAACAATGTGCGCCCCTCGAACTCCAGGCTATAAAAGTGGTGGTAGTGAGCCATGAACCACAACCGTATGGAAGCGAGTCCAATGTCACCAAGGATTTGCTTCTCAATGGCGTTCTTCGTCTTCAGTTCGGTAGACGTGCCGCGGCCCTTCTCGATATACCCGTGAGAGAAGTAGCAACGCTCACCGGAGAGCTCAACAACCACACCAGGATCATCGTCACCGATGGTCCATTCAATGTGCGGTCCACCGAACTCTTCAGCCTCATCGAACAGCCGCTTAGCCTGCCGGGCAACGAACGTTGAAGCATTGTCATTGCGGGATGTCACGGGGTCCTTGGTGCCATTGCGGGTCCACTCCCCATGATTCGAGATCACCGACGAAGCGGACATGCGCAGCCCCAGCTTCGCGATCTCCTTCAGCGCCCACACTCGCAACTCAAAGTCCAGTTCCAACTGCTGCGTCTGGTTCAGTTCAATGATGTGAGACTGGTTGGTGTAGTTGTTGCAGACGCCTTCGCCCTCATCGCCCATCCAAGCAACGTGAACAGCCTCAGGGGACCGACCAAGCGCAATGAGGTCCTTGGCAACCTGAATGTGTGCGAGCACGCCACGTTTGTAGTTGGCGACCGCCTTCTGAGTGCCGACCTTCCCCAACTGGGGATCCGCAATCAGCATCACGTAGGTAAACGGCAGAGTCAGGCCTTGCTTCTGCGGGGTTACCCAGCCGTTCAGCAACTCCTGCCGGCAACGCTCCACCAACGCGGAACTGAAGTCCTCTGTAACCGGCTCCAGCTTGTACCTGTAGGTGCTGACCCGAGTGCCATCCGCCTTCCAGCGAACGTAAACGGACGGGGGCGCTCCAAACCTCACGCGAGAGGGGTCGTGATCACACGCCCGAAGGATCGCCTCATAATCAGAGGCATCGTGTGCACCCTCGATCACAGTGGTGAGCGCACGCCCGTCCTGCACGGGGATGCTTGGCTGTGGGGTTTCAGTGGTCCCGGTGAGTAGATCAGCTAAAACGCCCACAATGTGTTCCTAACTGTCAGTCAGCCTTAGCCCGATGCTCAAGGAGTTCCTTGAACAGCGCCGCCAACGTTGCGTGGTAGTCATCCGCGTAGTACGGCGGGAAGGTGTCCTTCGGCATTGGGGATTGACCTTCATAGTCGTCCCAGTCGAACTCTGCGTCGTACAGCCATTCACGCAACTGGTCATCGGTTGGGCGCTTTATGTGATGAACCTTGCTCACTGGTTACCCCTAGCCGAGCGTCGATGCCGTTGCGCTTGTTCCTTGCTCACCTGTTCGCGAGCCTCCGCCCAGATTCGTTCGACCGCCGCAGGAGACGACACGTCACGAGCTCCACGTTCGTACGGCCACAGCCGTTTGCGTGGAATGATTGTCGAGATCCACCCACCGCAATCACCACAAAGTTCCCTACGCTCGCCAGCAGTTGTCCAGAACCAACCGTCAGACTCGCGTACCGGATAGGTGACTGTCTCAGTCAGTTCAACCATCCTGTGGTCGTGGGCATCCGCATCGGGATCGCTTGTGGTCCTTCGTGGACGTGAGCCCGCCAGGAAATCCCGCAGTCTTGCAATGATCATGCAGTTCCTTCAGTTTCCCCGTCCAGGCTTCGAACTGTGCCCGATCTTCGTCGTCTTGCTGCTGTAACCACTGGGCTGTCACACACGCCATCAGACAGCCTCATAAGTGGCTGCGAAGATGTCCGGCTTGCAAGGATAGAAACCCTTTGCGTCCTGGATGATCCACTCACCAGTTTCGATCGCCATCCACACACGGTTAGCTGCAACGAAAAGCTCAGCAGTGCAGTCAGGGTTGCCGCACACCATGCGATCAATCTCTGCGAGTATGGCGAACTTGCCTTCACCGGTGAACTCGTGCACCTCGGTGAGGTTTTCGCCGGTCCATCGAACCGCCTGGATCTCGACTGGCCTCTTGCGGAACGTTTGGGGATGCACGTCTCTCCTAAGCTCGGGGTGGCCAGTTCCAATGACCAGGCGTCGGCTCCTCCGCAAACGGAAGCGCACGATCAGGGAAGAACAAGCCAGTCGGATTAATCACCGCGAGACGCACCGCCGACACATAACCGTCAGGGCCACTGTTCGGCTGCTCACTCAGCAGTTCCGGAACTTCCGTGATGATCGCAGCGCGAGGTTCAGGCAGGTATTCACCGCCAGGCGTGCCGTAAGAGGTGTAATGCACAATTGCTCCCACACTGGGCTTCTGAGCAGACATCGTTACCCCTTGTCCTCAACATCAGTGCGGTCCTCAACACCAGAAGCGCGACGAACCTCACGCAACACGTCAGGGTGCTCCTTCAGTGCGTCAATACGGTCAGGCGAATAGCCGTAGAAGACCGTTGTCCCACACTCAACAACCGGGGTCTGCTGAAAGCCGAGATCCTTCAACCGATCCGCAGCCGCCTTGTCCACCGACACGTCAACCTTGGTGTACGGGGTCTTGTTCTTGTCGAGCCTGCGCGCAACAGCAAGGCAGGGCTGGCAAGAAGGGCGGGAATACAGAACTACAGGCTTCAAAGCACACTCTCTCTAGTATCTTCCATGGAGTTTCACAAAGTTGGGAACCACACCAGCAAGCCCCAGAACACTCCGAGGCCAATCACAGATTGGATCCCCAGGAACACACCGGTACGTCACATCCGCGCCACCCAACGAACCCCTAGGGCCGTTCATCGTGTATCCCTGAACCTTCAGCCACGTGAAGGCCAGTTCAACGCCGCCGTTAGGGTCACGCGGATCTGATAGCAATTCCGCTGTGATGAAGCTGGTGTCCATGCCTTCTGCGTAGAGTTCAGCGATCGCATCCCCGGCAACACGGCTGCCCTGCGAATGCCCGATCAGATGAACTGTTGCGCAGGGGTTCAAAGCCCGATACTCGCGGATAACCCGTTTGGTTTCATCAATACCCATACGCACTGATGTGTCATACGTGTACGGCCCAATGGGGAATATCGATCCTGGGTAGCGGATGATCCATGCACCTCTGCCGGCGCGCATCTTCACGATACTGTTCGGATCCCCAACACTCCCGGTGCCGTCAACCCCGATCACCAAGTCTGCGCATGGTTTCGCGACGGCAGGTTCGGGGTTGCTGAACGCTGCGATTGCGTGGGAGGAGAGTAGGCCCGCGATGACCGCGGGAATGAGCAGGTATTTGCGCATGGTCACTCCCGGTGCGGACACTCGTTCTCAGGTTTGTTGCAGGTGCAGGTGAGCCCGTCGTTTGGGCAGCCGTCGTAGTCGTTTTGGGACTCGTATTCGTCCAACCACTTCTGAGTTGCGCGCTTCTCAAGGTTGCGGGCGCGACCGTTGCGCCGCGACACTGCTGGGGAGTGTCGGCGGCAACATCCATCGGTGTTGGCAAATGAAATTCCAAGCATCCGTGCCACAACGCACCCTCTCTGAAGTTTGTGTGCGGAAGATTGAGGAATCGAACCCCATGCACGTTCCCGTGCACCCATCGCTTTCAAGGCGAGTCCCGGCCCAGCCGAGTTAATCTTCCAGATACCAGTGCGGATTACAGGTCGTGAGGGATACCCACTGGCATGGGGCCGCTTTCGTCCATCTTTAAACCTGCGGGACGCGCCTCTCCCTGGATTTGAACCAGGAACAACACCCCATTATGTAGGGGCCGCTTTGACATTTGCGTAGAGAGACGATCTACCAACTGCGCTCGCGGGCAGTCGGCGCTACTTACCCGAAGGTCGACCAGCCGGCTACGGGGTCAGCTGCGTTGCCGGAAACTGATGCTGTCGGGGCTAAGCGCGCACTTGCCCTGAACGGTTGATGGGCTGGTTTGAATCCCAGCCAGAGCAACACGTACCCAATGCATGGACGGAGGGATTCGAACCCCCAACCGGCGGCTTTGGAGACCGCTGCTCTACCAATTGAGCTACATCCATTTGGCTGCAATGCCAGGGTTCCACACCTGGACCTTCCCCATGAACGGTGGGGCGCTCTATTTCGGGAGCTACCCAAGTTGAGCTACATCGCAGCAGGTCGCACACTTGTTCAGAGTGCCCGTTGCCCGTCCTCCAGCCAGGATTTGAACCTGGGTCGCCGGTACCACAAACCGGAGCTCTACCGATTGAGCTACAGGGGGTAGATGGTTGATAGTGAGTGACCCCGGAACACGCTAAGTGTCTTGGGGTTCCGAATGCCGCCACTCACACACACAAACAACATTAACAACCACACCCGCAAGGTCTTTTACGCTCAGAAGAGAACACCCTGTTCAACTTGCTGATGTGCGCGCCCACGACCAGGACCAGGCACAACCCGATGTTCCAGCATCCGCCGGCGGGCTTCCTTCTTCGCCGCCCGAAGCGAGTCTTTATCGAAGTACCATTGGCCGCGGCGTTTGCCGACCTTGACGAGTCCGGCTTTGCGCCAGCGGTGCAGGGTGTCGGGTGATCGGCCAACGAATCTTTGCGCATCCCAAATGTCCAGCCATACCACCACAACACCCCTACCGGTTATGTCCCCTTGACGTTTAGGATCTGCCGCAACTCGTGGGTCACGGTCACAAGATCCTTTGCGTCCTCCATCACCACATCAATGTCCTTGTAAGCGTCCGGGATCTCGTCAATCCACTCCGCGCCATGCCGGTACTCGATGCCCTGCATGCGATCCGCGAGGTCAGCCTCAGTGAAACGCTTCTTAGCTTCCGTGCGCGAGAACCTACGGCCAGCCCCATGAGGTGCAGACAACAAGCCCTTCTGGCTGCCCTTGCCGATGACGACATAGGAACGTGTCCCCATGGATCCGGGGATCACACCAGCCTTACCCTCGCTGGCATCGATCGCACCCTTGCGGGTCAGCCACACATTTGTGCCGCTGATGTCGGTCTGTTCCGTGTAGTTGTGGTGGCAGTTGATGCGCTCCACCTCAACCTGCTCCGGTTCACCAGTGGCACCCAACCAACCGTGGAACACGCGAATGTAACGGTCCATCATCTCGGCACGGTTCTCCATGGCGAATGCCTGCGCCCACCGCAAGTCATTGATGTACCGCCAAAACTCATCGGTGCCATGAGAGAGGAAGGCGTGATCCTTGTCCTCCAGTGGGACGAACCACTTCTTGCAAATATCCTGGGCTACCTTGATGTGCTTCTGGGCGATTTTGTTGCCGACGCCGCGGGATCCGGAATGCAGGAACAACCACACCTGGTCAGACTCGTCTAGACACAGTTCGATGAAGTGGTTTCCGCCACCCAACGATCCCAACTGTTCCCGCCACTTCGGGGAGTGTGAGAGGTCCACCCCATCCGCAGCCGCCTTGGCCTCCAGGCCGGCAATGCGATCTTTGGTGAAGTCGAATTCGTGGAGCGTCTTGTTGTAGTTCCCCGGAGACAGTGGGATAGCTGCTTCGATGGCAGCCCGCAGTTCGGCAAGGTTCAGGTCGGTGAGGTCCAGTGCGTGGACGTTGGTGCGCACTGCGATCATGCCGCAGCCGATGTCCACCCCAACCGCGGCTGGGATGACAGCGCCACGGGTGGGGATGACTGTTCCCACTGAGCTTCCCTTGCCAACGTGAGCGTCAGGCATTAGAGCGATGTATGGGTGAACGAATGGCAGGCGCGATAGTGCGTCAGCCTGTTCCAGCGTCTTTGGGTCGATGTCGGATGCAAAGTTGACTACTTCGGACACTCAGAATCCTCCGGATAGTTGGTCTTCGTACTCATCTACTCGGGCGTTGGGCAGTTTGAAGCCTCCGTAAACTGACCCTTGCTGCCCTGGTTCGTTGCTCTTGGTGCATTCGTGACCGTGGTAGGTGGCCTTGGGGCAACGTTTGCACCCGCAGTCTTTGCAGACGATCATGCCGTGGCTGATCCGACTCACCCAACCGTCAGGGTCGATGTCGTCCATGCGGTTGTGCCACTCGGTTTCGCAGTAGTGGCACCAGCAGACGTTGACTGGTTCCTTCTGCCCTTGGTAGTAGATGAGTTGGGGCTGGTACTCGGTTGTCACAGTGACTTGTTCCCGTGCCTGTAGGTCCGGGTCCGGTTGTACTCGATCTTGTGGGCCAAGGCGTCAACCACGGGGATCTTCCGCTCACGGGCCGTATCCAAAATACGAATGATCACATCCGCGAACTCCGCAGCCACACCCTCAGTCTTGTTCGGAACACCATCAGGGTCATGTGAAGGCGCACCAGGCTCACCGTCAACATCCCGGAAGTAGATGGCCGGAGAATCAATGCGCACCTCCTCCAACGCCTCAGAGAGCTCGGAGTGCATCAGTGCAATCTCTTCGCCCAGCGACCTTGGTTTGTCGTGCCAGCCTTTGTCTGTGGCTGTTTGGTGTACGTCCGCCTCCAAAGCGTTGAGTACGGATTTCACGAACACCGGATCCAGCGTGTCAGTCATTCTTTCCCTTCAAACAGTTTGCGTTCCAGAAACTCTGAGAACAGGTGGCCGAAGGCGGAGAAGCCGTAGTTGAGGTATTGGTCCACCCAGGCAACTCCGCCGTCTTCGGGTCGCGTGTCGTCCATGGCTTTGGTCATGAACTGTTCGATCTGTTCATCTGTGGTGGGCAGCATCAGTCAGCTTTGAGCGCTGCGAGGAAGTTCTCGCGGAGGTAGCGTCCAGCAGATCCGTACGTCTGGTACACATCCTCATCAGCGTCTTCATCCGGGTTGAATAGGTCCGGATCCGCGGCCTTGATGCGGTCAATGACAGCAAGCGCCTTGGCGATCCTGCCCGTCAACAGTTCGAACATCTCGATCGGGTCGCCCTCAATCAGCTGCTCCCGCATCTCATACAGGTCATTCACGGGTTCACCACCGTGATAGGAACCGCTCCGGGAGTATCCGAATAGCACCAGTCCCAGGTGAACTCTTCATCGAAGCGGCCAGGCTGAAAGTTGTGCGCCCACCGCCGCTTGATGCCGTCTTCAATGTCACGACCCATCATCGCGTCACGAAGATCCAGACCCACACCCATCTCCCGAACTTCGCGGTTGATCGCTGCGAGCAGACGCCGCGGATGGGGATGCCCGAATGCCGTCCACCCCCAGTCATCCTCATGACTGTAGAGGTGCACCCCATAGCGGTCCGGTCCGAACGTCTCAGGTGTGATTGTCCGGATGTGCGCCGAGTGCGTGGTGTTCGTCGGACTGCACGTCAAACCATTGCGGTTCATCCACCCGTCTGACTCATCCAGCTTCAGCACCTCGCCACATCCAGGGCAGTCCAACTTGTCCCCCACCTTCGGATCAACAACAACATTCACCACAGTGACTCCTGCCCATCATCAACAACCCGCTCCTCAACCGGACGCTCCAAATACACATCCAACTCAGGCCACACCCTCAAATTTGCGTCACGCACAGCCCGCACACCCTCCAACATCCCATCCGGGGCAACCCACCCATCACGCAACAAGCCGCAAATGTTCGCCGCCAAAGACCGCACTGGGCGCATATCCCCGTACAACACACCCTGAGGAATCCCGTTGACCCGCCACACCTGACCCGTATACGGGATGCCCACATGTTCAGCCCATGCCACGAGCACAGCCATTTCTGCATCGGCTGCGTCCATGGCACCCAGGTTCATGGGTGGTTTGGATTTGGGCTTGTCACCGGTTGTGACTTCGCGCCCGGTTTCTTCCCGCCAGGTGTCGGTTTGGTCTGCACCGTCTTGGGGGTTTGCTCCGTTGAGCATTTGGCTGCGGAGGAACATGATTGCGTCTTCGGTGTCTTGGATCAGGTCCGCTAGTTCACTGGTCATATGTCCTCCTCGGATGGCCTGTGAATGATCAAGGGCGGGCAACCATATTTCGGTCACCCGCCAGTCTTTCGAGAAGGAACTGTTAGATCGTTTCGTACACGGTGATCAGCTTCTCCACCGGCTTCACCTCAACGGTGGGACCCTCGTAATGCCCACCGTCATACGACGCATACCAACCGAGACGCTCAAACAGGCGGACCGAACCCTCAGCATCAGTGACGGAAATGACCATCGAGTAGCTATCGCCCTGGCCTTCGCCGCCCTCGGATTCGATCAGTCGGACAGTGCCGATACCTTCAAGCTCCGCGGTGACATCTTGATCCTTACGGAAGGAGTAGATGTCCTCTTCCAGACCATGCCACTCTGCACTGCCGGCGTCGTCGTAGTACTCGAAGTCGCCGTCGAACTCTTCGTCGTACTGCTTAGTGATCGCCCGGTTCAGATCATCAATCGTGTAGCTCATGCCAAACCCCTTCAGTTGATTTACGCCCGGCCCCATACAGTGATTACCTTCTCGACCTGCTTAGCCTCGAAGAAGTCACCGTCCCACTCAGTTCCGTTGTACGACTGGTAGTAACCGTTCTTCCGGAAGTGTCGAACTCCCCCCTCCGAGTCGGTCACCTCAAACACCACGAAGACGCCCGCCGCGTAGTCACCTTCGCCGGCATCCTCGCCATCAATCGCCTTGACCATGCCAATGCCATCAACCTCAACCGCATCCGCCTTGGCCTCGTACAGTTCAGACCACTCATCCCAGCCGCTGCTTCGACGGGTCCGCGTTTCACCCCCATACGTGTACGTATCAACGAACTCGTGATCCGCGATGGCGTTCTCTGCATCCGTGACTGTGTAGCTCATGTTCTCCCCCTACTTGACGCGTTCAAAAACGGTGATCGTCTTCTCAGCACTCACAACTTCGTAGAAGTCGCCGTCCCACTCGGTGCCACCGAAGGATGCGTAGTAGCCGTCCTTCTCGTACAGCTTCACCACGCCCTCGGCATCAGTGATCTCGAATATGAGGTAGGTGTGTTCCCCGGCACCCTCGTGCCCACCGAAGCTCTTGATCATGCGAACCTTCCCAACCTCGGGAACATCCTCGCCGGCGTCATCGGCTTCCCACTTCCACATGTACCAACCCTGCTCGCCGTCAGAGTTCGTGTAGTTCTCCAGTGCACTTTCGATGCTCACGCTGCATCCTCCAACTCGATCAACTTGTGTTCATTCGCAAGATGCACCGCCACATAATCCACATCAGGCCGGCGGAACACCTCAAAGTTCTCAACCAGGAACCGCGCAGACCAACCCTTAGTCAGGCTGGTGATGGTTCGACGCAACGCCCACGCATACGCCCGAGAAGGCGAGTACTGGTAGTTGTTCGGCACCATCAGGCGTTCCAGTGCGGTCACGTAGATCTCTTCGCGGAACAACCGCACCTGATCCTCAAATGGCATTGCCCGCAGCTTCTGCATATCCATCTGCACGGACTTGCCGTCCTTCAGCACAGACTCATACAGGGGCCGGTCACCGTAAGCCACCGACTCATGCAGGGAGTCGTGCACGTACCTGCGTCGGACAGCATCCGTGAAGAACTCATCTGACTCTTGGGTAAGGTCCACGATCTTCTTGCCGTGCTCGTCTTCCCAGACCCGGTACAGCAGGTTGTGCAACTCCAGGTCCAGGACCGCGCCAGCCCGCTTCAGTGCCACCACGTCGAACATGTGCTTGTTCCACGACCCGTTGCGCAACTCCCAATACGAGTGCGACACCTTAAGCGTGTAGAGCTCGTCCAGGGTCGCATGCCGGTTGGTTCCTGCCGGGATCCAATCTGCAAGGCGTTCGTCCCAGAATGCATCAACGCCCTCTGCCGGGGTTGGCGAGAGGGCGTCAATGTCTTTGGGGGTTCGGGTTCCCGGTATCAGCCGTTGGAGGGCTGTGGATCCGATGATGAGTTGTTGCATCAGTCACCGACCTTCCAGGGTTTCTTCAATGCGCCGCGCATACATGCCCGAAACGCCCATGGGTGAACACCACGTGTGCATGTTCGCCGCCATATCCCGCACCCGCTGTATCGTTGCCCGCGCCTCAATCAGATCCGCAACCGTGCCATCCAACATCGCCGTATATTCCTCATAGCTGGATACATGCGATGGGAACTTGCTGTGCCGCGACCAATACGCCAAGTCCTCATCAGTTGGTGATAGTGGCCCGTCGTCCACGTGATCTTCCTGGAACACATCCCGAGTAGGCGGATAGAAGTACGTCACTCAGCCCACTCTCCTTCACGGTTGATGCAATCCAGAACCTCCTGCGCAGCGCGATCGCCCCAGTCCTGCACCCGCATCCGGCAATGCTCCTCAACCTCCTGGAGGAGTCCCGCCACCTTGTAAAACGCCTTCTCGTAGTCGGGCGCATCACTCAAAGCTTCACGCCCACAAACCGCTTACCAGCAACCGTCACATGAAAATCCTCATCATGACCATCCGGCATGGCACACTCAATCAACCACGAGCCGCCAGCCTTCTTACGAGACAACATCGCCTTACACGGATCACCCGCCGGCCCCAAACCATCCAACGAAGACAAATCCAAAGTCGTATCCATCAAACCCTCCACACTCGAAACAAGAACGGCAATCACGCCGCAACACCCAACGAACGCGTCACCGCGGCAATCAAATCCCTCGCGGCAGGCGGAGTCACCGCATTCCCCGACATCCGAACCTGCTCACGCTTATTCCCCTTAATCACATACTCCGCAGGAAACGCCATCGCAGACTTGATCTCATGAGGTTCCAGCATCCGGAACGTCACATCATCGATCGACACTGACTTACCCTGAAGTGCCAGGGCATGAGTATCAACAGTCGTCACAGTCGGAAGCTCACGGCCCATCGGGCGCGCTGTCCCATTCCCGTAGTACGGCACCACCAACCCGTGATGAGTGCCCGACGCCGTAACAGTGCACAGCGGATCCGACACAGGCCTTGCAGTCGACCCGCCACCACGCAACTCGGCAATGAACGGGGCAATAGCAACCCCAGTCTCATTCCGTGTCGTCTGCGTACGCAACGGACGATCCGCGGGAGCAGCCTCCTTGCCGTCTCGACCCTCAACCGGAACCATCAACGGACCCCAGTACCGATCCATACCCTTCTGGATGCGTGCGAGAGTCTTCTCAGCCAACGGCTTGGCCCGATCCCCAATCCGCTTACCCTCAAGCGTCCAATCGATGATTGAGGAAGCAGGCAACCAGTCCGGTTCCAACACCTGGTTACGGCACGCCACGTTCGGGCACCGATACAGGTACTGAGCCCTATACCTACCCCACCGCTTATCAGGATTCTTGAATGCCTGCATGGCTCGAACCTCACCGCACACATCACAATGCGCGGTCGGACGTTGCATCGCCTCCATATCCGGCTTACGGTCACCCTTGCGCCAGAATGACACATACATACGGTCACGGGACTGCGCAGCCGGCAAACCCTCCGCCTGTGCATGCATGGAGTTCAGGAACACCAACTGGTGTTCGTAGCCGACCGAGTGCATAGCCATCAGCCACGCCTGGAACGGTGGCCAATGCCAGGCGTCCACTACATTCTCCACGAGGACCGCCCGGTACTTGTGATGCTCAGCGAACCGCACCACATCCCACATCGTTGCCCGTGAACGCTCCGCAGCATCCGCGGGCAGAACCTCCCCGAACAGGTCCGGTTGGGTGTCTGCCCGCTTCACTCCCTTCGCAACACTGTGATTTGTGCACTCCGGGGAAGCCCACAGGATGTCCGTCCGCGGGAACAGTCGCGGATCAACTTGCGACAGGTCAGCGCAGGCATGGTCCGCGTCGGGGTGATTCGTGTTGTGGGTTTCAACGGCTAACGCCCAGTGGTTGGCTGCCATCCGAACTTCGACCCCTGGCACCTGAACTGCACCTGTGCTGGAACCGCCAGCGCCGCAAAACAAATCTGTCATGGTCAACAACGCCGGTGACTCCTCTATTCGATTGGTGTGCCGTACCCGGCTTTGCGTAGAAGTTCCACGCCGCCCTCCAGGGGCATCACAAACAAGTTCAACGGCTTCTTTCCGGGACGTGACCGCTTCACGGAGAGGAACCCAACCTCAGCCCGCGCTTCACCGATCTGTTCATCCAGACCTTCCAGCCACTCTGACCACAGGGGGGTCTTGACGTCTTTCGCCTGGCAGATCACTGCCGGTCCAACTCCAAGCACGGGATCTAGGTGGAGGTCGCCGGCGTCACGTTCGTATCCGGCTTTGGTCCTCTCGCAGCCGGGGAAACCGTTCCCTCGTAGCCATTCGCGCAGGTCCCGTTCGTACCTGTCGCCTTTGGCCTTCATTCGGTTGGCCATATTCTCCTCTGTGTAGTTGTGGGTAGGGGCAGGCACGAACCTGCCCGAAATCAGTCAGCCCCCGAGTCGTTCAATCTCACGCTGAACGAACACCAGGCTCTTCCGTAGATCCTCAATCGTGTTGCCCTTGTTGCGTCCATCTAGTCGGCAAGACCGGGCAATGTACTGAACCGCCTGGCCTGCGTTGCTGGTCAACCATTCGCTGATGTGGATGACTTCAGCCCCGTTGGGGAACTGGTAGTGGTTGGGGCTGACTGGATCGTTCTTCTCCGCTGCAACCGGGCGGCTAAACCGTTCCGCTGTGGTCGTCACGGCGCGCTGGTAATAGTTCGGGTCAATCAGATCATCACTCATCGGCATCCTCAGGCTCCTCTGCACCATCGAACGGGTCATCGGGTAGACCGCGGCAGTGCCAGCAGTAGGCGGGGATCAGATCGGAACGGACACAGCGCCCATCAACAAGAGCCACTAGGCAACCAACCCCTTCGGGATGTCATCATTCTCAATGAGAACCTTGAACCCCTGCCGTGCCGCCGGCAGGTACACAATCACACCCTCAGGCTTCGCGAACCCCGGCTGAGCTTCCGAACCGTTGCGAGCAAGGTCCGCAACAACAGCATCGATTGTGGATGTGTCGAACGCTCCGCGATGCAGCACAGGAACCAAACCCAAATTATCTACTGCAGCCAATTCGTCGGCGTGAGACTGCCAACGGTCGGCGTTGAACAAGCTGAACCGCTTGTCGCCGTTCGTCAGCCCGTAGTCGCGTTGGATGCCCGAACCCCACCATTCGCCATAGTGGTAGCCCGGTCCGAGAGTGTCCGCGAGTGCGCCAGCATTGTCGTACACCCAACGGGCAAATCCTGCGTTGTCCGCTTCGGGGGTGATCACCCGGTTGCGGGACTGCGCTCCTACCTCGGTGCCATCTGCTGACACGATGACGCAAGCGTTGGTGCCATCGATCTTCTCAGTAATGAGCATTGAACGGTTGAGTCTGGGCGTTTTTGGCCAGGCGCGAAATTCGAAGTCGGTCATTGGGTCTCCTCCTAGTTAGGCAGTGGCTTTGTCGCGGATCAGCTGGGCAATGGGAGTGCCATACACGAGGGCAGCCCGTATAGCAGCAACCACAAGATCGGCCACCGCCTCATCCACAGCACCAGCTTCAGGTCCCGCAGTAGCGATCTGAAACCGTTCGAACGCTGACCGGATGGTTTCCGTCGTCTGGATTTCGTCTTCCCACAGCGGACCATCAAAGTCCCCACCCTCACTGGCATGGATCTCTGAAACCAACTGCACCAGATCCCCGGTGGGTGCCAGGCGGTAGCCGATGCTCCGCAACGCTGCCTCATGATCGAAGCCGCTGACGGAACCGATCAGGGCGTCAGCTGTGCCGGCGAGTGTGGACACTTCCCCGAAGATCAGCGTTTCCTGGTCCACCGAGTCGGGGTCCAGGTGGTGTGGGATTTCAACGCTGGTGACTATGACTCGTTCGAAGTAGTTCCGTGAGTTGGGGTCGTAGTGTGGTCTGCTCAGTTCGTATTCGGTGGGGTTGCCGAACCATTGTCCGCGGGGTGCGCCTACGGGTGTTGCGGTGTTGCTCACTCAAACTCCTTCAGGGCATACAAATGGGGTGCACCACCAACAGGCACACCCCTCGAAGAAACCGGTCAGATCAGTTGTTACGCGCCCACGTGAAGATGTCCTCACCCAGAGGAATCAGCATTACCTGCATGAAGCCGTCCAGCGCGTAACGGAGAGCTTCCACTTCAGTTGCGAACATCGCCGCAGCCGACCCATCTGATTGGTATGCAACCCATATCCCCGGGTTGTCAGGAGACAAGCCCATCAGTAACCGCCATGAGACGAAGGAGCCTTACCCCACGGATCCCCGCCACCGGAACCCTGCCCGCCGGATCGAGCCTCACGCTTCGCAACCGGGGCACCAACCTGCCGCACCGTCAGATCCAACGACACACCATCCGACCCATCATTCCGCTGATACTTCCGCTGGTACGCCTCACCAACCAGATCGATCTCCGTCTTGGTTTCGAACTTGTCCCGGATGAACTCAGCGAGCTCGCCCCAAGCCGTGCAGTTGTACACAACCTCCTGGGTGCGTTCCCACTCCCCCGTCTGTTCGTTCTTCTTGCTCTTGTTGAAGGCCACCGCGAAGTTCGCCACGGCCTGGCCGCTGGGGAGGAACTTGAACTCAATCTCCGGGGAGATGATGAAGCCGCGGCCTGAAGTGGTGGGAAGACTCATACTTTGTAATCCTTTGTTAGATGATGGTGTTGGGCTGTGAAGCTCTTCAGTGTTTGCGCACGACGGTATCCACCGCTACCCCGAAGAAGGTCGAACAAACGACAACAGTCATCACTGAGAAGATGATGTCGGCAGACGATCCGACATCCGCCAGGAGCAGTGCCACGCTGAGCACAACAAGAACCGCTTCGAACAAAACAAGCAGAAAAGCCATATCAAACCTCAATCTCATACGTAGTCGTCCATCGATCCGTAGTACTCAGCCTCAGGAGCCCACGGCAACCCAATCTGGGCCATATGCAACTTGTCCGGCCACGCCCGCTCCTCACGCGAACCACGCCACGACACAACATCCACACGCTCAGCACGACCCTTACCCGGATCGTCCTTAGCCCGCCGCAACCCAAATCCGAACTCAGGCCACCGACGCCACAGAGACGAACCAATCGGGCGCATCACCCGATTCCCCTGCATGTCATTCGAGTTACCCGCATGCGCCTCAGTCAGCAACGCGAACTCATGCCGCTCCCGTAACCCGTCAATCACATGGGCAACCTCACGCGCCGACACCTCTTCGGACGGATCCCGGTGGTGCAGCTTGTACAACGGCCCCAACACCAACAAGTCCGGGGCAATCGACGTGATGCAATGCTCCAACCACCCCACATCCCGACCCGACAGCAGATCGATCCCGCCGGGCCTGGTGTCAATGAACATCTGCTCATTCAGATCCACCGGACCACACCCGTGGGTTTCCCGGATCGCAGCTACCCGGTCAGTGATCCACCTGTACCGCCGGCGCGACTGATCCGCCGAGTTCTCACAGTCGATCACCAACACCCGAACCGTGTGATCCCCGTCGCCCATCACGTGCCCGCCGAAGGGATGCACCCCATGAGCCAGGGAAGCAGCTATTTGGGAACACAGAACCGATTTACCGCCACCCTCAGCGCCGGTAATAACCGTCCGGTCCATTCTTTCCAACAAACCAGGAACAAGCCATTGCCTTTTCTGATTCTCAATAGACAAGAATTGCTGCATACCAGTCGGCAACGGTATTTGTTTGTCAGTGGCCGTGTCCTCAGCTTTGTCGCACGCTTCACGCAATTTTGCCGTTGCAACCCTCAGGTCGGCTGCCCCGTCGATGTTGGATAGCGATTGCAGGCGCTGCACGGTCTCTAGGGCTGCGTTTAGTAGCTGCCGCCTACCCGAGAGCTCCCGGAGCCTCGCCGCGATCTGAGAGGCGCTCTCAGGTCTCCACGACATCTCCGTCAGTTTGAAGACTTTATAACCATCCCAATACCGGGTTAATCCCTGAGCCTGCAACTGCCCCGAAACAGTAACCGGATCCACCGACTGACCGGTCCGCAACATTTTAGTCAAAACACCGGCAAGTTCTTTATGATGCGGGTTATACCAATCATCCGGACCAATAGTCAGGAACGCATCACCACACTTATCCGGAAACATAACCGCCATACCTAATGCGGCCTGCTCCCCCATCTCGTCATACGATGGCTCATGGTCAAGCAGTTGATTCAATTATCACTCTTCCCAGTTTGAACCCGCCATGACCAAGGAATTACTCGGCTTCTTATCAGCCCGAATAATCCAGTTATTGAACGCGGCATCCCAGTTCGACTTTCTTTCATCCTTCGAGGCAGCCCAATTGCGCATCTCTTCGGCCAGCACGTTCACGTCCATGCCCTTGGCGGTCGCCTTCTGGATGTGGGTGTCGTTGGGGGTCCAGTCGGCTGGGAGGTGGATGCTGGGGCGCTTGCGCCTAACCCCCTGTTCCCCTGTTCCTCTGTTCCCCTGTTCCCCTGTTCCAGACACTGAAATTGCTGCAAGTTGCATGTCGTTTGCTGCAATTTCGGGATCGTCGCTGGTAGGGCGCGAAAAACGGGGCAGATTCGGTCTCGCGATGTGCTGATGCCGATCCCAATTGGAAACGTACAAAAGTGGCAGCCCGTCACCAACGGGAACCTTGTTCCGCAACTTGTAACCGGTGTACCGCACAATGCGATCATTTGCTGCAAGTTGCTGCAAGTTACATGCAACCCACTCGAAAGTGCCCGAAGGATCCCGCTCCAAGTCCGGAGCCCAACAGTCAGCAACAATATCCGCCAGACGATCAACACCCACACCATTGTCATCCACATACGACCAAATGGACAGAAACAACAGCCGCTGATCGCGAGTCAAAGAAGCAATATCCGGGCTACGCCAAAACTCGGGTTTGAATGATCTAATTCGCAATTCGCACGAAACCTCCTTCATTGTCTAAAAGGCGCATCGTTCCCCGATAAAGCACAGGGATTAAAGCGGGATCCCCATAGCTGGGGACAACATGACCCTCTTCGATGGCCCGATCACGCCTGGACTCAACGAGAGCATGATCTAGCGCGCACAGACCGAGCAGATTCGACGGGTAGTTGATCGCAGGATCCCTGGTTCCCCCAGCACGCCTGGGCTTCCGATGATGTACCTGTTGGATCTCGGACAGTCCGCAGATCTCACAGAGGTTGTCCGCCCGTTCACGCACAAGCTCGATGGTCGCCTTGCTTGGGCCGGTCTTTCTCACCCTTACGTCTCCTCCATTGGTAGCAGGCGGTACACAGATCCGTTGTGTGCCGTGCGCGCACACCCGCAACCTTCTGCGTGCCCTTTGCCCGCATGGGGCAGCCACACGAAACACAGTTAGGAAGGGCAGCTGAACGGGAAACTGTGCGCACCGCATCCCCGTCCAACCCGGCAATCCCCGCCAGCAACGCCAGAGGCGAGTCATCGTTGCCAAGCAGATTCCGGTAGCACCGCCTGCAGTAAGTGGCGTTTGATCTACGCGTCCAGGTGCTTGCCCGCTGATCCTCGTGGTACCTGTGCTTGAACATTGATCGGTCACAGTTCGTGCAGTAGCCACCGAAGGATTTGTTGTCGTCAACGGGTTTGCCCTCAGCGAGTGCTTGGGCTTTGTCCGCGGCCCTCACGAAGCTGCCGCCACGGATCGGACCACATCCGACTCCCACACCTCCCGGCACCCACCGCACATGCCGATGCCCCGGAATTCCTTGTTCGCACTCTTGCATAGCGGGCAGAGGACACGGGTAGGTCTGCGGTGGCAGGTGAAGCACTTGTCCGCTGAGGCTGCGTACACCCAGCCCCGTTCCTGCCCTTCCTTCGCGTACCAGGCCCGGTATCGTCCGCGCCCACAGTCCGTGCAGTAGCCGGCGAAACCATCCGGGGTGTCCTCGCCTGCGATGGCCAGGAGTTCAAGGATGGCGTTCACGTTGGCACGCCAGCCACAACCACACCCGAGATTCGCAGTGTGTAGGGCTTCTCGATCTGTTCCATGCCTAGTCCGAGGTCTCGTCGCACACCGGGCATGTAGAAGGGCCTGACTGCTGCTGCGGCGCATTCTTTGGTTACTGGGCAGCCATCGCACAACGCTTTGGCTGCTTCCTTTTCTTGTCCTGCAGGCAGGTTCTCTGTCTCCCAGTCGCGGGGGTCGCCGCCTGCGCACAACCCCCGACGCTTCCAGGCCTCACTCAATTGGTCACCCAGTACTTCACACCTGAGATCAGTGTTGTGTCATCGATCTCGCCGCGATCATGTTGGGCGGACAATGCCCGAACCTTAGCCAGGGGTACAGCGACCTGTTCGGCAGTGTTTGAGGCTATCCGGTACTGCTGGGACAGGGACTCAACGCGCTGCCACAGTGTGCGTACGTAGGTGACGACACGCATTTGGTCTGCGATGGCGAGTCCATCAGCGCGTGCGTCGCGGGTTTTGAACTCCAGGGATTTGAGTTCGTCGTCTGTGATTGTGCCGCTCACTCAACAACCTCCGTGAAAGGTCCGAACATGTCCAGCCAGTAGTCCCAGGTCCCATGAGTGTTGTGGTGACTTCGATTCACCCACCACCAGGCAGTCGGGCAAGGCGAAGTGCCCTTGGTGGAGTGTTGCCCGTATCGAAGGACCTTGCCGGTTGTGCTGCGGATTGCGATCGTGTCCCGGTCTTCAGGTTCAGGATCGCCAACGCGGAACACGCGTGGTTCAGGCTTCGGAGCCAGGATCTCGTGCGCAGCCTGGGCGGCCAGCAGCCAATGGTGCCCGTTCCGTGGGGTCGCATCATCAAAGGCGGGCGCATGGGCATCTGCCACACGCTCGTACATCTGCCGTGCCAGAGCCGCATGCGGACTCTCACTCACCGCTTGACGGAACCGCAACCGGTCAATGTAGGAGTCCAATTGGCCTAACGCATCGTCGTACTCCCCAAGCGTCGCGGCGGGCTCATCAGCGAGAGCACTCCGCACAGCCGCAACCTGATCAATAGTGACACTCATTCGGTGTACTCCAAGTCCTCAGTCGAACCGGTCTCTGAAGTTACTTCACGCCAACGGAAACGCATCTCGCTCCACTCACCGCTATCTCGCTTGTACTCCCAATGGTCCGGACCGACGTACCGAAAGAGGTCACCTTCGTAGTCGCGGAGGAACTTCACATCAGTGGGTTCCTGGTCCTCATTTGTGAACTTCCGGGGCTCACGGGGCTCTTCCATAACCTCAGTGAAGGGGCCGAACTCCTCAAGCCAGTAGCTCCAAGCAGCGTATGTCCGCTCACCCTCGGAGTCATTGACCTGCCACCACTCGGCGCGAGGTGTGCGTCTAGTCCTGCCATAGCTCGTCAGGTACTGGATACGCGCCTTCTCGCCAACGTGATTGCCAACCCCGAAGAAGCTTTCTTGAATAATCCGCCCCTCAAGGATCAGGCCATCCCTGTCGACAGGTTCAGGGTCCCCTGCTTTGAACACCCGAGGTTCCCGCTTCGGGGCCAGGTGGTCGCGTGCAGCCTTTGCCATCCGCAACCACTGCTCAGGACTCCGGGAATCGCCCAGCACCCGCAACAGGCCATCGTCGTAGTAGGCATCCCGGATAGCCTCAGCCAAACCCCGGTCAGGATTAATGTCCAACTCCAGCGCCCGTTCCAGATCCGTACGGGCTGCCTCCAGGGCCAACTTCGCCTGATCCACCTTGTACTGGGCCTGATCAACAATCGCACTCATACAGCAACCTCCGTCAAAGGGAACTCGAAATCGAACCAGCCACCACGCTTCGTGTTCGCCGGCAAATACCCGCCATCCCCAACACGCTCAGACTCCACGAACTTGCCGTTCTCCCCACGCACAAACACATGCCCGGAGATGGTGGTTACGGCTTCTACTTCGTCGGGGATGAAGTCCCCAACACCGAACTTCCTCATGCTGTTGGTCCTCCGTCATTCGCCACAGCGCAAGCCAAGGCAAGAGTTGCGTTAACCTGGGCCTGAGCAATCAAGTCCTCAGTGCTCAGATGCTGGTAGCCGTTGATGCAGGAGTCCGACATCCCCAGCAGTTCGATAGCGTTTGCCTTGAACGTGTCGAAGTCGCTCACGGCCTACCCCTTCCGGAAACGTTGATCTCAGAGCGCAGATTGCTGCTCCTCGTCTGCAACGCGTTCAACTCCTTAGACCCCTCATGCACCAGATCCTGTGTGTGCTTCAACGCCAACTCCGCGAACTCCACCGCATCCCGCTGCCCCTCCGTCTTCTGAAGAACCTCGGCATCACGAATGTCTTTGGAGTTCCCTGAAGCGTTCAGGCGGGCGTGCGCTTCAGCGTTGCGCAGAGCCGCCTTGGCCCTGCTGACCTCTCTCCGCGCACCATCAAGACGCTGCGCATTGCCCTGAAATTCCTGTTCCAGAAGCATGATGCGAGTGTTGATGTAGTGCGGAGTGCCCTGGTCGATCTGTTCGTACAGGGGCGGAACGTGAACATCACTCAAGGTCAACTCTCCCTGCACGTCGGATTGCCGCACCAATGGCGCGTATGCGAGAACGTGTAGTCGCACGGCTCGACCGCTGCCACCTTCTGGAACCCGGCAGCAATGATTGCGTCAGCAACCGCCACCAGGTTGAAATGACCATCCAACGTGGCATCCGTCAGATACGTGCAATCCGTGTAGTTGTTCATCGACGTTTCGTCATTACGCAACGTCCGCTCGATGATGTTTGCGATCTCTCCACGGTCACTCATCAGAGGCCTGCCACATGCGCACGGAACCGTTCAAGCAACTCCGCATCCCCACACTCCGAGATCTTGCCCTTACCACCAAACTCAGTGAACAACGCCGCTGCAGCATCAGGGGCGATCTCCTTCGCCCGCAGCAGATCAATCACCTGACCGCGAGCAACCTCAACCAGTGACGCCCCCCGCTCCTCGTACTCTGAATCAGGATCCGGGTCGTCAGTCGGCAAATGCAACACCTGCAGCAGCGCCGTACGATACGCAACCGACATCGCCTTAGCTGTTGCCTTATCCGCGAAGTCAGTGGCCTCCGAGGCCACCTCACAAGTCAAGACCGCACCATCAGTGCTGCGGAACGCATACTCAACCGTCAGCAACACCCACGCCTGACGCTTACCGCCACCCGATGTGATCTCCCTGGTGTCCTTCTCGACAACCCTCGGAGTGACAATGATGCCGCGTTCAGTGAACGCCTCGTGGGTTGCGTTCACCACCTGGTCAATGCCGCGGAAGTTGAACTTCTGAGCGGTGTTCTTCTGGTCCTTCTTGACGGCACCAACCGCCTTCGAGACTTCAGAGAGAAGCTGAACGATGTTAGTCAAGAGGATCGCCTTCAATCTCGTCTGCGTACTTCACCGCGGCACCCCAGGCCCAGCCAATGTCTTGCTTCACCTGAACCTGGAATGCCCAAGCGCGCACCCGATCGGAAAGCGAGTCAGGCAACACCGACTGCGCATCCGCAACGTCAGCGTTATCCCATGCAGCTACATCAGCAATCGGCTCACCCGCACGGATCGCGCCCTGACCGATCAGGCATCCACCGCACAGTTTGCCGCCAACATCATGAACGTAGAAGCACGATGTGCCGCCACCAGCCTGTTGCCCGCCCTGGTTCTTGTACACGTAGTCGGGGTTCTCGGCCGCCAACTCCCGAACAGCCGCAACCAGCGACCTATCATCCAAACTCACAGCACCCTCACTTCATCCGGAACCTCAGTTCGACCCACCAACTGGTTCTGCGACAGCACATAACCCCGCGGCTGAGGAACACCCAACACACCACGAGCGAACGCCGCATACCGGAACAGCAGCGCATCCGGCAACTCTGCGAACGAACCAACACCATCGAGATTTGGAACCAGCGCCTTCATCGCATCCCAGCCCGCAGCCGCAGCCACAAACTGGGGATCCGACTCCTGACGCTTCCTCTCCTCCTCCATCGCAACTCTGCGCTTCTCAGCCTCCGCGGCCAGCTGGCGTTGGTACTCTTCGCGAACCCGCTTCCGCTCTTCCGAGAACTCCTCAAGGCGGGAACGAATCGCGGTCTTCTCTGCGTCGTAGTCGCCTTCCAGCCACTCCAGTGAGTGAAGGATTTCCTGTAAGCGGAACTCGGAGATCTGATCCAGGTTTCTGATCACGCAGCAGTCAACTCCTTCAGTTTGGGGATCTTCCGCACACGCTTAACCTCAGCCGCAACCTTCGCCGCCTCCCAACCAAACGACAGATCCAACGGGTACAAACCAACCTGGGGATTCTCAGTAAGAATCGGGAAGTGCACCAACAGGCCAACAGTCGGATCGAGTTCCGGGTGAATCTCCCAGCGCCTACCCGTCTTCTGGTCATAACGCACACTGTGGCTGTAGCCAGACAGCTGAGTGGTAGGTGACAACGGATAGTTCGGGTCATGCTTACCCGTCTTCAGATCACCGATGACAACCTTGTTGCTGATGTCCTCAACAGTGCCGTCGAACCGGGTCAGCGTGCAGCCATCAGGCAACCGAACAACGAAGTCCGTAGAACCAGCCAACTGCAACTCGTCCTGGACCACAAACAGTTCCGCACCCAGGAACTCCAACCGCGACACCTTGCGCCGGTACTCATCGAACAAGCCCCGCAACTCCGGTGCCACAAACGCCGGCGACTTACCCTCATGCTCAAACTGGGCCAGCATGTGGAACTCGGTGCCAGCAGATGAGGCAGTCTCAGACCCTGCAGCCTGCCTCGCCTTCCACACAGCATCCTTCAGACGCTTCTTGCCGTCCGAGTTCCAGGGGTCACCGTTGAACTCGTTCATCAGCGAGTACAGGTCAGACCTGGCGGAGTCGGATCGGATGACACCCATTGCGGCCTGGCAGGCAGCCCAGTCGATCAAGTTTGACTGGTCGTCTAGAAGTTTGGAGTGCCCTGACATGCGGGAGTAGGCGGTTGCGTTCGTCGCGAGGAACCACTCTTTGAAGCGGTTCTTCTTGTGTTCACCTTGGAGGGGTTCACCGTTCTGGGTCACCCATGGCTGCCCTTTGTAGGAACGCAAAATTTCGTAGTCGGTGATTTTGACTCCTAGTTTCGTAGGGCCACTTCGCGCCCTTCTTGATGTTGCAAGGCGCACACGCCGGTCTGATGTTCGACAACATGTGAGGGCCACCCTTGGAGATGGGCTTGACGTGATCGACATGCTCGAACGGTCCGCCACACATCCAGCACTTGTTTCCGAAGTACGTCATCCGGGAGGCGATACGCTCCGGACTGATCTTTGCTACGCGTGAATGGGTGATCTGGCCGTTTCGGACTGCCATGTATGCCCTGTGCTGGGCACGATGCTTTTCGTCGTACCGCTTGACGTAGAGCCGGCGCTTATCCCGGTTCGCATCCGCCCACCTACGCTGGTAGTCAAGGATTGAGTCCTTGTTCTCCTCGTAGTGCCTTCGGGAGTATTCCCTGCACTTGTCGGGATTAGCGTCACGCCACACCTTGTTCACTGCCAGGATCTTCTCTTTGTTCTCCTGGTATCGAACCTTGCCCTTGGCCGCGAAGGCTTCCCTGTTCGCGGCGTAATAGGCGCGTTGCCGGGAACGACGACAGCCCCTACAGGTGTACTGCAACCCGTCAGGGGCGTGCGTCAGCTTCCCGAACTCTTCAAACGGTTTTTCCTGCTTGCATCGATTGCAAGTCTTCAAGCGGGCAGCACCTCAGCGAAAGGCGCGTACCGGTTCGCATACAACGAGTTGGGCGGGGCCACCACCGTGGAGTCGAACCACTCATTGGCGTTCACATTCCCTTGGTAGTCCGCGAAGTCGTAGTAGCCACGCTTCGAGCCGCGGAGGAACTTTCCGTTGTCGTTTACGTCCTGCGGGGTGAACCAAACACCGTCCGGAACATCCTCGGCGCGATCCCATTTGCGAGGCTCAGTGATCAACGTGAGCGAAGACGCCTGAATGTAGTCCCCATACGCGTCGCCACCGTGCGGCCAAACGAACAGGTCTCCGTCGCTGTCCTCAACCCCGTTGTGCCTGAACTCAACGATATCGCCAGTCTTGAACGTCTCACTCTTGATATCAACGCCCCAGATCGCTTCGCCTGTTATCCGCGCCCGGTCCCCCTCCTTGAAGACGTGAGGCTCAGTAGCAGCCAGGAGCTCCTTCTCCCAGTCTGCCAACTCTTCAGGCTCATCCTCGCCATCGTTCAGTACCGCCTGCGCGAACACCGCATACGTCACCTTCAACTTGTGCGGCAAATCCCCGAACGCTTTGATCTCCCGGCAACCCGTACTCGCATCATGGTTGGGGTTCCGCTTCCGCAGCGCATTCCAGCCACGCTCAGCCGCCTCAGTGCCGCCCAGGGCTTCCAGTTCAGCAGCCTCATCCTCAAGCGCCTTATCCAGCGCCAACTGGGCCTTACGTGCATCCTCCTCGTACTGCAACTGATCGTGGTAACCATCCAGCTTCATCCACACATCAAAGAGCCCATCCCGGATCCGATGACCATCGAGCACCGCATTCAGTGCCTTGCGAGTCTCATCCAGAGTCAACGACAGTTCAGCCATAACAGCCCCTTTCGGGCATAGCAGTGCCCCACGAAGGACACAAAAGGGAATCGGGCTAGAACCAGCCCAAACGAAACTTCAAATACGCCAAACCCGCCAGCAACATCACCGACGCAAACCCCACATCAAACCCATCCGGCAAATCAGGCTTAGGCAGCTGCTGCACCGACATACAAATTCACCCGCTTGCCATGCCGATCCAACGCAGACTTCCGAGAACCAACGCGACGAATCCGCTTCGCATTCGACTGCAACAACCTCGTCGCCAACGTCTCATCAGCCGTACACGGCAACCCCTCAGCAGTGAACACCTCACCAGACGCAATCAAACGATCCAACACAACCGCAGCCTGCACCTCATAGTGTTGAGGCCGACGCACACCCAACCTCCGAGCGCGACGCACCAAATGCTCCAACGTCATACCCAAACGGAACGCAATCTGCTCATCCGAGAACCCAAAGTCCCGAAAATGGTTGTACTCGTGAATGAAGTCATCCTTCGAAAGCGCCTTCACCGCAACCTCACATTGTGCTTGCGGGCAACCATCTTCGACAGCCAGCGCGGACCATTCACAATGGCATCCATATCAGTGGCTGTGCCCGCGGGATCCGCGAACGTCACCCGCGGCTCAACCCAACCATTCTCATTCAGCAACTTGGTTGCCTGCTCCTCCAACGTCACGCCACACCACCCACGTAAGCCCACATGGGGTAGCCGACGATGAACACTGCAGCCGCAGACCACACAGCAACCTCAACACGCCTCCGCATCAGACAGCCATGCCCATCACTCGTGCCAGTTCGGAAACACCCTCAGGGGTGACCCGAACCACAGCCGGCCGATGCCCGTTCGCCTTGTCGGTTTCGACCAGGTACTTGTCAGCAACCGGGCGTGGGGATCCGAATCCGTCCGTCCAGGCGATGCCGGTGTTCAGGAAGTTCTTGAGTCGGTTCTGACCGGTGTCGATGCCTTGTTGGTTGAGGATTTCGGCAGCCTCACGCAGCGTGTAAGCAACCGACTCGGGGGCTTCGAGGAGAACTTCAGTCAGTGGGTAGTCATCGCCAGAGAAGCTTTCGAAACCTTCGTCTTCGACGCCCTTACCTGCCAAGCGAATCGCATCTTCGAGGGTTGCGAACTCCCAGCCACCCCCATGATTCCGGAATGCGTAGTACTGCGTGTCATCGGAAGACCAAGGCTGAGCCTCAACCACCTTCACGTCTTCGGGGATTACGTCACCGTGATGAAACACCCGAGGAACGCGGACCGTTGCAACCTCGGGCTCCAACTCCTCCACCAACGCATACGAGATCGGCTCATCAACCTCAGCCTCAACCCCCGCAACACATGGATGACCGACCGCAACAGCCAAATCCTTCGCCAACCGATCAGCACGCTCACACTGATACGCAGCCTCAGACCGCAACTCAGCATTCTCATTCACCAACAACACCAACGCCCGAGACGCAGCCAAATGCGTTTCAACCGGCACAGTGATAGATTCAGACATCGAACAACTCTCTTCTCTCATCAGGTGGGGTTACGTTCACGGCCTGGCAGGTGCGCCAACACCTGTCAGGCCAAAGCTCTCTCGGCGCTCACGATCCGAGTACGGGGCAACATCAAAATCCCGCTGCCAATCCTCCCGCGAAGACCACACAGCAGTCACAACCACCATCACGTCCCCATCGAACTTCGTCGCCAAGGTGACACGACCAAACCGCCGGTTCATCGCACCTGGATACGCAAGCGACTCAACTACATCGTCTGGATTCGTCAGAGCACAAACAACCTCCGCAGGATCCAACGCCATATCCTGGATACGTTCCGTAGCGTGCCGACTCAAATACACCTTCTGCCCGTTGATTTCACGGACCGACTTCGCCGGAATCACAGTCCCATCTGCTCCATGATCGAATCCGCCAACCACATCTGGGCGAATGAAACCGTGGACCACAACTCAAGGGCAACCAACGCAACTGACTTCATGACATCTCCCGCCTCAGTGATTCGGTATCAACATGCGCGCCCCATGCCGGGCTCGAACCGGAACAACAACCAACAACTCACATGGGGCTACTTCTCAGATGTATTGCGCTCGACACCGTTACCTCAGCAACAGCTGGTGTAGGACTACTTGTCCCGTATTTCGTGTCGAACCTGCGTACTCCACCGCTACCGACACCACCCCTTGCGGACACGTCACGCAAAGGTTCAGGTACGATTACACGGCACCACGCAGCACTATGGAATTCTCAGGGAACATGCAGACAGCGATCTGACGAAGCACCACAACTGCGAACAGGTCTGGCAGGACCTGGAAGAAAGAAACTGAATGCAGCCCCATCGGGGAATGCGCGTCCCGGCACGGAATCGAACCGCGACCCTGAGGGTCACCACTCCGGGACTAGAAGGAATCAGGAAGCAAGCTGCACATCAAGAGATGCGGGGTTCTGGACGACAGACTCCGCGGCCTTCTGAAACTCGAATGTCAAGATGTCCAGCTGGCGCTGAGAGAGAGGTTCACACTTGGCCAGGAAGTTGGAGATCCACTCTTCCTCGGTCATGTACCTGACCGTGTTAACACTTCCGAGGTTTTCACCCCTACGTGCCGACAGATCTTGTGCACTTCTGAGAAGTTGAATCCCGTACGTGCGGTGCCGGCCAGCTTCTTCTTCAGCCTTCGGCGGGGGATCCCCGTAGAGGTTGAAACTGAGCGGATCGATGCAGCGGATTCGTGGAGGACTTGTCGTATCGTCTGCGATACGGCTTGGTCGGTTCGTTGCATATGGCTAGATTACGGTCCATATGGACCGATTGCAACCCGTTTGGGCAGAAATCTCAAGGATGTGATTCGAGTCACATCAGACCTGCAGGTCAGGGCACAGAAAAAGTAAAACCCCAGGTACAAAGCCTGGGGCATAAGAAGCCGAAACACATCAGGAACAAATAAAACCAACCGCCCCTTACCGCGAAGTAAGGATGCACTTGCGCATCGGTCCAATTGGACTACTATCAGTCACATGGGAACGAACGATGAAGACGCAGCGATGCTCATTGAACTCGGTAAGCAGATCCAGTTCGCCCGTATTGCACTCGGCCTATCTCAACTCCAACTAATCGAAGCGACCGGATTGGGAGACTCCACAATCCGGCGCATCGAAAAGGGAACCAGATCGGCAACCATTACCCAGCTAGGTAAGATCGCCCAAGCCCTCGGCATCACCGTCGGAGAGCTTGCCGGGCGCGCCGAACAGGCCATCGAAAGCAGCAAAGACGACTGACATAGGGCGACCCAACCAGCGGGCAGTCACCATAAGCTCCCACACATTGAACTCCACCACCCCATTCAGGCGGTCGTGGAGTTCTTGTGCATTCAAGCCCAACCGCTCACCCAACGCGGCGCAATCCATGGACCGCAACTCCTTCAACAGCGGACCCATAGCAGTGCGAATCATCTTCAGTCGTTCCCCTCAGTCAGTCCGTTCGAACCTTTGTTCGAACGATACAAGCACGGTGTGACACTCACAGCCGTATCGGTGTGATGTCGATGTCTTCTAGCCTGAACTTGCGCGTCCCCCGAGACGAGCGTTTGATCTCCACGGTCATCAGAGCCCGAACAACATTCCTCTTCCCGAGGATGCCCATGCCCTTCCACACCTCGGGTGCGTTAGGGCCGGCTAGCTGCTCTAGCTCTGGGATGGCGAAGGATGGCGCGGCTCTCCGCTCAGCGTCTTCGATCTTCCGCTGCAACTCCTGCGCGATACGTTTGAACGAGGCCGGTGCGATCTCAAGCTTCTGGGCCATCTCTTCGTACTCTTCGAGAGTCTCTTGAAGGGTGCGCGCCTCATCGGCTGCAGCAGCCGCCTCCGGGTCTTGCCGAGACTTACTAGGGATCGAAAGAGTCTTGCAGCGAGCAAGAACCGCTTTCGTAATGTAATCGTCAACCTGCTTGAGGTTTCGGCTGACACACCTGGTGTTCGCCGAGCATGTGTACGCGTCACGCCCGTGTGACTTGTTTCGGTGTACGACAGATTTGCAGACACCACATATGGCAATCCCTGACAAAAGATACTTCGGCTCAGTCCCGCGATGGGACCGCCTACCCGGCTTAGACAGAAGGGCCACGATTTTCTCGTGGTCCTCCGCGGTAATTATAGGTTCCCAAGTCCCTTTCGTTACAAACCCTTTGTGTGTCCTAAATCCTGCGTAGGTGGGACTTTTGACCATTGTATGAATACCCCAAGTGTGCCACCTAGCACCCCCTTGGGGGGTAGGAACGCCACGTTCGTTGAAGCTTTTAGCAATAGAATATCCGGTCTCACCAGCCAAGATGCGGCGGGCAGCCTCCTGGATAATTGGTGCATTCTGTGGGTGCGGGACCCGATTGATGATACTGCCCGAAACATCATCCACCACGGCCTTGTAGCCCCAAGGGACCCGGCCATGAGCGTTTCCATTCTTCGCGGATTGCGCATGGGCGGAACTCATCCGCTTACGGGCATGATCAATCTCGTGCCTTGCTACCGCACCAACAATCCGGGCGGTCATCTGCCCAGCAGGCGTAGATAAATCTAATTCCCCGGATTGAACTGTCCTAACAGTCACATGGTTTGTTTCACAAAGATTGATGAACGTCTCCAATTCCGCAGGAGACCTGTGCAACCTGTCGGTGTGCCATGCAATGATGGCTTCCGCTTCCCCGCGCCGCAGCGCATCGAGCATTGCCGTGTAGCCAGGCCTAGGCTTGCCGCTGTACGCCGAAATGTCGTTGTCCGCATAAACGAACACCACATCCCACCCCAGGCTGTCTGCGAGCCTCCTGCAGTCAGCCTCCTGGCGCTCAACACCCAACCCGGCACCAGTGCGGTCCTTCGAGATACGGCAGTAGATGAAGACCCTCATTCGCCCTCATCCATCTCACGAACGCGTGCAACAAGCTCATCACGGAAACACTCCGCGGACCCCTCCAGCGGCGGCAGGGCACCACCCTGTGCAATCTGCTCGCGAACAGTCCTCAGCAGGTTGTCCCGCAACCGAGACTCCTGCAGCGCCCCAGCGCCTTCCCTCACAATGTCTTTCATGCGGCCAACCGTAGCACTGCCAGTTTGACAAACTCTACTGGTTCATGCTGATCATGGTCCTCGGAGCCGAGATCACCGGCGCCTCGGGCATCGTCAGCGGCTGGCTGCCCGGGGTCCCGCAGTGGGTGGTTGCCCTGGTGTTCGTGATCTTCTTCGCGGCCGTCAACCTTGCCAAAGTCAGCAACTTCGGTGAGTTCGAATTCTGGTTCGCCGCTATCAAAGTCACCGTCATCATCGCCTTCCTCGCAATCGGTGTGTTGCTCGTGTTCGGGCTGCTCCCCGATACCGAGCCGGTCGGTACCACCAACCTCCTCGGACACGGCGGCTTCATGCCCGAAGGGTTCGCCGGTGTCGCCGCCGGTCTCCTGGTGGTGGCCTTCGCCTTCGGCGGTATCGAGATCGTCACCATCGCCGCCGCCGAGTCCGAGAACCCCGAACGGTCGATCGCCGTCGCGGTCCGCAGCGTCGTCTGGCGTATCAGCGTCTTCTACATCGGCTCGATCTCGATCATGGTGCTCGTCCTCCCGTGGGACTCGTCCGATCTGAAGAGCGGACCCTTCGTGGCGGTGTTGAATCAGGCGCACCTTCCCTACGTGGCCGGATTCATGGAACTGGTCGTGGTGATCGCGTTGCTCTCGGCGTTCAACGCCAATATCTACGGCACCTCCCGGATGGCGTACTCGTTGTCCCGCCGCGGCGACGGTCCGGCGTTCATGGCCCGGATTTCCCACTCGGGGGTGCCGCTCAACGCGGTGTTGTTGTCCGTGTTCTTCGGTTTCGTGAGCGTGCTCCTCAATTGGTGGCTGCCCGACGACCTGCTCGGGTTGCTTCTCAATGCCGTCGGTTCGGCGCTTCTGGTGATCTGGATCTTCATCGTCGTCTCCCACCTGAGACTGCGTCCGCGCCTCGAACGTGAGGGCAAGCTGACGGTGCGGATGTGGCTGTTCCCCTGGCTCAGCTACGCCACGCTCGCGCTTCTCGGCGGGTTCGTCGTGCTCATGCTCTTCGACACCGACGCCCGCACCCAGCTGTTCTCGACGTGCGTACTGTTCCTCGGAATCACCGCGCTCGCCTTCCTGAACGCGCGATACCGCAGGAAGGCCGTTCCCGCTACCGACCCCGGGCAGCGAGCGCGTTGACGAACACGTTGGAAATATCCGCCGGATCCTTCGCAACGTAACTCGACCCACCCGTCACCCGCGAGATCTCGGCGAGAGTAGCCGCGTCGGCGTCGTCGGTGATACCGATCGTCACGATGATGACGGGACGCGCCGGGTCCTGCTCCCGCTCGAGGATGCTCAGCAGCTGCTCCTTGGTGATGGAGTCCGGGTCCTCGTTGGCACCATCCGTCAGGATGATCACACTGTTGACGGCGCGTGGGTCGTACGATTCCTGCACGGTCCTGAAAGCGGCCAACGCCGTGTCGTACAGCCCCGTGGCGCCGCCGACGAGACCGTCCACCTTCTCCGCTTGCTGGGCCATGATCTGCCGTTGTGTGAGGCCGTCGACCACCGTGTCGTAGCGCCGGATCGGCACCATCTCCCGGTAGTCCTGCGGTCCCCCACCGAGACCCTGCGAGAAGGCCCACAATCCCGCCGACACGCTGTCCGGGAACATGGCGTTCCCGGCGAGCGCGGCGTCCACCGTGAGGTCCATCCGAGACCGGTTTCCTGCCGGCGTCTCCATCGACCCCGACACATCGATGGCGACGAGGGTGCGGATGGGCAGCGCCATCAACGCCCATGCACCGAGTGCCTCCTGCAACACCGTCTCGTCCACCGGCCCCAGCTCGGGGACCTCACCGACCCCGCGCCCGTCAGGCAATGGGCTGCCATCTGGGCAACGAAAACCACTGTTCTGCAGCACGGTTCGAGCGGAGTCACTCCCGAGAACTCCCGCGACGGCGCGCGCAACCTGGGTGGCCTTGTAGTGGCGGTCGGGTGCCGGAGACGTGACGACCAACGGATAATTCACGAAGGTGCTGCCCGTCGGAGGCACCGTCGCAGCGAGCGCCTGACCGGTATCGGCGTTGTAGTTCACTACGGCCTGTTCGGTGGCGACGGCGACGCCGCCGTTGTCGGCTACCCCGCGCAGCATCTCTTCGCCGATGGGTTCGTCTGCGGTGCGCGCACTCTCCTCCTGCGCGAGGGGCACCAGGGCGGCCCGCACGGTGCCCGCGGACACTGGGTCCGATCGGCCTTCCGCGAGGGCTGCGTCGATCGGCCCCTGTGCGACGCCGGTGACGAGCGGATTACCGAGCTGCAATTCTTTCAACTGCAGCGCAGCAAGCCAGGTCTCGGCCGCCGGCGCCTCACCTTCGCGGGACACCAGGACGATGGGCGAAGACGCGACCGACCCCGTCATCACTTCCACCGGACCCGCAGCGGTGAGTGCCGCTTTCCCTACCCACGCCCCGGTGTCGGGGATCCACAAGTCGGGGGCGTCGGCGCCCTTGCCCAACCGTCCGGCTATGTCACCCGAGGTGGCAGCGCTGACGGCGATGGTGGCGCAACCGGTGTCGGTGTCCTTCGCTGCGCTCAGAATGTCGGTGACCGCCGGCGCGATACTCGGGTCCGCCGCAAGGGTGTAATCGACCAGGCGGTCGCAGCCACCGGTCCAGGAACGCACCGCTTGCACGATGACGACGACGGACACCACCAGACCGATGACCACGGCGGCACAAACGACGTAGAACCCGAGGGAACGGCCGCCGCGCTCGTCGCGCGTACTCGAATGACGACCTCCGGCCATCGCCTGCCTCCCTGACTTTTCGGTCACGATCTGCCGAAGCTTCTACGCTTTGCTGCACTGCAGGTTCGATACCGACGCTCGTGGTCAGGCGATCGTATCGGCCGACCCGGGGGTCAGCCTTCGCGTTGGGCCACCTCGAGTTTCCGGGCCACCAACGCGGCCTGTATCTGACGCAAGCCGGAAGGTCGCGTCGGGTCGCACCCGGTCAGCTGCGCAATTCGCTTCAACCGATAGTCCACCGTATTGGTGTGCAGGTGCATCTTCTTCGCGGTGCGCTGACGGTTCAAGTCGTGGCTGATGTGCACTTCCAGGGTTTCGACCAGCTCCGGTGAGTTCGCCAACGGATCGAGAAGGCGTGCGAGATGGGTGCGGCCCGGACCGGGACGGGTGAGCTGATACTCGAGTGCCAGATCATTCATCTCGTATAGACCTGGAGCCAACGACAGCTGATGTGCGAGGTCGAGAAGTTCGTGTACCTGCTCGGCCGCCGTCGGGATGTCCGCCGTACGGACCCGGCTCACCGTCGCGGTCAGGGGTACTTCCGCGGCCGCGCCGACGCGGTCGAGCAGCGACACGATCCACGCCCGTTCCGGCGAGCCGGGAAGCAGAATGGTGCCGCCATCGGGACTCAGCGAGCACAGGGCTGCCCCGCCGGAGGCCTCGGCAAGTTCGATCTGCAGTCGCCGTAACTTCTGCCGCGCCACCACCGCCTTCCGCCGGTGCGCGATCGCCTCTGCCGGATGCGGCGGTACGGCAAGGCCCATGACGACGTAATTCTCCGCCGGCTCGACCCCGGCGTGCCGGGCGGCCGACGCCGCCTTCCGACCGCTGAGGAGGGCCGTGACGAGGTTGACGGCGGCGCCGTCGCGCTCACTGTTGACCGCCTCGAGTTCGTTGACGTAGCTGGTTGTGGCCGCGACCGTCACGCACTCGAGAAGCGCGAACATCACCTTCTGGATGACCAGAAGGCCCGGCAGGTCCTCTTCGCGGGCGTTGGCCGCCGCAAGGTCGCCGGCCTTGGTGATTCCCTCGTGGAGGATGCGCAGAACCAGCGTCAAGGGGAAGCCCTCGCGGGCCCACCGAGCCGAGGCGTCCCGCACTTCGGCGAGATCTTCGTCGGTGGGCGAAGTTCCCCCGTCGAGCATCTGGATGCCGAGGCGCAGGCACACGACCGTGAAATCGGTGACGTCGCTCTGGAGTTGCTCACCGGGCAGAGAACCGCACGGCGTCACGTTGTCCGCGAAATGCCGTACGAGTTTTCGGGCGACTGCGTGCGTGTCGCGCAAGGGGGCAGAAGCCGGCCTACCGTCGACGAGAATCTGCAAACCCGCCCCCGCACTGTGATCTGTCATAGATCTCATCACTCCAATATGTGGATGACACCGAACTCGCGCACCATCGACATCACGTGCACATAACGAGGGTTCGCTTCTATAACTGTTTTATCACGACAACGCTCTGTGCAGGGGGAATACGGCGATGTGCGGACCACAAGTCGGTCGGGAGCAGACCCGGCACCGGCCGGGCGGACCTCAGTCCTCCTCGGCGACCCGGACCACCAGCTTGCCGAAATTTCTTCCTTCGAGAAGGCCGATGAATGCTGACGGAGCGTTCTCGATGCCCTCGACGAAGTCTTCCCGGTAGGCGAAGCGTCCCTCCGCGATCCACGCCGCAACGTCCCGCTGGAAATCGGCGAACATCTCCGGCACGAACTCGCTCTGAATGAAACCGCGAATGGTGAGACTCTTCACCAGGACACGAGTGAAGAAGCCGGGCAACCGATCGGGCCCCTCGGGAGCCGCCGTGTCGTTGTACTGGGCGATCAAACCGCACACGGGAACGCGAGCATAGAGGTTGAGGAGCGGGAGCACCGCGGCGGCGACAGCGCCACCGACGTTTTCGAAGTAGACGTCGATACCGTCCGGCACCGCGGCTCGGAGTTGTTCGGCGAAATCAGGAGCCCGATGGTCGACCACGGCATCGAAACCCAGCTTCTCCAACACATAGGCACATTTCTCGGGACCGCCGGCGATCCCGACTGCCCTGGCGCCCTTCACTTTCGCGATCTGGCCGACCGCGGAACCGACCGGTCCGCTCGCCGCCGCGACGACGACGGTCTCGCCTGCCTTCGGTTGCCCGATCTTCAGTAGTCCGGAGTAGGCAGTGAATCCGGGCATTCCGAGAACGCCGACCGCGGTCGACAGCGGCGCCGCGGCGGGGTCGAGCGTGCGTAGGTGGCGACCGTCGACCACCGCGTGCGACTGCCACCCCGCGTAGGCGAGGACATAGTCACCGGCAGAAAATTGAGGATGGCGCGATTCGACCACCTGGCCGACAGTGCCACCCACCATCACCTCGTCGATCTCGACCGGATCCGCATAGGACTCGGCGGTACTCATCCGCCCTCGCATGTACGGGTCGAGCGAGAGGTAGATGACGCGGATCAGCACCTGCCCCTCTGAAAGTTCGGGCAAACTGACCACCTCGAGACGGAAGTTGTCCGTCGTGGGCGCGCCGTCCGGCCGGGACGCCAGGACGATCCGGGTGCTCTGAACAATGCTGTCGACACTCACTGTGCGCCTGCCCATCCGTAGTCGTCCGGTTCCGAACGCCACACTACCGACGTCAGAAGAGTTGGTTCTTCTGCACCTTTCCCATGGCGTTGCGGGGCAGGGAGTCGACCACCCTGATTTCGCGGGGTCGCTTGTGCACCGACAGTTCGGCGGCGACGTGGTCGATCAACTCGGTCTCCGAGACGTTCTCCCCCACCACGAAGGCGACCAGTCGCTGGCCGAGGTCGGGGTCGGGAACGCCGACCACCGCCGCTTCCCGCACACTCGGGTGACCGAGCAGCGAAGTCTCCACCTCGCCCGCCCCGACCCGGAAACCGCCCGACTTGATGAGGTCCGTGGATTCGCGTCCGACGATGCGATGAAACCCCCCTGGGTCGATGACGGCGACGTCGCCGGTCTTGAACCAACCGTCCTCGGTCCACGATTGGGCGGTCGCCTCCGGACGGCCCAGATATCCGTCGAACAGCATCGGACCCCGCACCTGCAGTCCGCCTATCGATTTCCCGTCGCGGGGAACGTCACCGCCCCGTTCGTCCCGCAGTCGGGTCTCGACGCCGCGAAGGGGGACGCCGACCCAGCCGGGGCGACGCTCCCCGTCCGCCCGCGTACTGAGGGTCAGCATCGTCTCGCTCATCCCGTAGCGCTCGATCAGTGCGAGGCCGGTCAGCTCGCGGATCTTGTCGAATACGGGCACCGGAAGAGGCGCACTGCCCGACACCAGCAACCGCGCACTCGACAGCGCACGAGCCGACTCGGGGTCGTCGGCGATGCGGCTCCACACCGTCGGAACGCCGAAGTACATCGTTCCGCGGGCGGCGGCGTACGCCTTGGGGACCGGTTTGACGGTGTGCACGAGCGGGCCGCCGAACCGTAGCGGTCCGAGCACCCCGAGAATCAGCCCGTGGATGTGGAAGAGCGGGAGTCCGTGCACCACGGTGTCGGCGCCGGTCCACTCCCACGCCTCGGCGAGCGCGTCGAGTCCGGCGGCAATCGCCTTCCGGCTGAGGAGTACGCCCTTCGGCGGTCCCGTCGTCCCGGAGGTGTAGAGAATGAATGCGGTGGCCGTGTCGGGCGGCTCGGGGTAGCTGTGCCAGGAGCGGGCGTGAAGCCGGACGGGGATGACGGGCAGCCCCGCCGCGTTCTGCGGAGCCTCGCCGAGCCACGCCTGGGCCCCGGAGTCACGCAGGATGTGTTCGAGTTCCGCGCGACCCGAATCAGGTGGAACGGGCACGGCGGTGACGCCGGCGATGAGACAACCCACCACCGCGAGCACAGTCGTCACACTGGGGGTGGCGAGGATCGCGACCCGGTCTGCGCGCGAGACCCGTTCCGCCACGGAGGTCGCTGCGCCGAGCACATCACTGCGCGACAGTGTGGAATCGCCGATCCGGACGGCGTCAGGAATGTCGTCGCCGCGGGCGACGGCCACAGGATTCAGGGATCGCAGAAGCACAGGGACAGCTTCTCACAGGGGGCGGGCGGCGCCGGCCGGGTCTCCCACGGGCGGACTGACGGTCGCCAGGGCGGCGCCCAGCAATGCCCCGGTGAGCACCGCGAGTCCGTGAGCGTCGCCTACCGCGACGAGCAGAACACCCGCCAGCACCACCCCCGCACTGAGGGCGAGGGATCGCCATTCCTTCGACTGCATGACCACCAGCCCGGCGATGGAGGCCGCGAGTGTGAGGGTGGCTCCCGAGTTGCCGGCGCCGGAGGAAGGAAAGAGAAAAGCGGTGAACAATCCGAAGATGACTTGACCGGCCACGAACAGCAGGACCGTCCGGGCGCTCCCCCACACCTTCACCGCCAGCGGCGCCACCCACGCGAGAACCGCCAGATTCAGCAGCGTGCCGGCGATCCCGCCGTCCTGAACCGCGACGGAGGTGACGATGCGCCACCACTGGTCGTCCCTGATCCGGTCGGGCTCCCGATCGAACGCATCGAGAATCGCCGGAAACACGATCTGCAGCAGCGACGGAACTGCGACCACCGACCACAGCACGACGGCGGTCCGGGGCGGGTGAGCCGGCAGTCGGTAGCCGACGAGAACCTGCCCGAGCAGCGCAGACAGCACGAGGACCACCGCGAAGAGGACCGCACCGGTCCATCCTTCGACTGAAGTGGTCACCGCGAAACTCTACAACGGCGCAGGCCCGGCCCCGTGTCCGTGGCACACCATGTCAGTGCCTGCTGACCACCGACCGGAGGAAGAATCGCAAGTTCGAGGGACGCTCCGCGAGGCGGCGCATGAAGTAGGCATACCACTGAGTTCCGTACGGTACGTACACCCGAACCTGCTTGCCCTCACCCGCGAGCCTGCGTTGTTCGAGGTCTCGGATGCCGAACAACATCTGGTGCTCGTATTCTGCGGATGCGCGCCCTGATTTCGTCACAAGTGGCCCGACTGCAGCGATGACTGCCGGATCGTGCGACGCCACCATCGGGTAACCCGATCCGTCGATCAGAACCTCGAGGCACCGTAAATACGACGCGTCGACCGCAGCACGGTCTTTGAACGCCACCGACTCCGGCTCCTGATAGGCACCCTTGCAGAGACGAACCCGGGAGCCGGCACCCGCCAGTTCGCGGCAGTCCTGTTCGGTGCGCCGCAGATACGACTGCAGCACGGCCCCCAGCCAGGGGTAGTCCCGCCGGAGTTCGCGCACGATCGAGAGAGTCGAATCGGTGGTGGTGTGATCCTCGGCGTCCACGGTGACCCAGACACCGGAGGCCTCCGCGGCCGCGCAGATAGTGCGGGCGTTCTCGGTGGCCACTTCAGTTCCACGGTCCGGGAGCGCCAGCCCGAGCGCCGACAACTTCATCGACACCTCGAGCCGGCGCACGCCCGACCCGCCGGGCGCCGCCTCGGGTAACGCTCCGAGGGCGGCGACGAGTTGCAGATACTCGTCGACCGTTGCCTGCGCTCCCTCCTCGTCGCGGGTGTCCTCACCGAGAAAATCGATGGAGACGGAGCGGCCCGAGTCGAGGAGGTCGCGGACCGTGCGCAGAACCGCGTTCCGGTCGTCGCCGGCGATGAATCGATCGACGAGCTTGCGGGTGACCGGTGTGCCCGTGACCGCCCGTTTCACCCGGGACGAACGCGAGGCCGCGAGGATCGCCGGCCGAAGCGGATTCGCGAGGGACGCGGGCGCTTTCATTCCGACCCCATGTGTGGGTAGCGATAGTCGGTGGCGGGCGAGAACGTCTCCTTGATCGTGCGCGCCGACACCCACCGCAGAAGGTTCAGCTTGGAGCCGGCCTTGTCGTTGGTACCCGAGGCGCGGGCGCCGCCGAAGGGTTGCTGTCCGACCACCGCTCCGGTCGGTTTGTCGTTGACGTAGAAGTTCCCCGCGGTGAACCGCAACGCGGAGGTCGCGGCTTCCACCGCACGGCGGTCGTCGGCGATCACGGCCCCTGTCAGCGCGTACGGGGCCGCCGTATCGACCGCGCCGAGGATGTCGGCGAACGCACCGGGCGCCGAATCGTCGTAGACGTGCACGGTCAGGATCGGGCCGAAGTACTCGGTGGTCATCGCCTCGTCCACCGGGTCGTCGGCGAGCAGCACGGTCGGACGGACGAAGTACCCGACGCTGTCGTCGTACTTGCCGCCCACGGCGATCTCGACGCCGGTGGTGGCGCGTGCGCGCTCGATGGCCGCGACGTTCTTCTCGTACGCGCGGCGGTCGATGAGAGCGCCGCCGAAGTTCTCGAGATCGGTGACGTCACCGTAGGTGAGCGCGTCGACTTCCGCGGTGAAGGTGTCGCGCATCCTGTGCCACAAGGACTTCGGTACGTAGGCGCGGGACGCCGCCGAGCACTTCTGCCCCTGATATTCGAACGCTCCCCGGATCAACGCGGTGCGCAGTACGTCCTCGTCCGCCGAGGCGTGCGCAACCACGAAATCCTTGCCGCCGGTCTCGCCGACCAGCCGCGGATAACCGGCATAGTTGCCGATGTTCTCCCCGATCTGCCGCCACAGGTGCTGAAACGTCCGGGTCGACCCAGTGAAGTGGATCCCGGCGAGACGAGGATCGCTCAACGCCACCTCGGACACGGCCTGCCCACTGCCGGTCACCAGATTGATGACGCCCGGTGGCATTCCGGCGGCCTCGAGCAGCTTGATGGTCCAGTACGCCGCGACGGTCTGCGTCGACGACGGCTTCCACACCACCGTGTTACCCATCAGCGCCGGCGCGGTAGGCAGGTTTCCGGCGATGGCACTGAAGTTGAACGGGGTGATTGCGTAGACGAAACCCTCGAGCGGCCGGTATTCGAGCCGGTTCCACACACCCGGTGACGAGATCGGCTGATCGGCGAGGATCTGCCGGGCGAAATGAACGTTGAAACGCCAGAAGTCGATCAATTCACACGGTGCGTCGATTTCCGCTTGTTGCACCGACTTGGACTGGCCCAGCATCGTGGCCGCCGCCAGCGTCTCCCGCCACGGTCCCGACAGCAGGTCGGCGGCACGCAGGAGGACTGCTGCTCGGTCGTCGAAAGACAGTGCCCGCCATTCCGGCGCTGCTGCTGTGGCGGCGTCGATGGCCGCAGATGCGTCGTCGTGGGTCGCGTTGCGCAGCGTGCCGAGCACCGCGGAGTGCCTGTGTGGTTGCACGACGTCGACACGGTCACCGGCGCCGTGCCGATGCGTCCCGCCGATCACGTGCGGGATGTCGATGGGATTTGTCGCGATGTCGCCGAGTGCGGTCTTGATTCGTGCGCGTTCGGGACTGCCCGGCGCGTACGAGTGGACCGGCTCATTGGTGGGCACCGGAACCTGGGTGATGGCGTCCATGCTGCCTGCCTCCTGCCCTCAGATCGTGAGGAACTGTGACCGGGAACGAACTGTGACGGGAACTTTTCGGACGGGACACCCGACCGAGTTGGACCCTGTGCCCAGGTTAGCGCCGGAGAGGGGGAGCCATCCGGTTTTGGCCGCGACTACACGTCGCGGGCGTTCGAGACCATCTGATGCACGTCCTGGTCGGCGGCGCCGAGACCGAAACTGATGATGCGACGCGGATGGATACGAATCGTCGGGCCACCGAGGCCCTGCGTCTGCGCAGCGTCCGCGTCGATCGCCTCCCCCCGGCCGCGGATCTCGACGCACCGCACCCGCCACGGATCGACGGAAGGAACATCATCTACCACGAAGGCCACCCGCCCGTTGTCGGCGACGTTGCGGAACTTCCGGCTCGCCGCCATGCGATAGCCCTGAATGTCGATCGTCGACGTCGTGGGGTTGTAGTGGAAGCCGACAGGGCTGACCTGCAAAGTCCCGTCGGGCTGGACCGTCGCGAGGCGTCCGAGGCGCTGAGTGGACAGGTACGCGAGTTCGTCGTCTGTGAAAGGCATGAACTCACGCTAAAACCTGAACCACGCTGGAGGTCAAGTGCTCACCGAAGATCCCGGACCGCCTGCTTCGCTTCGTCCACCCGCTGTTCGGCCCGGTCGAGTTCCCGTTCCGTCCGACGCACGCTCTCCGCCGACACCTTCTCGGCGTTCCGGGTGAACTGCCGTTCCTGCTCAGCGTGTTCGAGTTCCGCGCGCAACTCGTCGATGCGCCGGTCGATCTCCGCCAGCGTCGAGCGCGCCTGTTCGAGTTCCGACCGCGCACTGCCCAGCGCGTCCCGGATCTCCTCCGCTTGGGACGTGGCCTCGGCGAGCTCCGTCTCGGCGGCCGCTCGCTCGGCGTCGCGCTTGCGCGCCTCCGACTTCGTGTCCTTCCGAGATGCCGACCTCGGCTTGGACTCGGTCGCTGATTTCGGCTTGGACTCGGTAGCCGACATCGCGGACGAACCCGCGTCCGACGCGGTCGAGCTCCCCGATTTCTCGCTCTTCTTCGCCGGCTTCCCCGAGACGACACTCAGTCCGGCCGGACCGAAACCGCTGTAACTCGCAGCAGTCACCATCCGGCCGAGCCGAACCTGATCCGCCGTGTCGGAATCGGCGAGCGCCGCTGTAAGCGTCTGCCCCACCTCGCGTAAAGCGTCTTCACCGACCTGCCGCCCGCGCTCGGCCGCAATGTCCCCCGCCCGGCGAGCCAGGGCGCTCACTGCCTGCTGCCGTTGGGCGGACAGTTTCCGAAGGTCCGGCCCCGACAGATGACGTTGAGCGTCCCGAAGCGCCTCCCCCAACTGCAAAAGCGCGCCCACCTCCTCCGGCAACTCGCGCGAGAGTAGGTTGACCAGCCACCCCACCGTCGTCGGTTTCCGCAGCTTCCCGATGGCAGTCGCCAGCGCACGATCCCCAGCCTCACGGGCCGCTTCCACCCGAGCAGTGCGCGCCGCGACGAACTCGCCGGGGTCGAGGCCGTACAACTCGTCGGCGACATCGTCGAGGTTCACGGACACAATCCTGTCACCGCGAACCACCGCACCTCAGCGCAACCGCTCGGCCGCCGCCTCAGCGCAACCGCTCGGCCGCCGCCTCGATCCGCTCGTCACTGGCCGTCAGGGCGATCCGCACATGCGTGCCGCCACGGGGACCGTAGAACTCCCCCGGGGCGACGAGAATGCCGCGATCGGCGAACCACTCGACGGTGTCGCGGCACGACTCACCGCGGGTGGCCCAGATGTAAAGCCCGGCCTCGGAATCGTCGACGGTGAACCCGGCACCCCGTACTGCGGCGAGGAGGATGTCGCGGCGACGACGATAGCGCTCGCGCTGCTCGTTCTCGTGCTCGTCGTCGGACAGCGCGGCCGTCATCGCCGACTGGATGGGCAGTGGCACCATCATCCCAGCGTGCTTGCGCACCTCGAGGAGTTCGGCAACCAGCACGGGATCACCGGTGACGAATCCGGCGCGGTAGCTCGCGAGATTCGACGTCTTCGACAGGGAGTGCACGGCGAGCAAGCCGGTGAGATCGCCGTCGTTCACCCGCTCGTCGAGGATCGACAGCGCCTCACCCTCCCAGGTAAGTCCCAGGTAGCACTCGTCGGAGACGACGAGGGCGCCGCGCCGCCGCGCCCAGTCGACCACCTTGCGCAGATGTTCGAGGCCCAGCACCTTGCCGGTGGGGTTGGACGGCGAATTGACGAAGATGAGGGACGCAGCCTCCGGCCCCAACCGGTTGAGCCCGTCGGCGCGGATCACGCGGGCACCCGCGAGAAGCGCCCCCACCTCGTACGTGGGATACGCGAGTTCCGGAATGACCACCAGATCGTCGGACCCGAGCCCGAGGAGGCTGGGCAGCCAGGCGATCAGTTCCTTGGTACCGATGGCGGGGAGCACCGAGACCGGATCGATCCCCGCGATCCCGTACCGGCGTTTCAGCGACTCGACGGCAGCGACACGTAACTCCTCCGTGCCGTGCGTCGTCGGATATCCGGGGACAGCCGCGACCGCGGCCAGCGCCTCCTGGATGATCGGCGCAACGGGATCGACGGGCGTGCCCACCGACAGGTTGACGATGCCGCCCGGGTGCGCGAGTGCTTTCGCCTTGGCCGACTCGAGCGAGTCCCAGGGAAAGTCGGGAAGTGCCTTGGCTACCGAGATACGCGACACATCTAGTCCTCGCCCATGGGCGGCAACGCCTTGATGAACGGTGGGTCGTAATCGACCTTGCCCAACTTCGCTGCGCCACCGGGGGATCCGAGGTCGTCGAAGAAATCGACGTTGGCGGCGATGTAGCCGTTCCACTGTTCCGGGACGTCGTCTTCATAGAAGATGGCTTCTACCGGGCAGACAGGTTCACAGGCACCGCAGTCCACACACTCGTCGGGATGGATGTAGAGCATCCGCCCGCCCTCGTAGATGCAGTCGACAGGGCACTCCTCGATACATGCCTTGTCCAACACATCTACGCACGGTTCAGCAATCGTGTAGGGCACTGCCGCTCTCCCTGCCTTTCTGACGCCACCAACGAGCTGCGGAAGACCCGCAGAAGACCCTATTATCCCCTGCCCGGACTCCCACTTTTCGCTGAGGGTTACCTGACCCGGCGCAGTCCCGGGGTGAGCGCCGCGCGGGAGCTGATCCATTGCTCACCCTGCTTCGCCGCCCGCGCCAGCGCTCCCCGTTCACCGAGATACGCGGCCACCACACCGATCACCGGCACGTTGCCGAGCAGAGAGTAGGTGCTACCGGGCCCCGGCCGTTGATCGAGCTCGGTGGTGAGTGCACGCAGCGTGCGGGCCGTGCGCCACAAGACGCCTATCAGTGCGAACGGACGCCACGACGACTCCCCTGTGTCGGGGCGGGGCTCGTCACCGTCGGCAGACAGGGCGCGAGCGTCGGCCTCACGCCGGCACAGCACCGATGCCAGCAGCTCCACCTGCTCGGCCCGCTCGGTGACACCGTGCTCCCGCGCGACGGCGACGAGTACCAGAGCCTGGTTCGCGAACCCGAGCAGGTCTCGGATGGGCAATCGGTTCAGGAGAACGCCGAACATGCCCGGAAACGCGACCGCGATCGTGTTGAGTGCCCCGATGCGCGTCACCCACCACCGAGCGCGTTCGTCGTCGGACGCCTTCTCCCACGACGCCGTTCCCGGGAACTGGATCGTGTCCAGCACCCAGGCGATGCCGTCGAGCAGGGCTTCTGCGGCGCTGCGCTCCTCCGGTGTCGGGACGAACGTCCGGCCCTTGATTCCGAACGGGTCCGTCAGTGCCAGATCGAGCACAGGGTTGATGCCGCGCGCGGCCCGATCCAGTATCGCGACGACCTTGTCGTCTCCGAGCCGATCCGTATCGCTCATGCTGCCGGTGACCTTCCTTCGCGTCGGGCGTGGGTGGTGGTGCGTTCGCGTGCCGGGCGGCCGATCCCCTCGGCGATGGCCCGTAGTTCGGCGACGGTCTTCTCCGAACCGTGCTCGGACCCGGCCATCCGGGAGATGGTTTCCTCCATCAGGGTGCCGCCGAGATCGTTGGCACCGCCCTGCAACATCACCTGAGTACCCGTGACACCGAGCTTGACCCAACTGGTCTGAATGTTCGGGATCCGCCCGTGCAGCATGATCCGGGACAGGGCGTGCACGGCGCGGTTGTCGCGGTTGGTCGGGCCCGGACGCGAGGCACCCGCGAGATACAGCGGCGCGCTCTGATGCACGAACGGCAACGGCACGAACTCGGTGAAACCACCGGTCCGGTCCTGGATTCCGGACAGCACCCGCAGATGCCCCACCCAGTGCTTCGGATTGTCGACGTGGCCGTACATCATCGTCGAACTCGACCGCAGCCCCACCTCGTGCGCGGTGGTGACCACCTCGACCCAGGTGGCCGTGGGCAACTTCCCCTTCGTCAGCACCCAGCGGACCTCGTCGTCGAGGATCTCCGCGGCCGTGCCCGGGATGGTGTCCAGACCCGCCTCCCGCAATTCGGTGAGCCAGTCCCGGATGCTCTGCCCACCCTTGGCGGCACCGTTGACGATCTCCATCGGCGAGAACGCATGCACATGCATCGACGGCACCCGCTTCTTCACCGCCCGCACCAGATCGGCGTACCCGGTGACCGGCAACTCCGGATCGATACCCCCCTGCATGCACACCTCCGTCGCCCCGGCGACGTGCGCCTCCCACGCCCGGTCCGCGACCTCGGACGTCGACAGGGTGAACGCATCCGCATCACCCTTGCGCTGCGCGAACGCACAGAACCGGCAACCGGTGTAGCAGATGTTGGTGAAGTTGATGTTCCGGTTCACCACATACGTGACCTCGTCCCCGACCGCCTCCCGGCGCAGGGCGTCGGCCAGCGCCACCATCGCCTCGAGACCCGGACCCTCGGCCGTGGCCAACGCCAGGTACTCGTCGTCGGTGCATCCGGCCGGGTCGCGTTCGGCGCTGCGCAACGCCGCCAGCACATCGGTGTCCACCCGCACCGGGCCACTGAGTTCGAGGACCTGCTCACGGACGGTCTCCCAGTCCCCGAACGCACTGCCCAGATCGCTGCGGGTATCGGTGTTGCGGCCGTCGGTGTCGATTCCGGTGTGCAGATCCACCCGCCCGGTCGACTCCCACGACTCGTCCGGCTCCTGCCACGGCAACCCGACCGGGACCGTCTCCGGCCGCGCCAACCCGGTGTCCGGGTCGGCGAGGGCCTGCACGTGCCCGAGGATCCGCGGATCGATCCACGGCGAGCCGGCGAGCACGAACTGTGGCTGCGCCGCCGTGCGTTCGGTGAGCACGAACCCGGCCTGCGCGGTGATCTCGGCCAGGGTGTCCAGATTCGGCCACGGGCGTTCGGGGTTCACATGGTCCGGGGTCAACGGCGACACCCCACCCCAGTCGTCGACACCGGCACCGAGCAACGCCGCACATTCGGTGTTCGAGACCAGGTTGGGTGGTGACTGGATCCGCATCCCCGGACCGAGCAGCAACCGCGATACCGCAATCGACGCCAGAAATTCGTCGAGACCGGCATCGGGGACATCGCGCATCGCGGTATCCGGTTTGGCCAGGAAGTTCTGGATGATCACTTCCTGAATGTGCCCGAACGCCTTGTGCGATTTGCGGATCGCCATGATCGACTCGGCACGCTCGCGCACGCTCTCGCCGATACCCACCAAAATCCCCGTCGTGAACGGCACGTTCAACCGCCCCGCGTCGGTGAGCGTGCGCAGCCGCACCGCCGGATCCTTGTCCGGGCTGCCGTAATGGCATTCACCCTTGTCGGTGAACAACCGGGTGGCCGTGGTCTCGAGCATCATCCCCATCGACGGCGCCACCGGCTTGAGGCGGGAGATCTCTTCCCAGTTCATCACCCCGGGATTCAGGTGCGGCAACAGCCCGGTCTCCTCGAGCACCCGGATCGACATCGCCCGCAGATAGTCGAGCGTCGAATCGTAGCCGCGCTCGTCGAGCCACTGCTTGGCCTCGGGCCACCGCTCCTCGGGACGATCACCCAACGTGAACAGGGCCTCCTTGCACCCCAGTTCAGCGCCCCGGCGGGCGATCTCGAGCACCTCGTCCGGCTCGAGATACGCACCCCGGCCCTCGGCCCGCAGCTTGCCCGGCACGGTCACGAACGTGCAGTAATGGCACTTGTCGCGGCACAACCGCGTCAACGGAATGAACACCTTGCGTGAATACGTGACCGCCCCGGGTCTGCCCGCCGCCAGCAACCCAGCATCACGCACCTTCGCCGCCGACGCACACAGATCGACCAGATCATCACCACGCGCCTGCAACAGAACAGTGGCCTCGTCGACATTCAACGTCGCACCGTCCCGGGCACGCCGCAACACACGCCGCATAGCCGAGGCAGAAGGTGCCACTTCCTGCACCGATGCGCCAGTCGAGGTCGCCGCTCGAATACCCGGTATGGGAAGCATGGTGGGCCGGCCGGTCTCTTCACCTGAATGGGTCACCCAGCGATCATGCGCCACCCACTCGCGCACGTGCCACTCAGACTCCCCCGAGCGGCCCGTAACGCTATTCGCGCGGATAGTCTTCGTCGTCCGGGACGACTCGGCTCTGCTCCGCGGCATCCGCCTCGTTCACTTCCAAGGACGACACCCCTTCTACCTGGTCAGTGGGCTCGTCGTCGACGGCCAGTTCCTGCTCCAGACGGTCGGCCTCGGGAACCTCCGGAGAGTTGGCCGCATCGAATGACGTCATGTCTGCGCTCCTTTCGCTTCGGGGGTCCTCCCACGATAGGTCTGTTCTCGACAGAATGCCGGTGCACGGCCAAAGTAGGGGCATGAGTGCGCCCGCTACCGTCACCATGGCCGATCCGCTGTGGCGGCCCAGCCCCCGAGCCAGGCAGCTGTGGGCCATCAACGCCGCACTCTTGTGGCTCCCGGTCTTCGCCCTCCAGGCGGTGGGTGCCTTCGTCGGCACCTGGTGGCCGACCTGGGCTCAGATCAGCGTTGCAGCGGCCACTGTCGTCCTCGCCCTGTTGCATGTCACCGTCGTTCCGTTCTGGCGCTATCGCGTGCATCGCTGGGAGATCAGCGACACCGCCGTATACACGCGCACCGGATGGTTCACGCAGGAACGGCGCATCGCCCCGATCTCCCGGGTGCAGACGGTCGACACCGAACGCGGCCCGATCGACCGCATGCTCGGTCTCGCCACAGTCACTGTGACCACGGCGTCGTCGGCCGGTGCCGTCAAGATCACCGCCCTCGACCAGGACACCGCAGATCGCACCGTGGCCCAGCTCACCGAGATCGCCGGAACCAACGTCGGCGACGCCACGTGACTGCGCCGCCGCCGCCCGGAGTCGCGCCTCCCCTCGCTCAGGGGGAGGCCGCGGCCGCTGCCGAGGCAGAACAACCTTGGCTCCGCCTGGATCGGCGGATGCTGCTGGTTCATCCGGTGAGCGAGATCGTGAAGCTGCTGCCCGTGCTGCTGCTGTCGCTGATCGTCGGCAGCCAGAGTGGGAACCACGTGTGGGGTCTGATCGCGGTGGCGGCGTTCGTGGCACTCGGCCTCTCGCGCTGGTTCACCACGAGCTACCGCATCGGTCCCGTCCACGTGCAATTGAGGCAGGGACTCTTCCGCAAACGACTCCTCTCCATTCCCCGGAACCGCATCCGCTCGGTGGATGTCGAGGCGGGAGTGCTGCATCGCCTGCTCGGATTGTCGATCGTCCGGATCGGCACGGGACAACAGGTCGGTTCCAAGCCGGACGCGGCGAAGTTCGAACTCAATGCCCTCTCCGCCGTCCTCGTACCGGATCTGCGCGCCGCACTGCTCTCCCACACACCCGAAACAGTGCCCGGACCCGGCACGATCGCCGCCGAGCGTCCCGTACACGAGATCGGGCACTGGAGGCCCTCCTGGGTGCGATACGCCCCGTTCTCGCTGACGGGCGTCGTCACCATCGGCGCGATCGTCGGCATCGCATTCCAGTACGGAATCGCCCGCGAGATCGCACGGTCCTCGACGGTGACCGAAGGTATCGAATCGGCCGAGCGGCTCGGTATCGCGCTCGTGGTGGTCTTCGGAATCGTCGTAATCCTGATCGCTGCCAGTGCACTGGCATGTATTCGCTATCTCCTGGCGTACGGCAACCTGACCCTCACCGACAACGGACGGACACTGCACGTCAGCCACGGTCTCCTGAAGACCCGGCAGACGACGCTCGACCGTGCGCGGTTGCGGGGCACGACCTTGAAGGAGCCGTTGCTTCTCCGGCTGGCCGGCGGTGCCCGGCTCGACGCCGTCATGACCGGGGTCAGCGCCGAGAAACACGAGTCCTCGCTTCTGCTTCCCCAAGCGCCGCGCCGTGAAGCCGAACGGGTGATGGCCACGGTGATCGGAGACAGTCGTCAAGCCGCGGTGGCACTGAGGCCGCACGGAGCTGCCGCACGACGGCGGCGATACACGAGGGCGCTGATCCCGGCGGGTGTCGCACTGCTTGCCGCGCTCGTCCTCGCGGGGGTCGGCCGTCCGGTGATCTGGCCCGTGTGGGCAGGAATCGGTGTGGCCACGGTCGCCGGAGCTGCCCTCGCCTGGGACCGGTACCGCGGGCTCGGCCACGCGATTCTTCCCGGTTGGCTGATCACCCGCAGCGGCTCCCTCGACCGGGCCCGCGACAGCCTCGAGGCGAACGGCATCATCGGTTGGACCGTCCGCCAGACGTTCTTCCAACGCCGGTCGGGGGTGGCCACCGTCATCGCCGCCACCCCCGCGGGCACCGGAAAATACCTCGTGATCGACCTCCCCGCCGATCAGGCGTGGACTCTCGTCGAGTCCGTGACTCCAGGCGGAGGTGACGTGTGGGCGCGCCGCTGAACGATCTTGCGCGCCTCGACGCCGAACTCGTCGACTGCCGCGCCTGCCCACGTCTGGTGGAGTGGCGAGAGAAGGTGGCTCTCGAGAAGCGCGCCGCCTACCGGAACGAAACATACTGGGGCCGACCCGTTCCGGGATTCGGACCACCCGACGCCGCCATGCTGATCGTCGGACTCGCTCCTGCCGCACACGGCGGAAACCGGACGGGGCGGATGTTCACCGGCGACCGCAGCGGCGACTTCCTCTACGCGGCGCTGCATGCCGTCGGTCTGGCGAGTCAGCCGACCGCCACGCACATCGGTGACGGCCTCGAACTGTTCGGCACCAGGGTCACGGCACCCGTGCACTGTGCGCCGCCCGACAACAAACCCACGCCTGTGGAACGGCAGACCTGCCGTCGCTGGCTCGACGCCGAATTGAGAATCCTGCAGCCTCGGCTGCGCTCGGTGATCGTGCTCGGCGGATTCGGCTGGCAGGCACTGCTGCCCGTGCTGGAGGACGCCGGATGGGTCGTCCCGCGACCCCGCCCGAAGTTCGGCCACGGCGCCCACGTCGAACTCGCCGGCCGAAGCGGCCCTCTGCACCTGTTCGGGTGTTACCACGTCAGCCAGCAGAACACCTTCACCGGCCGCCTCACCCCCGCGATGCTCGAGTCGGTGCTCTCCGAAGCCGCACGCGCGGCCGGGTTGATGGGGTGATCCGGCTCCCCGGGCGAACGGTACATCCGACCCGTCTGAAGCGCCGAAAGTGCCGTTCACCCCAGTTGGCGCCGGTTGGGCAGTTCCTCGATGATGTATTTGGCCATGCTGCCCAACCGTGAGCGGGTGGGTTGCATGGTGTCGACACCGAGCACGGTGAGAGGCGACGCCGTCACCGAACCGACGCAGATCGCGGCCACCGGCCCGTTGAACGCGCGGACGAGAGCGTCGACGCGTCCGACGTCCTTCGCAGTGCTCAGCAGCGAGGACACCGCCGGCGCGCTGGTGAAGGTGACCGCGTCGACGTCACCACCGGTGATGCCGTCGACCAGCGCCCGCAGGGGTCGTTGATCGACGGGCCGTATCCACCGGTACACCGACACCGCGGTGGTCCGCGCGCCCGCCTCGGCCAGGGAGACGCTCAAATCGGTGATCGGTTCCCACTCCGTGATCGTGCCGTGCAGTTGGACCGCAACGTGTAGCCCCTGCACTCCCTCGGCGATGAGGTGTTGCGACACTTCCTCGGACGACTCCGTCTCCGGCGACCACTCCTCCCGCAGGCCCGCACCGCGTACGGCGCCCTTGGCTTTGGGACCGCGGGTGATGATGCGTGCCGAGCTCAACGCGCCGACGAGGGCCTCGTCGTTACCCCAGGCCCGTGCGGCGTCCATCCACCCCCGGAAGCCGACGGCCGTGCTGATGACGACGAGGTCCGGCGGAGAGGCGATGATGTCGGCCGTTCGCGCTTTCAGATCGGAGTCGTCGACCAAGGGCAGCACGTGGATGGCAGGTGTGTGCGTCACGGTGGCACCGTGACGTTCGAGCAGCGTGATGAACTCCGCGGCTCGGCGTTCGGCGGTGACGGCGATGGTCAGTCCCGCAAGTTCATCGTTCGACATTGTCCCAGTGTGACGGACGTTCCGGCTTATGCTGACGAGATGATCACTGCCGTGCACACGCTCGTCTATGCCGACGACGCCGAAGCTGCCCGCGACTTCTTCCGGGACGTGCTGGGCTGGGACCACGTGGACGCGGGAGGCGGGTGGCTCATTTTCCGCACCGGCCCCTCCGAGATGGGCGTGCATCCCACGTCGGACGACCGCGGCGGGGAGCCGTGGTCGACGCAGCCTCACCATGAGATTTCGCTCGTCTGCGACGACATCGAGGCGACAGTTGCCGAGTTGAAGGCGAAGGGCGCCGAGTTCACCCGCGACGTTCGCGACGAGGGGTACGGCCTGACCACCGCGCTGAGGATTCCCGGCGCCGGCGAGATGATGGTCTATCAGCCGCAGCACCCGGTCGCGTACTGAAGGTCGGGTACCCAGAGGTCCAGGCGCTCAGGCAGGAACTGGGGACGTGGGCGGCAGCGGCGACCCGACCTTCCAGAGATATGCGGCAGGCGGAATCAACGCGCCGAGAAACAGCAGCAGGGTCCACACGGACGCGAGCAGGAGAACGTCGCCGCCCGGCCCCCCGAGCATGCAGAGCAGGAAACCCACGATCCACCCGACGAGTGGGAGGACTGCGGCGCCCACCCGGCCGGTCGCGGACCGCGCGGCGATCACCAATGCCACATTGACCGCTCCGGCGACGAGGATGCTCACCGGGAACGGCGTCGCCCCGAGGTACAGCGGAAGGAAAAGTACGGCGAGGACGGCACACAAAAGGCCGTCGAACACCAGCAGGGCAAGGGTGGCCCTTGCCAGAACGTCCGTATGTTCACGTTTTTCTGCGGTGCCGACGGCCATGTGTCAATAGTGGATCAGGGGACCGGTGGGTAACCCAGCAGGGTCAGCAAGTGACTCTGCATGTCGGCAAATCCATACAGCACGCTGTAGTACAGCTCGCGCTGAGCGGGCCATGACGGCCTCAGCGAGTCGACGAACGCCACTATGGCGTTCTGAACATCCCAGTTGTACATCGAAGACCTCTCCTGACGGGCGTCACACGGACTCGGACTGAGCCACTGCGTGATGTGCGCCACAGTGTAATACGTAATGCCAGTCACAGTTAAGTGCGGTCATGCCCGGCACCGCAGAGGTCAGAGCTCTACACCGGCGAAGAGGTCACGCTCACGACCACGGTCGTCGACCTCCCCCGACCGACCACGGGCCAGCACGAAGTGTTCCTCCGAAAGGATCGGCTGGGCGACGGCGTTGGAGAGCGCGAACTCGGCACCTCCGGGCGCCACCCTCACCTGCGTGGCATGAGCCGCGAGTGCGGCCTGCTTGGCGTCCAGCACCGCCCGCACGTCGATCACCGTGGTGACCTGGGAGTCGGGCACGCTCGGTAGTTCGCCGGGCTCGGGCAGTCGCCATCCTTCGGGGAGGTCGCCGATCCGGCAGATCCCCGATTCGAGCGCGCTCGCCTCGGTGACCGTCCAGTACAGCTTGGCCACCGGCCACGGCTCACCGGCGTCGGGAAATGTCGTCGTCCCCGACGCCTCTACCGCCGCCTCCGTGAGGCGATGCGCCTGGATGTGGTCGGGGTGCCCGTAGCCGCCGTGCTCGTCGTAGGTGACGACGACGTGCGGTCGCAGCTCCCGGATGACCGCCACCAAGGCTACGATCGCCGTTTCTTTGTCGGCGTTGACGAAGGCGCGCGGATGAGCTGCCGAGGGCGTACCCGCCATTCCCGAATCGCGAAAGTGCCCCGCCCCTAACAGGAACCGCGGCCGGCCGGCGCCGAGAATCGACAGGGCAGACCTCAGTTCGCCGATCCGGTATCCGCCGAGCTGATCGGCGGCACCGGCAACGAGCCCGGCCCACTCGTCCCCGATCACCTCGCCTTCCTCACCCAGCGTGCAGGTCAGGACGTGTACCTCGACACCCTCGGCGGCGTAATGCGCGATGGTGCCACCGGTGGTGATCGTTTCGTCGTCGGGATGGGCATGGATGAAGAGAAGGCGCCGATCGGTCATTCCTCGATCCTGCTCCAACCGGACGCGTCACTGAAAATCCCTACCGGCACAGCGCCCGACAGCGACACTCCCTCGACACCGGGCCCTACCGCCACCAACGTGCGGTCCTGCATGATCGGTAGCACGGCAGCAAGATCCCACAGTCGGCGATCTGCGTCGGCCAGAGCCTGGGATACGTCACCCGCACCGCGCAACGCGGCGTCGATCGCGGGCTGCAGCGAGGGGTCGCACAGGCCGGACAGATTGGACGGCGCTTCCGCCTCTGCGGCGGAATTCCCTTCCGGTGCAGCCCCTTCGGCTCGAGCCGGCGTGTTCGTCGCTGCGGCGGGCGGGCAACTGTGCCGGGAGGCCAGCGCGGTTGCCGGATCGGAACCGTCGCGGGACCATCCGACGACGGCACCGATCTCGCCGCTCGTCAACGCTTCTCCGTACAACTCCTCCGCGGGTATTGCTTGCACACTGGCGTCCACTCCGGCACTACGCAGTTGGTCGGCAGCCGTGTTCGCGACAGCATTTGCGGTGTCATCCCCCTCCGGAGTTCCGATGACGAGCGAGAGCGGCACGCCACCACGGACGAGCCTCACCTGCGGCACGGTTGCGGCGGGATCGGGAGTGGGCGCGGCAATGTCGGAGACATAGCCGTATTCCGCGAGCTGCGCCAGCACCTGTTCGCGGGACGGGCGCGCGGGGGCGGTAGCGGTGTAACCCGGGTCGGACGGGGCGTACACCTGCGAGCGGGTGGGTACGGCGGCCGCTTCGCTTCCCGCCCCGACGACCGCCAGAAGGTCGGTATCGAGCAAGTCCAGCAGACTCCGCCGTACCCGGACGTCCGCGAGTTCGGGCACCCGTCCGTTGAGGGTCAGCGACAGCCCTCGCGGCTGGAACGACGCACCCGTGCGCACGGTCGGGATCGCCGCGAGCTGAGCGGAAGTGGCTGTGCCGCCGTGAATCTGCACGATCTGCGTGTCGTTGTTGCGCATCGAGTCGGCGAGCTGCGCGGGGGTTCCGTCACGCCGCATGAGTATCTGGTCCGGGGTCGCCGGCTTGTCCCAGAATCGATCGTTACGTTCGAGCAGAATTTCGTCGCGACCGCGGTCGATGTTTTTGATGTGGAAGTGTGCGCCCGACACCGGAATGTTCTCGGACAGCCCGGTGGCGAATCCCCCCGGCGAATCCTTGATCAGGTGCGACGGCAGGAGGTCGGTGAACAGCTCTCGCCACGCCGGGTACGCGGACTTCATCACCACGTTCACAGTCTTGCCACCGCCCGACGACCGCACGTCCTCGATGAGTTGATAGCCGGCCGGGTCGACGGCTCCCGGGGCGCTGATCATCTGCTGCCACAGGTAGCGGAAATCCTCCGCGGCGATCGGCGCACCGTCGGACCATTGCGCTTCGTTGCGTAACTGATAGGTGATGGTGAACGGTTCCTGCGACGAGACCTCGGCGGATATCACGAGCGAGGTATCGGGGATCCAGTTACTGCCACCCACACGCTGCGGGTCGGGGACGGGGCGGAACGGGCTCGGAAGGACGAGTGCGCTGACGGCGGAGTTCGCCGGCGACTGATCCGACAGGAGATGCGGGTTGAATCCACTGCCGACGTCGTCGATGGCCACCACGACGGGCTGCTTCTCCGTGGGTGAGACGGTGGGTTTGGGGCTGTCGGTGCTCTCGACGGGAGGCGGCGGGTCGGCCGTACACGAGGTGAGGACCGTCGTGGACACTGCGAGAAACACCGCGGTGGTCACGAGCCCGTTGCCACGCCTTCGACGCCGAACTCCCCACGCTCTGTCGATCGAACCCCCAGCAACCACCGCGCCGCCTTTCCTCAGAGAGACCGGAAGGCTCCGGAAACCCTCGAGCGAATGTACCTTCGGTCGGCGATCGACCGAAGGTACATTCGCCCGGTTGTGTCTTACGTGGTCGGACGCCGGACCTACAGGGCCGCCTTGTCGCGGGCCTTGGAACGCGAACGCTCACGGGCGCGGTCGGTGGCCGACAGGTGCACCTTGCGCACCCGCACGACCTCCGGGGTGACCTCGACGCACTCGTCGCCGGCGCAGAACTCCATCGCGCCCTCGAGTTCGAGCTTGATGGGCTTGGCGAGGGTCTCCATCACGTCGGCGGAGGACTGACGCATGTTGGTCAGCTTCTTCTCGCGGGTGACGTTGATGTCGAGGTCCTCCTGGCGCGGGTTGATGCCCACGACCATGCCCTCGTAGGTATCGGCACCCGGCTCGACGAAGAAGGTGCCGCGATCGGCCAGCTGGATCATCGCGAACGGGGTGACGGTGCCGGTGCGGTCCGAGACGAGCGAGCCGGTGTGGCGTGCCCGGATCTCGCCGGCCCACGGTGCATAACCGTGGAACACCGCATTGGCGATGCCGGTGCCGCGGGTCTCGGTGAGGAAGTCGGTACGGAAACCGATGAGGCCACGCGACGGGACGATGAACTCCATCCGAACCCAGCCTGCGCCGTGGTTCGCCATCTGGACCATCTTGCCCTTGCGGTTGGCCAGCAGCTGGGTGATGGCACCGAGGTACTCCTCGGGGCTGTCGATGGTGAGCTCCTCGAAGGGCTCGTGCACCTTGCCGTCGACCTGCCGGGTGACCACCTGCGGCTTGCCTACGGTCAGCTCGAAGCCTTCGCGGCGCATCTGCTCGACGAGAATGGCGAGCGCGAGTTCACCACGGCCCTGCACCTCCCAGGCGTCGGGGCGACCGATGTCGAGGACCTTGAGCGAGACGTTGCCGACGAGCTCCTGGTCGAGGCGGGACTTCACCATGCGGGCGGTGAGCTTGTGCCCACTGACCCGGCCGACGAGCGGCGACGTGTTGGTGCCGATGGTGACCGAGATGGCGGGCTGGTCGACGGTGATCCGAGGCAGCGGGACAGGGTTCTCCAGATCGGCGAGCGTGTCACCGATCATGATGTCGGGGAAACCGGCGACGGCGACGATATCGCCGGCAACCGCCCTCTCGGCAGGCTGACGCTCGACACCCTTGGTCGCGAGCAATTCGGTGATCTTGGCCTTGGTGACGACGGGCTCGCCGTCCACCTCACGGCACCAGGAGACGGTCTGACCCTTGGTCAGCTCGCCGTTGTGGATGCGCACCAGCGCGAGGCGGCCCAGGAATGCGGAGGCGTCGAGGTTGGTGACGTGAGCCTGCAGCGGCGCGTCGACGTTGCCCTTGGGTGCAGGAACGTAGTTCAGAAGCACGTCGAACAGGGCGTCGAGGTTCTCGGCGTCCGGTGCGTGACCGTTCTCGGGCTGACTCTTGGACGCCTTGCCCTCACGGCCGGAGGCGTAGAGGACCGGGAGGTCGAGAGCGAGTTCGGCGGCTTCCGCGGCCTCGTCGTCGAGGTCCGAGGCGAGGTCGAGAAGCAGGTCGTGACTCTCGGAGACGACCTCTTCGATGCGGGCATCGGGACGGTCGGTCTTGTTGACCACGAGGATCACGGGCAGCGAGGCAGCGAGGGCCTTGCGGAGCACGAACCGAGTCTGCGGCAGCGGGCCCTCGGACGCGTCGACGAGCAGGACGACACCGTCGACCATGGACAGGCCGCGCTCGACCTCACCACCGAAGTCGGCGTGGCCCGGGGTGTCGATCACGTTGATCACGGTGACGCTGCCGTCGGCATGGTGCTTGTGGACGGCAGTGTTCTTCGCGAGGATCGTGATGCCCTTCTCGCGCTCGAGGTCGCCGGAGTCCATGACGCGATCGACCAGCTCGGCGCGCTCCTCGAAAGCCCCCGATTGGCGCAGCATGGCGTCGACGAGAGTGGTCTTGCCGTGGTCGACGTGTGCGACGATGGCAACGTTACGGAAGCTGGTGATGGTCACGCGATGGCTCTCCTGGCTGAGTTGATTCGGCCACGCGAAAGTTCACTCGCACGACCTTCTGGCGGCCGCATTGTCATCCTGATTCAGAAATCCCTCGTCGAGGCGATGGCAAAATCGCTCATACAGGCATCGCGGCCACGTAAATACTACCCGCCCGCGGCCCGGTTCCGCGCATCGCGGACGTCGAGGGGCATCGGGCACCAGCGTAAAGTGATCTGCGCCACGCAATGTGCGGGCCGGTTCCAGGTCGGCAGCGGACGAAGTCGCGGCCACGCTAGCCTGGGTCGAGCGTCGCATCCGGTGTTCCGTCAGAGCTAGGGAGGCCGAGCCGAGCATGGGCAAGATCAAGGCCACCGAGGTCTCGGGCCTCAAGCCGAAGAAGAAGTGCTGCCGCAGCAAGAAGCGTTGCCTCAAGTGCCCGGTGGTCATCATGCGGATGAAGAAGCTCGAGAACGAAGGCGCCTCCAAGAAGGACCTGAAGAAGGGCCTCGTGAAGGCCCGTAAAACCTGAGCCGGCGGCCCGATCGACCGTTGTTCTCAGTTTCCACCGTCGAGGTACGGACGCAGGTCCGGCACCCATCCCCGATCGTTGCCGACCAGGTCGATCTCCCCGAGCTCTCGGCCGTTCACCCACCGCACCTCGGCATGGTCGAGCGCGGACGGTGTTCCCGACACCAGGTCCACCCGGTAGGCGCGGAGCACGCGCCCGTCGGGAAGGGGCACGTCGTCCCCTACCCTCGTGCCCCCTGCCACCTCGACGCCGAGTTCTTCTCGCAGTTCCCGCCTGAGCGCGTCCTCGGCCGTCTCCCCTGCTTCGGCCTTGCCGCCCGGCAGTTCCCACAGGCCCGCCAGCTCGGGCGGTCGCCTCCGCTGGGCGAGTAGGAGGCGTCCGTCGACGATTATCGCCGCAGCCACCACTTCGCCGTTGTTCGTGGCGGGTCTTGCAGGTTGCGTCGACACCGCACCATCATGGGGTATGACCGAGTTGCTGTCAGACGGAAGTATCGATGCCGGGCTCGCCGGACTGCCCGAGTGGCGGCGCACCGGCGACTCGCTGGTCCGCACCATCGAGTCGCCGAGCTTCATCGACGCGATCGAACTGGTCCGCAAGGTTGCCGCGGCCGCCGAGGCCGCCAACCACCATCCCGACATCGACATCCGGTGGCGCCAGGTCACCTACACCTTGTCGACCCACTCGGCCGGGGGGATCACACAGCTCGATCTGGATCTCGCTGCACAGATCGACGTGCTGGCAGGGTAGGCGTCAGCTTCGCCCGCCTGCCCGCCCAGGCAATCCAGGCATACACGGCGAATGCGCCCACCACGTCGACGGTGCCGAGCCACGCGAGCACCGCAGGCCGTGAGATGAGCCAGATCGAGTCCTGGAAGAAGCTCAGAACCCACGGCACCCCGATCAGCGTCGTGACGAGCCAGTACCCCGCGACGACCCGGGTACCGAGCATCGATCCGTAGGGACCGTGAAGAAGCCAGATCAGCATCGGGATCACCCATACCCAGTGGTGTGACCACGAGATCGGGGACACGAGCAGTCCCAGCAGCTCCACGACGACGAGTGTGCCCAACCTGTCGTCGCGGGCGAGAGCGCGCCAGGCGAGCACCGCGAGGACCACAGTGAGCGCGACGCCCACCACCCAGACTGCACCCGTTCCGACGTCGTACCCGAGCAGCCTCGACAACGCCCCGCGCAGAGATTGGTTCCATACCGAACCGACCGGACCGATGCGATCTGCGTCCCCGAGGAGGTGGGTGAAATACTCACGTGCCTCGGAACCGACCAAGAGATAACTGAGGCCGACGGTCGCCGCGAACGCGACGCCCGAGAAGACCGCCGCTTTCCACCTGCGCTGGAGCAGAAAATACAGCCCCGTGATGGCCGGGGTCAGTTTGATGCCCGCCGCGAAGCCGACGAGCGCACCCGACAGCCACCACCATGAACTACGTACCGCAGTCATCACGAGCAAGGCGAGGAAGACATTGATCTGCCCGTAGTCGAGTGTGGTGCGCACCGGCTCCAGCCAGACGCCCACCGTCGTCCACAGAAGTGCCACCGTCCGCCAGTGGGGTCGACGGGCCGCCGCGCCGAGCACGAGACTCAGACTCATGCGGGCCAACGCATACAGCGCGAGGATGGTGAGCAACTGCCAACAGACGCCGACCAGGGTGAACGGCAGGAAGTGCAGGGGAAAGAAGACGAGCGCCGCGAAGGGTGGGTATGTGAACGGCAGTGGAAAGTCCGGTGTCACTTCCGAATAGGTGAAGTCGTACAGGTTGCCACCGCCGAGAGCCTCCGAACCGTCGACGTAGACGTGTAGGTCGACGAGGTTCATCCCGTTGGGGCTCAGCAGTGTCCACGCCATCCGTCCGAGCACCGACAACGCGAGAAGCACAGGCGCCCAGCGCAACAGCGCCCGGCTTCCGGAAACACGTTGTGACGAGGGAGAAGACGGGGCCTCGGAGTCCACTCCGCCGTCGGACGCTCCTTCGTGGGACGCTGCTTGGTCGGACACAGTGTGGCGCTCTCCCGTGAGGTGTGTAGACGTCTCAGCCGATCCCGAAACGGTCCCGCACAGCGTAGACGCCCGGCCGCACACGCCCCGCTCTGTCCGTAGCAGCGCGTAACAGTTGCATCACCATCAACACTGATCACACCAGCCACAGGCTATGGTTCCGGGAAGGATCACCGCCGGGGTCACCATGCCATACACTCCCACCGGGGCGCCGCAGCTACCACGGGATGCACTCGTCAGCTGTACAACCCGGGGGCGCTGTACATAGAGTGGCCCCCCGAGCCGTAAGACGTGGATTGGATTGTCGTTCACGCTGTTATGACAAGGATGGGGAGACTGTGCTTCGAACCCGAGGTATGCGCAGGGCATTTACTGCTTTCGCAATTGCCGCAGCAGCAGCGATGGCAGTGCCGGTACAGGTATCCGCGCAGCCGACGCCGCCGCCCGTGCCCGAGGGCATGCCTGTGGAGATGCTCGCATCGTTCGCTCCCGCGATCATCGGCGCAGCCGCTGGTACCGAAGACATCGCTGCAGGCCCGCAGGCCGAACTTCTCGCGCAGGCACGCAACCTTCTCGAGTCTCCCGGCATTCCTCCCGAGATCAAGTCCACCCTCGAGCGCGTCATCACGTTCCTCGACGGCAGCGGTGGCGGCGGACCTGAAATCCCGCAGGACAACGCACCCGTCATCGCCCAGTTCCTGTACCCGACGCTCGGTAAGGGCTGCATCGGAGAGGGCGCCGATTCCGTCGGCACCGCACTCGCCGTGCCCGGACCCGCGCAGCTCCCGCCGCCCGGACCTGCGGCCGGACAAGCCGGCTTCGTGTTCACCGCGCTCGGAACCAGTGCGGTCGCTGCCGAGCAGCCCAATCCGCTGACCGTCACGTGGATCAACCTGGACAACCAGCGCCGCGAGACGCAGAACCTCACCAACGAGGCACGCATCAACCCTGACGGCCCTGCCACTCTGTCCGCGATTGCCGACACCGGCCCCGGTCGCGTCATCGCCGTCATCTCCGGCGGACTCACCACTCAGAAGGAAGGGGCGGCACCCATCACGTGCAGCTTCCTCCCGACCGTGGGTATGTTCCGCGTCGCATAGCAGTTCGACTTCACGAAAGGGCCCCCGGACTTCCGGGGGCCCTTTCGTCGGTCCAGCCCGATCACCGTGTGCCGACGACACCAGCGTGGTAGACCGAGGAATGCCCTCCACGCACTCGTTCCGCCGTTCTCGGCACGCCCACCGATCGATACTGTCGATTCGCTCGGAAGGGTCCATCCTCTCGATCGGGTCGGCCTACTCGGTTCTGTCGATCGGCAGCGTCGGCTCCGTCCTGTCGATAGGGTCGGCGGGCTCGATCGGGTCGGTGTTGAGCACGGGCTCGTTCGCCAGCCTGGGCTCTGCCCTGTCCGGACTCTCGGGCTGGTCTCTGATGTCCTGGCGGGGATGGCACGAGTCACCTCAGGAGCATCCCCAACTCACGGTCATCGCCGAAGAACCGGACCTTGCCCGGGACGCGACCGCGCACGTGCAGTCCTGAGCGCTACGACCCCGGCCGACCTTCCTTCGATCGGCGAGGCCAGCTCCGGCCTTCCAAGTTCTCTACCTCCGCGTTGAACTTCGACAGCAGTCGACGCAACTCTTCACGGTCGCCGTCGCTCCATCCGCCGATCACCCGTTCCACGCCGCTACGACTCAGCTGTCGATCACTGCGCAGGTGTTCGAGCCCGAGATCGGTGGCCTGCACCTTCCGCGCCAGTCCCCCGTCGGGGTCGGGGACGCGCTCGACCAGTCCTCGTCGCAGCAGTGCCCCGATCTGCCTGTTGATCGTCGAGATGTCCAGGCGGAACGCTTCCGATAGTTCTTTCAGAGTGACCGGATGCTCCAGTTCGAGGCGGCTGAGCAACAGGTAGGCCGAGCGATCGATCTGCAATCCCGCCCGTTGGGAATGCACGTAGTGCCTCGACAACAAGGTCAGCTCGTTCTCGATGTCGGCCGTCACCGCCTCGCGATCGGACACCGTCACCTCCAGAAGTTTTCTTCATCCTGCCCGATCGGCAGCGTTGTGCACCATACACATGATGTGTAGGGTACACATCTCTGGTGTCGTGAACGCGTCGCGCCGAACCTGTACACCCCGGGAGGTGTCGATGTCCGTTCCACCGCCGAACGCGGGTATCCGAAGCCGGCGGCACGCACCGTCCCTCATCCTCGGCGTCCTCGGCTCGTGCGGGATCGTGGTGGCGCTCATGCAGACGCTCGTCATACCGATCATTCCCGAGTTGCCCCACCTCCTGGGCGCGAGTGCGGCGAATACGTCCTGGGCGGTCACGGCGACTCTGCTCGTCGCCGCCGTCGTCACGCCGATCAGCGGTCGACTGGGTGACATGTTCGGCAAACGCCGCGCCCTGATCGGGAGCCTCACACTGCTGGTGCTCGGATCGGCGGTGTGCGCGATGGCCTCCTCATTGATTCCGATGGTGACGGGTCGTGCCCTCCAGGGTGCGGCCATCGGCGCGATCCCACTCGGAATCGCCATCCTTCGCGACGTGCTCCCGCCGAAAAGGGTCGGCGGCGCGATGGCGGTGATGAGCGCGACCCTGGGAGTCGGGGGCGCCGTGGGATTGCCCATCGCCGCCACCATCGCGCACTACACCGATTGGCACATGATGTTCGTCGTGTCCGCCGTACTCGGCTGCGCCTGTATCGCCCTGACCTTGCTCGTCATTCCCGAATCGCCCGTGCGGCGGCCCGGCCGCTTCGACTTCCTCGGAGCTGTCGGCCTGAGCGTCGTTCTCGTCACGTTCCTGCTGCCCATCACGAAGGGCGACGACTGGGGATGGGCGAGCGGGCAGACGCTAGGACTGTTCGCGGCGTCGTTCGTGAGCCTGCTCCTGTGGGGGTTCCTCGAGCTACGGACCGCCGCACCCCTGATCGATCTCCGCGTGAGCGCACGACCTCCGGTCCTGTTCACCAACCTTGCCTCGGTTGCCGTCGGCTTCGCGATGTACGGCACCTCCCTCTCGTTCCCCCAGTTGCTGATGGCTCCGGAGTCGACCGGTTACGGGTTCGGCCTGTCGATGATCACCGCGGGCCTGGTTCTCGCTCCCGGCGGCCTGGTCATGATGGCGCTGTCCCCGGTATCGGCGCGCCTGTCCGCCTGGCGGGGACCGAGGGTGACCCTGATGACCGGCGCCGTGGTGATCGGCCTCGGTTACGCAGTCGCGTACGTGGCGGTGTCCGCGGTCTGGCAGGTCCTGCTTGCCGGAATGGTGATCGGCGCGGGCATCGGCCTGTCATACTCCGCCATGCCCGCCCTGATCATGAGTGCGGTTCCCATCACGGAATCGGCGGCGGCCAACGGATTGAATTCGCTGATGCGGTCGATCGGCACGTCCACGTCGGCAGCCGTCGTCAGCGTGATCCTCGCGGGAATGACGGTCACCGTCGGCACGGCCGTCATCCCGTCGCTCGATGCTTTCCGCGCCGGGTTCATCGCCTCGATCATCGCCTCGATGGTCACCCTGGTTTTCGCCTGGCTGATCCCGTCGCCGAGGAAGGACCTACGACCCGTTGACGAAGAACGCGGTGTAGAGGACGGAGGCGATCGTGTAGCCGAAATCGATGAGCAGATCCATGGTGGAACTCCCGGTGTCGAAGTGAATGAAGTGACACCTGATGCATCGGCGTCGGCTCGCCGAGCGTTTCACCTCGCATCTCGCCCAGCGGAAACTTCCCCACGAACCGACTGAAACGTGTTCTCATTTTCGTAGGCGCACCCCTACGGGCGCCACGAGGGAAGGACACGGGGATGTCGTGGAGTCGGGCCGAACTGAACGACGCGTTTGCGCACTACCAGCGAACGGTCAGCCGGTGCGTCGAACTCGGGAATTGGAACGGCTTCGCCGATCTGTTCACAGAGGACGCCACCTATGAGGAACACGCGTTCGGGAATTTCGAGGGCCGCGAGGCCATCCGGGTATGGGTCACGCGGACCATGTCGACGTTTCCCGGCAGCCGGATGACACAGTTTCCCGCGAACTGGCACGTGCTCGACGAAGAACGCGGGTGGGTGATCTGTGAGATCGACAATCCTATGGAAGATCCCGGAGACGGTTCAGTGCACGCGGCCGCCAATATCACGATTCTCCACTACGCGGGCCACAACCTGTGGTCGCGGGAAGAAGACGCGTACAACCCGCTGAATTTTCTCGCCACGGCCAAGAACTGGTGCCGCGCAGCGGAAACCGCGGGAAAACTTCCCGACGACGCTCGCGAGTGGCTCGTTCGGATGGGCGAGAAAATCTCTGGCTAGCCGCCTCGGCACAGGTTAGCGGCGGAGCGAGCCCGAACGCTCACCACTGGCCGTAATCGGGCGCGAGAATGTCATTGAGGTCGATGCCGACTCCGTCGACAGTTCTGGCATCGATTTCGTACTGGTGCAGATGAGCTTTCGGGTGGACGTACCCCTCCGGAGTGCCCCAGTCGTGCTGCCAGTACCACGACCCGAGTCCGGCGAGAATAGCCAGATCCAACGTCGGCGAGTTTGCGTAGATACCCGTATTCGCCTTGCCTACCACCGATTCCCACCCCGCGAGATACGGCGCGATCATCGTGAGGAAGTCTGCGGGCGTCGGATTGTCGTCGATCGATGCATAGATCGGCCGATTCTCGGGACCTCCGGCGGCGAGGTGGAGTTCGAGTCCACGCTCCGCGTGACGCTTTCCGGCTTCGAATCCGCCGCGCCAATCCGCCGTCGACCCCTTGCCGAACTGGTAGCACGACACGACGGACAGCCCCGCCTCTTGCAGAGCGCTCGCCTCGTCGGCGCGGAGCGGCTTGCCCACCATCCACTCGGCTCCCGGTCGCCGGTCCGACACGTAGCGGATGGCCCCGGCGTATCCGGCTGCGCTGATCGCCTCGGCGGACGGAACGCCACCCGAGTAGTCGATGAGTGTGCCGAGGCTGTCGGCGTGCGCCACCGCGCCCGACACCAGGGTGGAAGTGAGCGCGGCCACTCCGGCCACGGCCGACCCCGCGGCCGCATACCGGAACAAGTCCCGTCGAGAAATATGCACTGTGCCCCTCATATCCAATCGGTCGCGCCCCGGCGTGTCGTCGACAAGTGTTTCTGCTCAGTCGCTATGTTGTTCGGTTTGCATTCCACCACACTCACTGGTGTCCCGCCAGCCACTTGGACGACATCAGTCACACTGGACACTCCCACGGCCGGGACGCGACATCGCCCTCATCACTGCGCTGCGTCGTTGTGGCGCGCAGCCGCCTGCCGGGGCGCCGTGAGAGACCCCACGTTGCACGTTACTTCAGATAACACTTACCTTGGGGCTGTGGGGCATAGACGCCTCGCACGACAGTTCGTTCCATCGCGAAAGGGCGGTGCGTCATGAGCATTGCGGTTGTCTCGATTCTGATCGCCATCGGGCTCGCTCCACTCTTCGTGAGCGGCGGCGCAGGGCTCGACTTCCGGGCCCGCCAACTCGAATACCGGATGCGGGCCCGCCACTGAGGCAGAGAGTTACGCCTTCGCCGCGAGGGCGAGTGCGGTCGATCCCAGTTTAGGCAGACGAAGGTCGGCAATAGGCGTGAGCATGTTGCCCAGCCGATTCGTGACGAAGGCAATCGACAGGCCCGTCTCCGCGTCCGCGAACGCACCCGACCCGCCCAAGCCGTAGTGCCCGAACGTCTTTGACGGCTGGGTGCGTCTCGCCACCATGCCGGCGTGGTAGCCGAGACGCCAATTCATGGGCAGACCCAGCACGTAGTCGCGACCCGTGGTCTGCACCTCACCGAGTTGCGTCACGACATCGGGTGCGAGGAACTCGACGCCGCCCACCGATCCGCCGTTTGCCAACGCCCCGTACATCTTTCCGAGCGCGCGGGCGCTGAACACTCCATTCCACCCGGGCATAACGCTGTCGTGAACAGCCGGGTTGCGGACGAGTAGATCGAAACCTGCCGGCATTCCGGCATCAGCGACGTTGCGCAGTCCCGGAAGTCGAGACATCGCAAAGGACGTCGCGGCCCAGGGGACACCGAACGGGTTGATGTGCGGAAAGGTCCGGGCGATCCGGCCGCGTTCGTCGAGCGGAACCGCGTACCAGAAGTCTTTCACCCCGAGCGGTTCGGCGATCTCGGTTTTCACCAGCTCGGTGAAGGGCTGTCCCGACGCCCGCGACGTCACTTCGGCGATCAGCGAACCGAACGTGACCGCGTGATACCCGGGAGCGCGCAGTCGGCGGCGATCGGGGGTCGCGGCAGCCAGCGCGGCGCTGACGAGGGAGTGGTCCATCAGGCTCAGCGGTTCGGGCACCAGGCCGCGAACCCGATGGAGTCCGGCACGGTGCGACAGCAGCTCGCGTACCGTGATCGCCTCCTTACCCGCCGCTGCGAACTCGGGCCAGTACTGCGCGATAGGGACGTCGTAATCGATGAGGCCGCGCCCCGCCAGTCGGTGTAGCACCGTGGATGCGACACCCTTACCGGTGGAGAAGGTCAGCGTGACAGTGTCGCCGTTCCACTGCGTCTTCCGGCTGGCCCAGCCCGCCCAGACGTCGACGACGGGCTCGCCGTGCAGATAGACCGACAGGGCGCCGCCGCCCTGCCTCGTGTCGCGGAACAGCTGAAAGAACTGGTCCACGAGCCTTCCGAAGCGCCGGTCCACCAGCATCCCTGCCGGCGGCCGCGCCGTTCGGCCGATCAACGGCCACGGCGTTGTGGTCGTCATGCCTGTTGTCCTAACAGTCTTTTCCCGTGAGCACTGTGCACACCTACTTCCTCTGTACACACCACGGAGGCTGCGGGTGGCGGTTGGCGGCCTACGTGACCGGTTCGTGGCCATACCGCAACGGAAAATGCGCCTGAACAGCGCACGAGCACCGCTTTTGCTATTTCGGTTCGAGTGAGCGGAAGTAGTCCGAGCGGACCTCTACGTCCTCGACGAGACGGGTGGTGGTCTGCACTCCCAGCGCGTGCTCCTTGAGCAGGTCACACAGCCGGTCCCCGTCGATGAGATCGATAGGCGGTGCTCCGTCACGCTTCGACTCGGTGCGGGCGTCACCAGTGAAGGTGCCGGTGGTGATGAGTAGCCCCTTCTCGCCGCGACCAGCCATTGCGCCACGGAAGTCGCGCACGGCGCCGGCGCCGACACTGCCGTTGTGACGCTTGCACTGGAAGAAGACCGGAAAGCTGAGCAGCGACAACTGGTAGACGCCGAGACCCTCGATGTCGCCCTCTCCCCCGCGCCACGTGACGGATGCGCTCGAGAACCCCGCTTCGCGCAGCAATCGCTGCGTAAGGCGTTCGAACGCGGCGGGCGACATCTTCAGAACGGTCTCGAGGAGCACGTCTTTCCAGCCGGCATCGGTGTCGACTTCGGTGATGTTCGTTTCCGGTTCGTCGGTCCTGCGAGACGCGGCCTTGGCCGATTTTCGGGCAGCGTTCCTCTTGCGGTTCTCCGCCGAGGACTCGGCATGCAGAGGCCGGATCTGACTTTCGGTGACCTCGCGGCCCTTCTCCGTGACACTCCACACCCCGCGGCGGCTGTTCGTGAGCAGACCCATCCCCTTGAGGTGGGTGCGGGCCCACGCCAGCCGGTATTCGATCTCGGTGCTCGGCCCGTCTCCGTGCAGCACACCCTGAACGTCGGACGACAGTCCTTCACGCTCGATGACCGCGTTGTCGAGTTCTTCGTTGGACGCCGAACCACCGAGCGCAATCACGGCCTGAAGTGCTGGCCACAGGAGGTCGACGTACCGAGGAACCTGAACAATCATGGCGACAAGCATGCCGGAATCGACCGGGCCCCCCACACACCGGACCCCGATCCGTTCACCCGGGCGAATTCTGCAACTGCCGAGCCTCCTCGCGGTTCTCGAGCTGTGCCCGGTAGATCGTCTTTCCGGATCGCCGCACGATGAGATATGCGAGGGCGACGGCAACCATTCCCGGGGCCAGCACACCGATGCTGCCTGTCATCTCGGCCACCATCAACATCACCGCGAGCGGCGCCCGGGCGATGCTGCCGAAGCAGGCCATCATGCCGACGATGACGAACGGTGCCGGACTGTCGGAGACGCCGGGAGCGATCGGTTCGAGCAGGCGCCACACCGCGGCACCGGTGAATGCCCCGATCACCATGCCGGGGCCGAAGATACCGCCGGAACCACCGGACCCGATGGACAACGAGGTGGCGAGAATCTTCGCGAACGGCAGCAACAGCACCACCCACAGAGGAATGGCCGCGAGGTCGACGCGGGCCATCGATTGCTGGATCCAGCCGTATCCGCTGCCGAGCACCTCGGGTAGTGCCAGCGCCATCAGCCCGACGAGTAGCCCCCCGACCGCCGGTTTGACGATGCGACTGCCCGGCAGCCGGTGGCTCAGGTCGACGAACGCATAGAACGTCCCGCTGTACAGCAATCCGATCAGTCCTGCCAGAATTCCGATGATCGCGAACCACACCAACTGTATGGGGGATTCGAACGTGTACTCCGCCGCGGCCGCACCGAACAACGGCCCGAAACCGAGGATGCTGCCGAACACCGAGTAGCTGACGATCGAGGCGACCATGCCCGGCACGAGTACGTCGTATTCGAAGTCGTCCTTGTAGGGAATCGCGCAGCACAGCACCGCCCCTCCCAGAGGTGCACCGAAGATCGCGCCGATGCCGGACCCGATGCCCACCGCGACAGCGATTCTGCCGTCGCGGTCGGACAGGTCGAGCTTGCGGGCGAGCAGCGAGCCGAAACCTGCCGAGATTTGCGCCGTCGGCCCCTCACGGCCGCCCGACCCGCCCGACCCGATGGTGATCGCGGAGGCGACCAGCTTGACCAGGACGACGCGGATCCGGATCATCCGCGGATTGCGGTGAAACGCCTCGATCGCCGCATCGGTTCCGTGCCCTTCAGCCTCCGGCGCCAGGGTGAACACGATCACTCCGGAGACAAGCCCGCCCAGTGCCACCACGAGTGGGACGGCCCAGGGGCGGGTGAATTCTCCGCTCCCGGCTGCACCGCCGTCTCCTGCCGCAGTCGGGGGCTGATACCCGGCGAGTTCACCGAGGAGCAGATGCGTAGCCCCCGCGAGGGCGACGGAGAACACCACCGCCCCCAGCCCTGCGATTGCGCCGATCACAATTCCCAGCACGAGCCACTTCGGTAGGTAGCTCGCATTCCGGACCCACGTTGCCACCGACGTCGGGATCGACCGCACGGCCTTCGCCAGGTGCGCCACGCGGGTCACTCCAGCTTTCCGAAGACCGTCCGGCCCTCCAGAATCGTGGCGAGCACCTCGAGACCCGCGATGTCGTCGGGGTCCACGCGCAACGGATTGGCCGACAGCACCACGAGGTCGGCGTGCTTGCCGGGTGTGATCGATCCGATGGCATCCTCACTTCGCAGGTGCCATGCCGAGTTGATCGTCTCCGCTCGCAGCGCCTCGAGGACGGGAATTCGTTCCTCGGGTGCGAGGACGCGGCCCGACCGCGTCCGGCGTGTGACCGCATCGGTGATATTGCGTAACGGGTTCGTGGGAGTGACCGGACCATCGTTGTGGAACGAAATACGCTGACCGGCCGCGATGGCCGAAGCGGCTGCCGCCCAACGAGACCCGCGCTCGGCTCCGAACAGGTCGTCGACGAGGACGTCACCCCAGTAGTAGAGATGGTCGACGAACATACTGCAGGTGACGCCCAGTTCCGTCGCTCTGCGGAACTGCTCCGGTCGCATCGCGCCTACGTGCTCGAGGCGCAGACGGTGGTCTTCGCGCGGTACTTCGGTGAGCATTCTCTCCCACGCGTCGAGGACCAAGCTGACCGCGTCGTCGCCGTTGGCGTGACACGAAATCTGCCAGCCCTTCTCGAAATAGGGCCGGCTGATGTCGTGGACCTCCTCGGCCGTGTAGTTCGCCTTGCCGCGTGTTCCGGCGAGCCCCAGCGCCCGGGTGACCTCCGAGTCGATGTACGGAAAACTGGTGGCGGCGTTGCCGACCCACGGAGACCCGTCCGACCAGATCTTGATACCCACCTGCCGCAGAAGGTCGTTCCCGACACCCGGCGACACCGCAGTGGCCCGTTGAGGATTCGACATCTCGTAGAGACGCAGTCGAGTGGTGAGCGCACCGGACCGTGCGATCGCCGTCAACGTCGCACTGAATCGAGGGTCGAACGCCATCTCACTCACGGTGGTGATGCCCACAGCGTTCATTCGTGCGCATTCAGCCGCGAGAAGCTCTGGCAGCCGGGCGGTAGCGCCGGCAAGCACATTGGCGGCCACCGCCATGACGGCGGGCGCTTCGAACGCCGAACCGTCGAGTTCGCCCGACGGGTCCCTGCCGTAACTTCCCCCTTCGGGGTCGGGCGTCTCGCGGGTGAGCCCGGCGTCGCGCGCTGCGACATCGTTGAAGTAGGCGACGTGCCCGGTGTTGTGCAGGATCACCATCGACGTCTCGGGCGCAACCGAATTGAGCCATTCCCGCGTCGGAGCGGGCAACCCCTTCTGCAGCAGCGGATCCCATCCGTTGAAGACGACACCCTCCTGGTGCTCGCCGACGGCCCGGCGGACGGTGTCGACCACCGTGTCGGCATCGGCGATGGTGACGGGGCGGATGTCCACCACGGGCTCGCCGAGCAGGACGGCCGAGTTCAGCGGATGCCCGTGGGCCTCGACGAACCCCGGCATGATGCACGCGCGGTGCACGTCCACCGTTGCGGTGGTGGGTCCGATCAACGGGAACACCGCGGCGTCATTTCCGACAGCGGCTATCCGCCCGTCGCGCACAGCAACGGCCTGCGCTCGCGGCCGCGTGTCGTCCATGGTGACCACGTCACCGAACAGCACCAGATCCGCTGCCTTCTCGTCGTTCGTGCCCATCAGTGCACCCTCCCGTCAGACCGGGCGCGGGCGAGTGCCCGCACGCCGGCAGCGAGCGTCGACTGGAACTTCAGATTACAACCCGGGATGCAGGCCATAGGGAGAAATAGGCAGCAAGAAGTTCCTGTCTCGGACAGCGATGACCCGAGCACTGCCCGATGGGGTTCGCGGCGACGGCGCAGCGGGGTACTAGACGGCGCAGCGGGGCACTACCGGAGTCGGGCCACCGTCGGAGTGGGGCTCGGCCGCACCGTCATGCACTGAGCTCCGGTATCGCCGGTCAATTACCCTCGACGGTGACGTCGGCCTGGTCGACGTTCACTCCCTCACCGGGGTTCGCCGTACCGTTCACGGAAATCCGGCCTTTGTCGACACCCTGCGCGACGAGCGCGTCGGCGACCGCATTGGCGCGTTGCTCGGCGAGTGCCTCCGCCGCAGCCTCATCGGAGTTGGCGGCGTACGCCGTGATTTCGACCTTGTTGTCGCTGGCTTTCAGTGCGGCGGCCACCGCGTTGATGGTCACGCCGGAGACGGCATTGAGTTCGGCGGACCCCGACTCGAATCCGATGGGGACCGCCGAGATCGCCGAATTGATGGCGTTCTGCGTGGCCTCGCGGGCCGTGTTCACCGCCGAGGACGCGGTGGCCTGCACGCTGCTCATCGCCCCTTCCATACGGTCCGACATCGACGCCGACGTCGTCGTCGTTGCTATCGGGGCCTGATCGGAGCTGTCGTCGGTGCAGCCGGCAGCGCCTACGACGGCGAGGGCCGCCACTGCGATGCCGCTGACGAGGGTCTTGCGCATCATGGATCCCCTATACGTGTGTATTGCCGGAAGCCTTCTCGTGAGGATAGCCGCGGTGCGAGCCCTCGACGGTGGTATTCGCACGAGTCCGAGTAGATCGGCCGGGTCCGTGTAGATCCGCAATCGGCGCCGCCACCGATTATTTACTTTGCGTTCCTCGCAATTCAATCTCTCGAATTGCGATCCCCATTCGATCACGGTAAGAAGGTGGACGGCGCCCGCTCAGCGCCACAAATTCCCACGACCGAGCAAGGAGTTATCAGCATGGATCTGTCCTTCCTTTCCGAGTTCTTCACCGCAGTCTCCGACCTCGTCGGTGCCCTCGATTTCTTCTCGGGCTCCGCTGAGGCACTGAGCGGTACGGAAGAAGCCGCATAGGCATCCGCTCCACTTGGCTGGCCATTTGCGCTGGTAGCTAGCTCGACAGCACGCGACGGTGCTCGCCCGTTCCTTGGGAGAGCACCGTCGCTTTGTCATTTCCTTGGCAATTATCGGTGCACGTAAACGCAAATCACAAGCGTGTAACGGAACCCTGCGCGCGCATCAACACTCGTGATCGTCGAGCATCAATTGCTATTTTGGTCGAACGACCAGTTGCATAATTCCCAAGATCAACTTTCTTCGCCGAAGATTAATTCACTCAATCCCCCGCCTTTGCGCATGCCGCGTGCCGGCAGGCAGCTCACCCGGCAGATTGAGTGCACATCTGTACACTCAAACCTCATGACCAAATCCGAGCTGCGGCGTCGATCCGAAATACAGGCACTCGCCCGGCTGGCCCTCGACGAAATCGGGGGCGCGGCAGACGGCATCGGGTCCATACACCGCGCCATCGCGACCCGCATCTTCGCCGGCATCCGCGCAGGCCTCGGGCCTTCGGTGCTACCTGTGCAGTCGCTGCACGACGCTCTCTCCGACGCGATCTACACCGCTGTCGCGAGCACCGCTCGCGTCGGCGGCGCTCTGGCCGGACATCTGCTCGACCTGCCGACTTCCGACAACGTCCCGCCGTCGCAGACGAAAGCCGGCGCTCAGGCGATCGCCATCATCTCGGGCCTGATCGGTGACGTGCTGGAAACGGAGGGCTCCCCCCTCGCGGAACCGATGGCGGTGCGGGTCGACGGGGCAGCTGTCCCCGTGGACAGCGGCGCGCTCGCAGCAGCGTTTCCCGAGGCGAGCCCACGTATCGTCGTCTTCCTCCACGGCCTCGTGGAAACCGAGAGTGCGTGGACGCTCGGCGGAAGGCCGACCTACGGCGAACGCCTCGAAACCGATGCAGGGTTCACAGCGCTGCAGATCCGGTACAACTCAGGACGCCACATCTCCGACAACGGGAAGTCCTTGTCCGAACTTCTCGACACGCTGACCGCGCGGTGGCCGGTCGAGATCGAGTCGATTGCCCTGGTCGGGCATTCGATGGGCGGACTGATCGCCCGTAGCGCCTGCTACGCCGCCGCCAAGGACGATCGACCATGGGTACAGCAGGTACGGCAGGTCGTGAGCCTCGGATCCCCACACCTCGGGGCGCCGCTCGAGCAGGCGGTGCACTACGTGAGCGCGGCGTTGGCGGCACTGCCCGAGACGCGTGCGGTCTCCGGATTGCTCCGTCGGCGGAGCGCGGGTATCCGCGACCTCAATCAGGGGTCGCTGGTCGACGAGGACTGGCGCGACCGCGACCCGGACGCGCTACGCGCGGCTGCCTGCAACGAGGTGCCCCTGCTCGAGGGCGTGATGTACTTCTTCGTCTCCGCCACCATCACGCGAAGTCCCAGGCATCCCCTGGGACGTCTGCTCGGTGACGGCATGGTTCTCGTGCCGAGCGCATCGGGCCGCAATAGAACTCGGATGATCGGGTTCCGCGAGGAGGACGGGATGCACCTGGCCCCCGCGAACCATTTCACGATGCTCAACCACGACTCGGTGTACGAGAAACTTCTCGGCTGGCTGACGTCCGCGACACCGGAGTCGGCCGGAAAGCCCCCGAACCCCCCGGCCGACTCTGGTCGTCACGAACTGGAGTCGTGATCGCATCAGGTTAACGCGACTCGGGCCGGCCGTCGGCTGTCTGTTTTCCCAGACTCCGCGGAGCACCGGTTATGTTGCCTCACAGGCTTCGAAAGCCGATCAGGCCATCGTCGTCTGCCACACGATGGCGGCCGCAAGCGCGCCTGCACCGTTCAACGACCAGTGCAGCGCAATCGGCGCGATGAGGCTACCGCTTCGGCGGCGCAACCACGTGAAGACGACGCCCGCCGCGGCGGTGGCTACGACCGCGGCGAGAACGCCGAGTATCTGACCGAGCAGCCCACCGCCGAGGAACCCTGACAGTCCCTTGTTCCCCGAGGTCAACCCGAGCGAAGACGCGATGTGCCAGAGGCCGAACAGAAGCGACCCTGCCGCGAAGACTCCGCGCGCACCGTAGACGCGCTCCAACGTTCCGTGGAGGACACCGCGGAACGCGAGTTCTTCCGGGATGACGGTCTGCAACGGGATCACGATCATCGAGGCGATGAGCGCCCCGGAGAGGGTGGCATACCGGTCGGCCATGAAGAACGGGCGAGTGATGGGTAGCGCTGCGCCGATCGCCACGACACCGATGACGATGGCCATCGCGGCCAGGGCGTACACCGACCCACGCCGCAAGTGGCGGGGTGAGAGTCCGAGTTCGGCCCAGCCGAGCCCTCGGCGACGCGTGAGAACGAGGAGGACAACGGCGGAGATGGGGACGGTCGCGATACTCGCCCACACGGTGGTGAAGTGCGCGATCAGGTTGGTGGCCGCGAGGACGATCACCACGATCGCGATGTCGAGGTAGGCGTGCAGCACGGGTTTGCCCGCGCGCTCGTCGCCGGATCCGGGTTCGACGGCAGTCACACAGCCAGCTGGTGAGGTCATGAGGTCAGCCGCAGTCGTTCGTGTCGTCGCATCAATTCAAGTGTACGGATTTGTCTGTGAGAACCCTGTGACAGCTATTTGAGAAACCCTGTGACAGGGGCCACAACGTCGCCCCCGGCCTCTGCCGCCTCACGTAGCCGCGTCTAGCCTGAGTACGAACTTCACACCCCTCGCTGTCCAGGAGATAGAATGGCCGACTTCCTCTACGAGGACTTGCTGCCGATCGGTGACGACCCCACCGAATATCGGTTGCTGACCACCGAGGGGGTGTCGACCGTCGAAGGACCGGACGGCCGCACCTTCCTGTCCGTCGAGCCCGAGGCCCTTCGCCTCCTGACCGAGACCGCTCTCCACGACATCTCGCATTACCTGCGCAGCGACCACCTGACGCAGCTGGCGAGCATCCTGGACGACCCGGAAGCCTCCGGCAACGACAAGTTCGTCGCCCTGGACCTGCTCAAGAACGCGAACATCTCCGCGGCGGGCGTCCTCCCGATGTGCCAGGACACCGGCACGGCGATCGTCATGGGCAAGCGCGGTCAGCACGTCCTCACCCCGGGTGACGACGAGAAGGCCATCGCGCGGGGTGTGTACGACGCGTACACCCGGTTGAATCTGCGCTACTCCCAGAACGCTCCGATCACCATGTGGGAGGAGAAGAACACGGGAAGCAACCTTCCCGCGCAGATCGAGCTGTACGCCGACACCGCGGCAGGTCACGAGAACTCCTACAAGTTCCTGTACATGGCCAAGGGCGGCGGCAGCGCCAACAAGTCGTATCTGTTCCAGGAGACCAAGGCCATCCTGAACCCGGACGGCATGATGCGGTTCCTCGAGGAGAAGATCCGAGCGCTCGGCACCGCCGCCTGCCCGCCGTATCACCTCGCGATCGTCGTCGGCGGTACCTCGGCCGAGTTCGCGCTGAAGACCGCGAAGTACGCGTCCGCGCACTACCTCGACGAGCTTCCGAACGAGGGTGCGATCACCGGTCGCGGCTTCCGGGATCTCGACCTCGAGGAGAAGGTGCTCGAGCTGACCCGCCAGATCGGAATCGGTGCGCAGTTCGGCGGGAAGTACTTCTGCCACGACGTCCGCGTCATCCGCCTTCCGCGGCACGGTGCGTCGCTGCCTGTCGCACTCGCCGTGTCCTGCTCCGCGGACCGCCAGGCCAAGGCGAAGATCACTCCTGAGGGCGTCTTCCTCGAGCAGCTCGAGTTCAATCCCGGCCGGTTCCTCCCCGAGGTCACCGACGCCCAGCTCGACGCCGAGACCGACGGTGTGTCCGGTACCGGCAAGGGTGCCGCAGTGAAGATCGACCTCACCAGGCCGATGCCGGAGATCCTTGCCGAGCTGTCGAAGCACCCGGTGAAGACTCGCTTGTCGCTCACCGGCCCGCTCGTTGTCGCCCGCGACATCGCGCACGCCAAGATCAAGGAGCGACTCGACGCCGGCGAGGACATGCCGCAGTACCTCAAGGACCACCCGGTGTACTACGCCGGCCCTGCCAAGACCCCCGACGGCATGGCGTCCGGTTCCTTCGGACCCACCACCGCCGGTCGCATGGACTCCTACGTCGAGCAGTTCCAGGCGGCGGGCGGCTCGATGGTCATGCTCGCGAAGGGCAACCGCTCCAAGCAGGTCACCGATGCGTGCAAGAGCTACGGCGGCTTCTACCTCGGGTCGATCGGCGGTCCCGCGGCGCGTCTGGCCCTCGACTGCATCAAGAAGGTCGAGATAGTCGAGTACGAAGAGCTCGGCATGGAAGCGGTGTGGAAGATCGAGGTCGAGGACTTCCCCGCGTTCATCGTCGTCGACGACAAGGGCGAGGATTTCTTCGCCGGTGTCTCGACTCCCACCCTCACCATCGGCAAGCGCCCGGGGCTCTAGGCGCTCCGCGCTCGTGCGCCTTTCTGGTAGCTGGGACTACCGAAAAGGCGCACGGGCGGAAGCCAGGGCAGTCAGCGTTTCGGCGCTGCTGTAGCGGGGCTGCCAGCCGAGGTTCTTCTTCGCCTTCGAGGTCTCCATCACCACGGACGTGCGCCCGGTGTGCAGCCATTCCAACATGGCCGGCACCGCCGGGAGCCATTCGAGGGCTGCCGAGGTGGCCTGCGCGACGGCCAAGGGGATTCGAACAGGCCTCGCACCCAACGCTGTCGCCACCTCGGACAGCGACACGGTTCCGTCCCCGGCGATGTTGTAGGCGCCGGGCGGTGCGTCCGTCGTGACCGCCGCGTCGATCGCCGCGGCCACGTCGTCGTGATGGACCAGTTGCAGCGGGATGCCGGGGTCGGGAAAGAGCGGGCGCGGAAGGGGCAGCGCACCGACGACCTTCGTCACAACTCCGGGGAGGCGATCGGCGACCTGACGCCACGGCATGGCGTCGGCCAGCGCGGTGGCGGTCGGTCCGGCGACGATGCACGGCCGGAGCACGAACACCTCGAGCCCGTTGCCGTCGGTGATTTCTGCCAGCACCGTCTCGAGTTCGGCCTTCTGTTCCGAGTAGTAGTGCTGCCGGGATCCTCGGGTGGGCACGTCCTCGGTGAGCGGGGTCGGATTGTCGGAGTGATACCCGTAGGCCGCCACCGAGGAGGTGTACACCAACCGGGTGGGGCGGGCGGCCGCGACAGTGGCTTCGAAGACGTTTCGCGTTCCGGTGAGGTTGATCCGATTGCTGTCGGCTCGCGATCCCATGATGAGGAATGCGAGGTGAACAACCACATCGGCTTCACCGACGAATCGCTCGACCGCGGCGCGGTCGAGGATGTCACCTTGCCGATATTCCGTCTTGGTCCATCCGCGCTCGCCTGGGTCGAACGGCCGTCGCGCCATGCCGAGGATCCGGTCGACGGTTGGGTCGTTCTCGAGCGCGGCAACCGCGGCGAGGCCGATCTCGCCAGTGGGGCCGGTGACAGCAACGGTGATGCCCATGGGTTCCACATTTCCCCGCGGAGGCCGTATCGAAACTTCCGCCTCGGTGCGGCCGAGCACGCTGTTAGCGTGGTCGGCAGACTCTGCACGGCAACCGAGGGGACAGCCATGACGTTCAGTCTTGCTCTCACGCCAGCTCAGAAGGATCTCGTCGAGCGGACGCACAGTTTCGCCGAAGACGTGATCCGGCCGGTCGCCGCCGAGTACGACCGCAAGCAGGAGTTCCCGTGGGACGTCCTCGAGAAGGCGGCAGCAGAGGGGTTCTACAGTCCACTGTTCTACCGCGACCTGATCGGTGATCCGACGGGATTGTCGTTGCCGTTGTTCATGGAGGAACTGTTCTGGGGTTGTGCAGGAATAGGACTCGCGGTCGTGATGCCGGCGCTCGCCTTGTCGTCGATCGGCCAGGCCGCGACTCCGGAGCAGATGCTCCGGTGGGCACCCGAGTGCTTCGGGCAGCCGGGAAACCTGAAACTCGCGGCCCTGTGCATCTCGGAACCGGAGGGCGGAAGCGACGTGCGGAACTTGCGGACCACCGCGACGCGGGACGGTGACGAATGGATCATCGAAGGTCACAAGATGTGGATCGGGAACGGCGGCATCGCGGACGTGCACGTCGTCAATGCGACGGTCGACCCCGACCTCGGTCATCGTGGACAGGCCCTGTTCGTCGTGCCCGGCGGCACGCCGGGCATCGAACTGGTGCGCAAACTCGACAAGCTGGGGTGCCGCGCGTCCCACACCGCCGAACTGAAATTCCATCAGGTGCGGGTGCCGGCGGATCATCTCCTCGGCGGTGACGACAAGCTGCAGAGCCGCATGAAGAAGGCTCGCGCAGTGCAGGAGGAGGTCGCGACAGGTGCACCGCGCCGGAAGTCGGCGACACTCGGCACGTTCGAGCAGACGCGTCCCATGGTTGCCGCGCAGGCGCTGGGAATCGCCAGGGCAGCACTCGAATACGCAACCGAGTACGCGAACCGTCGCGCCGCCTTCGGCGGTCCGATCATCGACAACCAAGGCATTTCGTTCCCTCTTGCCGAACTCGCCACCGAGATCGATGCGGCGCGGCTGCTGACGTGGCGGGCGTCATGGATGGCTGCGGCCGGCGTCGAATTCCGGCACGGCGAAGGCTCGATGGCCAAGCTCGCGGCCTCGGAGGTCGCGGTGAAGATGACGGAACGCGCACTGCAGACGATGGGGGGCTGGGGTTACATCAGCGACCACCCCGTGGAGAAGTGGTACCGGGATGCCAAGCTGTACACCATCTTCGAGGGCACCAGCGAGATTCAGCGGATGGTGATCGGGCGGGCACTGGGAGCAGCAGACGGCGCCCCTCCCCTGCATTTCGATCAGGCGACCGAGGGAACCGCTTTCAATCGGCGCTTCGGCCGGGGCACGTCGGTGCGCACCAGGGCCGGGGAATTCGCGATGTCCATGAAGGATCGGATGCCCGAGTCGGCGCAGCGACTGGCGATGCGCGTACTGGCGCCGCCGAAGAAGTGATCAGGTCCAGAGTGCGGCCACCAGAACGGTGACGACGGCCAAACCCCCGACCACGTGCACCAGTCCCGGCTTCTCCTGCCCGCGTTTCTGCCTGCCGCGCAGAATTTCGGCGAGCGCCACCACCACGAGGGACAGCAGAAGTTTCACACCGATCTTGACGTGGTTGTACTCCTTGTCGAGTGCCCCTTCACCGAGTCCGACGAGGATCAGTCCAGTGACGAACTGGAGTCGGGCACCCCACACGATCACCTCGGAGATCCGCGGAGCCGACAACACAGCGAAGTAGCCACCCACGAGTGCAGCCATGCCGAGTAGGTGGCCTACGAAAACGATGTTGTACACGACGGACATATGCGGAAGCCTAGCGGCCGAATCAGACCTTCACGATGCCCGCCTCGATCGCGGCCTCCCGGTACGACGCGGCGAGAGTAGTGACGGTTTCGTGCGCGTTGAGCCCACTGGGATTGGGCACCAGCCACAGGGCGGCCCCCTCCAGATCACCGGGCTGCCTTCCCTTCTTCGCCGCACGCTCGCGGAACGCCGTCCGGTATGCAGTAATTCCGGCAACCGCTACGACGTGCGGGCGGGTGCCGCGCACCACCGCGCGAAGTCGCTCGGCGCCGACCGCCAACTCGTCGGCGGTCAGCTCGTCGGCCTTGGCGGTGGCGCGCACCGCCAGATTGGTGATGCCGACTCCCCGCTCGATCAGATGGTCCCGGTCGGCGTCCGACATCCCCGCGGTGGGGTCGATAGACCGGTCGATGATTCCGGCAGCCAGCAGAGCCGGGTAGAACCGGTTACCCGGTCTCGCGAAGTGCGCCCCGGTGGCGGCGGTCCACAGTCCCGGGTTGATACCGACGAAGAGTAACCGGCATCCGGGTCCGATCAGGTCCGGAACTTCTGCGTCGCGGTACGACTCCAGCTCGGCACGGGTGAATCTCACAGTCGGCCGGCACCCATGAGACCCGCAACGGTGTCGGCGAGCGTCTCCGCCGAAGCGCGGTACTCGACACCGAGTTCCACCTCACTGGGCCGGTCGTCCGTGTCCGGCATCCGCGTGTAGTACTCCATCGCCGCTTCGGACACCGGCGTGTCGAAGGGAACGAATCGGTCGACCACATCGACGAGGCGTCCGACGAGGCGCAGCGCGCTGTCGGGAACCGGCAGGATACCCATCCTCCGTCCGGTGACGGAGGCGAGCATGTCTGCCACTGCGCTGATCGGGAGCCGGGGACCGCCGAGCATGAACCGTCGGGGGCCGTGCCCCGGCTCGAGCAGGGCGGCGTGTGCTGCCGCCACGTCCCGCACGTCGACCATCGTCCACGCCGCACTCCGCCCGGGCAGAAACCGCAGTCGGACGGCGGCCTCGACTCCCTGCGCCGCCTCACCGAACTGGTCGCCCGCGGGCGGGCCGATCACCATCCCCGGGTAGGTGATGGCGATCGGCGCACCGCCCGCCTGCAGGTCACGCGCATACTCCTCCACTCGGGCCTTGCTCTGCCCATAGGCGTCCGAGGGACCGCACACGGGCAGGTCCGGGGTGAGCAGGTCGACCCCGGGCTGGAACAGTGCGGCGATACTCGAGACGTAGACGACGGGATCGCAGCCCAATTCGATCGCCGTTCCGAGCACGTTCCGAGCACCGGCGAGGTTGGTCTGCTTCATCTCCTCGGCCCGACGCGGGTCGACCGCGACGACGGCGGCGGCGTGGACCACCGCGTCGCAGCCGTCCAACGCACGCCGCACCGAATCCGGGTCGGTGATGTCTCCGACCACGTGATCCGAGGTGTCGAGACCGAGCTTCGCCGCGCTGCTCTCGAGTCGAGCAGGATTCCGGACGAGGAAACGCACGTGGTGACCGGCGTCCACCACCGCCTTCGCGCTCCATGCCCCGATGAATCCTGTTCCCCCCGTGACCAGAACTCGCAAGGTGTGTTACACCGTCCCGGCGAGGCGATTGGCGAGGAGACTCGTGAAGTGCGCGGGATCGTCGAGTTCGCCACCCTCCGCCAACAACGCCATCCCGTAAAGGATTTCGGCCGTCTCCTTCAGGCCCGGATCCTCGCTACGTTCGGCGTGCGCCGTCCGCAGAGCCGTCACCAGCGGGTGCTCCGGATTCAGCTCGAGAATGCGCTTGCTGGTCGGCACCGGCTGCCCGGAGGCGCGATACATGCGTTCGAGCGCCGGTGACATGCTGAAGGCATCGCCGACCATGCAGGCCGGGGAGGTGGTCAGTCGCGTCGACAACCGCACCTGCTTGACATGCTCGTCGAGAGCTTCGGTCATCCAGGTGAGCAGGTCGGCGAAGTCCTTTTCCTTCTCCTCCCGCTCGGACTCGTGAGCCTTCTTGTCGTCCTCGGTGTCGAGATCGACTTCTCCCTTGGCGATCGACTGGAACGACTTGCCGTCGAACTCCGGAACCGCGCCTACCCACATTTCGTCGACGGGGTCGGTGAGCAGCAGCACCTCGATGCCTTTTGCACGGAAGGCTTCCATGTGGGGCGAACTTTCGAGCAGCTGGCGCGACTCGCCGGTCGCGTAGTAGATCTGCTCCTGACCTTCCTTCATCCGCGATACGTAATCCTCGAGCGACGTCAGCTGGTCGTCGCTGTGAGTCGACGCGAAAGACGAGATGGACAGCAGCGTTTCACGGTTGTCGGTGTCGGACAGCAGGCCTTCCTTGATCGCCCGGCCGAATTCGTTCCAGAAGGTGCGGTACTCCTCGGGGCGCTCGTTCTTGATGTCTTTGATCGTCGACAGAACCTTCTTCGTGAGCCGACGGCGGATGGCCCGGATCTGCCTGTCCTGCTGGAGGATCTCGCGAGAGACGTTGAGCGACAAGTCCTGGGCGTCCACGACGCCCTTGACGAAGCGCAGGTACTCCGGCATGAGCTGGTCGCAGTCGTCCATGATGAAGACGCGTTTGACGTAAAGCTGCACACCGACCTTGGCGTCCCGCATGAACAGGTCGAACGGGGCGTGGGACGGGATGAACAGCAGCGCCTGGTACTCGAATGTGCCCTCCGCCTTCATCGGAATGACTTCGAGGGGATCGTCCCAGGCGTGGGCGACGTGCTTGTAGAACTCCTTGTACTCCTCCTCGGAGACCTCGTCCTTCGAGCGGGCCCACAGGGCCTTCATGGAGTTGATCGTCTCGTCCGAGATGGTGACCTGTTCCTCGCCGCCTTCCTCGGCGGGCGGGGTCTTGCGCTCCACCTGCATCCGGATCGGCCACGCGATGAAGTCGGAATAGCGCTTGACGAGTTCCTTGATCTTCCATTCCGACGTGTAGTCGTGGAGGTGATCCTCGGTGTCCTCAGGCTTGAGGTGCAGCATCACGGAGGTGCCCTGCGGCGCGTCGTCGAGTGTTTCGATGGTGTAGGTGGCCTCGCCGGCGGACTCCCAGCGCGTGGCCGAACTCTCCCCCGCCTTCCGGGTCACCAGCGTGACCTTGTCGGCGACCATGAACGAGGAGTAGAACCCGATGCCGAACTGACCGATCAACTCTTCGGAGGCGGCGGCGTCCCGCGCCTCACGCAGCTTGCTGCGCAGTTCCGCGGTGCCGGACTTGGCCAGCGTGCCGATGAGGTCGATCACCTCGTCGTGCGACATACCGATGCCGTTGTCGCGGATGGTGAGTGTGCGCGCTTCTTTGTCCGTCTCGATCTCGATGTGCAGATCGGAGGTGTCGACGTCGAGGTCCTTGTTGCGGTAGGCCTCGAGACGGAGTTTGTCCAACGCGTCGGACGCATTGGAGATCAGCTCGCGCAGGAACGAGTCCTTGTTGGAGTAGATCGAGTGGACCATGAGGTCGAGCAGCTGACGAGCCTCCGCCTGGAACTCGAGCTGCTCGCGGCGCGGTGCGCCGCTCTCCACCGTTTGTGCGTTCACTTCGATTCCCTTCGACAGCAGAACCCTGGACACAGAGTCGTTTTTCGGAATGATATCCCGCCGGGATACGGCGATTTCATGGTGTCGGCATGGCGGGTTCAGCGGTATCCGGTGACGTCGGCGGGCATGCCGGCGTCCTGTACTTCGTCCATGTATCGCCAGCAGTCGGGCCGACTACCGTCGAGGTCGTCGAAGTCGTACACCCTCGCCAGTTGGCCGCTCGACAACGACTGCCCGTTCCACCTCGACACCTCCGGATCCTGGGCGAGCGCCGCCACCGCCCGTCCGACGAAGGCGGGACTCTCGGAGATCGCGAAATGCGGGACACGCTCGGTGGCGTCACGCCAGTTCGCCTCGGTGACACCGAACGCCTCGAGCATCATCTCCGAGCGCAACCATCCCGGCGTGAGCGACACCGCCGTCGCCCCGTGGGGCGGGAGCTCGTGCGCCAGCGCGAATGCCATTCTGTTCACCGAGGCCTTCGCCAGGTCGTAGAAGAAGGACACCCGGTAATGGGCGGAGTTGTAGTCGTCGGTTCCGTCGGTGACCTCGACCACCAGCCCGCCCGGAGTCTCGATCAGCAGCGGAAGAGCGAAGTGACTGGTAACCGCGTGGGTCTCCACGCCGTGTCGCAGATAGTGGAGGCCGATGTCGAGGGAAGACTCCCAAACCGTCTTGTCCCACTCCATGGTGGTGGCGCCCCAGATGTCGTTGACCAGCACGTGCAGGGCACCCTGTTCGTCGCGGATGCGGTCGACGAGGGCGCGCACCTCGCCCCGCACCAAGTGATCGACCCGGACAGCGATGCCTCGTCCACCTGCCTCGTCGACGAGTTCGGCGGTCTCCTCGATCGTCTCCGGCCGGTTCATCTCGGACGGCTGGGTGCGAGTGGTACGCCCGGTGACGTAGACGGTGGCTCCCGCGGCACCCAGTTGCACCGCAATGCCACGGCCCGCTCCCCTGGTCCCTCCGGCCACCAGGGCAACCTTGCCCGTCAACGGCTTCTCCATGTCTCGAACCTAACGCCCGTCGAGGCCGCCCGCGGAGGTTATTCGAATACGACTCGACGACCTGCCGAGCCGGTCGCGGAAACGTAATCTACTTCTGTGCAGGCCCCGTAGGCTTGCGAGATGGAACGAACTTCGACGAGGTGACGGTTGTGACCGAACTGATCCTGGGACCACTTCTGCGGCACGTGGGCAGGTGTGACGCGACGGTGTGGGTGGAGACTTCCGGACCCTGCACGGTCGGCGTACTCGGGCACACCGAGCACACGTGGGAGGTCGCCGGCCACCACTACGCGCTGGTGGTGGTGGAAGGGCTGGAAGCGGGGTCGAGCACGCCCTACGAGGTCACCCTCGACGACCGCCTGGTGTGGCCGCTGCCCGACGCGAAACCGTCGACCATCCGCACACTCGCCGACGACGGTTCGCTGGTTCTCGTCTTCGGTTCGTGCCGTTTCGCCACCATGTCCACCACCGAGGACAACAACCACCTCGGCACCGACGCTCTCGATGCCTTCGCGTTGAGGATGACGGAACAACCGGAGAGCCAGTGGCCTGATGCTCTCCTCCTCCTCGGCGACCAGGTGTATGCCGACGAACTGTCGGCGGAAACCGAGCGCAGGCTCGCCGAGATTCACGACTTGAGCGAGCCGCCGGGACCGCAGGTCCGTAACTACGAGGAATACACCTGGCTGTATGCGGAGTCGTGGTCCGACCCGCAGGTGCGCTGGCTGATGTCGACCGTGCCGACATCGATGATCTTCGACGACCACGACGTTCGTGACGATTGGAACACCTCTCAGTCGTGGCGGGACGAACTCGAGGCCAGCTCGTGGTGGGAGGAGCGGATCGTCGGCGCGTTGTCGTCGTACTGGGTCTACCAGCACCTGGGCAATCTGGGACCCGCGCAACTCGCCGAAAACGAACTGTATCAACGTGTTCGGAACCATGGCGGTGACGTGGAACCGATCCTCCGCGAGTTCGCATCCGCCGCCGACGAGGAAGCCGACGGCGCAAAGGGTGCGCAATGGTCCTATCGCCGCGACCTCGGGCCGGCGCGGCTCCTCGTCATCGATTCGCGCTGTGGACGCGTCCTCACCGACGGCCGGCGTGAGATGGTGTCCGATCCGGAGTTCACCTGGATCGAGCGCCAAACTCAGGGAGACTACGACCACCTCCTCGTCGGGACGTCGTTACCGTGGCTGCTGCCGCGCGCGCTGCACGACCTCGAATCGTGGGACGAGCGTCTGGCCGAAGGCAGCCGGGGACCACGCCTGGCCGCCCTCGCCGAGAAGATCCGGCGTGGGGCCGATCTCGAACACTGGGCGGCCTTCCGCAGTTCGTTCGATCGACTCACCAGATTGTTCGGCGACGTCGGCCGCGGGCAGTGCACCGGCCCGGGCGGGCGGGCGCCGTCCACCATTTCCGTGCTGTCCGGGGACGTGCACCACGCGTACGTCGCGGAGGCACACTATCCGGAGCCGACTCAGTCGCACGTCTACCAACTGACATGTTCGCCGCTGCACAACTACGTGCCTGCCGCAATGAAGGTGGCCTTCCGCATATCGTGGCGGCGCGCCACCGAACGGACGACCCGCTTCATTCTGGGCCGGGTCTCGAAGGTTCCGCCGGTGCCGATCGAGTGGAGCAAGATCACGGGACCGTTCTTCGGCGATCAGGTGGCCACCCTCCGACTGCACGGCAGGGCAGCTCACCTCGTCATGGAACAGGCGACCACCGACAGTGCGGGCACCCCGCAGTTCACCACCATGGCCGACCTCGTGCTGTCGACGGCGGACGATTCGGTGCCTAGCGCTTCTCGGCCTCCGCTTTGAGCTGTGCCAGGCCCTTGTCGAAGTCCTTGCCTACGAGCTTGTCCATATTCACGATGAAGCCGAACAATTTCAGCATCCAGTTCTTCCGGCCGGTCATCTGCCAGCGGACCGTCGTCCCGGCGCTGTTCGGCTCGAGTAGGAGCGTCGTGACGTTCTGCGCCGGAAACGGCTTCTGGAACTCCAGGTCGAGGACGACCTCGGTATCGGGTACCGATTTCGTGATCGACATCGAGCCTTTGCCCGCCTTGCGATTGCCTTCCCAGCTGTAGGTGGCGCCCACCCCGGAATCCGGCCCCGTGTAGGTCCGCCGCAGATTCGGGTCGACTCCTTCCCATGGCGACCACGCCGTCCATCGGTGGAAGTTGTCGATGAGGGGAAACACGGTTCCCGGGCTTGCATCGATCACGATGGATCGTTCGACGCGGAACTCGTCGGAAGTCTTCGGTGCCAACACTGTCTCCGTTTCGTCGCTCGAGAAGCCAGGTCGCTCGAACCGACCCTGCCGGTACCGCCCGAAGTCGGGGCGTTGCGCGGTATCGTCGAGGACGACCCGTACGACATGCTGTGGTAGGGGGTGCGACATCGTCAGCGACTCGATAGGTAATGTTAGCGACTCGATCCGCAATATCGCTCTGGTGGGACATCAGGGGAACGGTAAGACGAGCCTCGCGGAGGCAATGCTGTTTCGTGCCGGCGTCGTCACCCGTCCGGGGCGCGTCGAGAACGGCAACACCGTGCTCGACACCCAACCGGAAGAGCACGACCGTACCCAGTCGTTGACTCTCGGCCTGGCGTCGTTCGAGTGGGCCGATTGCCGGATCAACCTCCTCGATGCGCCCGGTTACGCCGATTTCGTCGGTGATGCGATGACGGCGCTGCATGTCGCCGACGTCGCCGTATTCGTCGTCGACGGTGTCAGCGGTCTGCAGGTCAACGACGAATTGCTCTGGCAGGCGGCGGCGGAACGCTCGATTCCCCGGATCGTGTTCATCAACAAGATGGACAAGGAGAGGGCATCGTTCGATCAGACGCTGGCAGGTCTCCGAGACCATTTCGGCGCCGGGGTGGAACCGCTCGATCTGCCGGTCGGTGAGGCGTCGGAGTTCACCGGCGTGGCCGATCTTCTCAGCGAGCACGTCATTCTCTACGACACCGGCTCCGCAACCACCAGCGACGAACTCCCCGCGGACATCGCCGACCGCGAGCACGAGCAGCATGAACACCTCGTGGAGGACGTCGTCGAGATCGAAGACGATCTGCTGGCCCGATACCTCGACGGTGATGCCATCAGTGTTCCCGAACTCGAGCACGCACTGCGTCGGGGATTTGCCGGCGGATCCCTGTGGCCGGTGCTGTGCGGATCGGCGACCGAGGCGATCGCGATCGACCGGCTGCTGGACTTCTTGTGTCACATCGCGCCGGCGCCTTCGGAGGTGCCCGGTGTCGAGGTGCGCAACGGGAACGGATCCGACTCGCTGACGTGTGATCCGTCCGGCGATCCGCTGGCGTTCGTCTTCAAGACACAGACCGACGAATACGTGGGTCAGGTTGCGTTGATGAAAGTCCTCTCCGGCACGCTCCATGCCGATGATGTGCTCGTCGACCAGCGAACCGGCACCAAGGAACGCCTCCACAACTTGCTCCGGGTTCTGGGCAGCAAACACACCCCGATCGACACCGCAGTTGCCGGCGACATCGTGGGGGCGATCAAACTCACCGACGTCACCACCGGTGACACCCTCGCCCCGATCGGGTCCTCGCTCACGGTCACACCGGTCGAACACAAACGCCCGGTCTACGGAATCGCCGTCGCCGCCGACAGCGCGGGTGACGAAGACAAGTTGTCGACCGCCCTGGCCGAGCTGGTGGGTGACGATCCGACTCTGGAAGTGGTCCGCGACAGCGAAACCCATCAGACCGTGCTGCGGGGGGCGGGTGACGTCCACGTCCAGGTGGCCCTCACCCGTCTGCAGCGGCGATACGGCATCACCGTCCGCACCGAACCCGTAAAAATCGCCTACCGGGAAACACTGCTCGCCCCGGTCGAGACGGAAGGCAGGCACAAGAAGCAGAGCGGCGGTCACGGGCAGTTCGGTGTCGCGACCGTCCGATTCGAACCTCTCCCCCGCAACGGTGGCTACGAATTCGTCGACGCCACGCGGGGCGGCGTGATCCCCAAGTCACTCATCCCCGCGGTGGGCAAAGGTGTCGCCGAATCGATGGAACGCGGCGGGCGACACGGGTTCCCGCTCGTCGACCTGCGGGCGACGGTTCTGGACGGCAAACACCATTCCGTCGACTCGGACGATTTCAGCTTCCGGATGGCCGGGGCACTCGCTCTGCGCGCCGCCATCGACAAGGTGGGCACGCTGATCCTCGAACCCGTCGACCGCGTGGAGGTCACGGTGCCCTCCTCCCTTCAGGGCGATGTGATGGCAGATCTCGGGCGGCGGCGTGGCCAGATCGAGGGCACCGAGCCCGCCGGAGACGGAGAAGTCACCGTGATCGCCTCAGTGCCCACCAGCGAGGTCGTCGACTACCCCGTCGCCTTGCGCTCGATGACGCATGGACGGGGCCGCCTCGCGCTGTCGTTCGAGCGCTATCAGGAGCGCCCTGACCCTCGGTAACCGCCACGCCCTTCCCCGTGATGGAGCTCAGTGTGGCGCAGCTTCGTCGCGGCTCCAGGTGTCCGTCTGGGTAAGCCAGAAGAGGTAAGCCAGCGCCGGCACTACCGTCACCGCGGCGAGGCCGACGACCACAAGCAGTCCGATGAGCGTTGCTCTCGCTCCCGCGGCGTCGGCGATGAGAACCTGGTCGACGAGAATCCAGGGTGTCTGGGCGACGCCCCAGCCGATCACGATCGCTGCCACGGCGACGAGCGCCGTGATCCGGGCTGCACCGAAGCGACTCCGCCACACCAAGATCAGTGTGGCGACACCGGCGAGCGCGGAGACAACGATCAACGGCAACGCGCTGCCGAGGAGACCTTCACCGAGAGTGGGCGAGTCGCGGCGGATGGGTTCGATCGCGGCCAGTGCGACTGCGCCGACGACGACACCGACGACAATCGTGCGCGGTCGCAGGTACGCGGCCAGCGTGCCGTCGCCCGAACGATCGGCGTCTGCGGTGAGGAAGACCCCGGCCAGGAATGCACACGTTCCGACGGCAATCATGCCGCCGAGGACGGATGTGGGATTGACCCATGAGATCATAACGTCGCCGTATCCGTCCGCGGGCACACGCCCCGAGGCGACTGCGCCCGCCACCGTGCCCAGGAAGAAGGGGGTGATCAAGGACGAACCGGCGAAGAGCACTCCGAACAGTCGCGCCTGCCCCATGGTCGCCGAGTACTTACGAAACGCAAAGTTGGCCCCGCGCAGCACAATGCCGAGAAGGGCGAGAATCAGCGGAATGAACAAGGTGGTCATGATCGCCGCGAACACGGTCGGGTAGGCCGTCCACAGAAATACCAGGATGTAGATGAGCCACACGTGATTGGCCTCCCACACCGGACCGATGCTGTGGTCGATCAGCACCCGAAGCCGACTTCCGCGATGCGGTCCGCCCGCCGTGAGATCCCAGAAGCCGGAACCGAAGTCGGCTCCACCGAACAACGCGTACAACACCACACCGGTGAACATGGCCACCGCAACGGTGTTCGACAGAGTCATCGCCCACTCCTCTGCCCGGCCTCCCCGGAGCGCTGCGTTTCGTCGACCGCCGAAGCCCCCGGCCCGTAGGGGCTGGCGAGATCCTCGTCTCCGGCCCGCCAACGCCTGGCCATGGACCGCAGCACGACGTACGCACCCACCGTCATCCCGAGATACACCAGCACGACGCCGAGGTAACTCCACCACAGGCCGCTGTTCTCACTGGCTGCGTCAGCCGTGCGGAGCACCTGCCATACCGTCCACGGCTGACGCCCGACCTCGGTGGCGATCCACCCGCACTCCAGAGCGATGATCGCCAGCGGTCCGGCAACAACGGCGCCTCGCAGGAACCATCGGCTGGTCAACGGGTCGTGTCGGCGCCAGCGCAGTAGCCAGAACACGACGACAGCGACCGCGAGCAGAGTGCCGATCACCACCATCGTCTGGAACGCGAGGTGCGTGATGTTCACCGGTGGCCGGTCCTCCGCCGGGACGGTGTCGAGTCCGGGAATCGGTGCCGTCAAGGAGTTGCGGGCGATGATCGAGCCCAGGCGGGGAATCTCCAGCGCCCACTTGACCTCACCGTCGATGAGCAGGCCGCCCAATCGCAACGGTGCAGGCCCTTCGGTGGTGTCCGCGAGTTCGAAGGCGGCCAGCTTGGACGGTTGCGTGTCGTGGACGCGCATTCCGAGGACGTGACCGATCACCGGTTGGAGTAGGGCTGCCACGCTGGCGAAGGTGAACGGCACGATGAAACCCAGACGGTGATGTTCGTCGCGGCGACCACGGAGGAGTCCGGCGGCGTACACGCCTGCCACCACGAATCCGACGAGCATGAACGCGCCCACCCACATGTGGGCGAACTGCAACCAGACACCGGAGTTGAACATCGCCTTCCACGGATTGACGTCGGTGACCTCACCGTCGACGAGTCGGAAGCCGGTCGGATTGTTCATCCATGCGTTGACGCTCACGACGCAGAAGGTGCCCACCACACCGGCCAGCCCCATCGGGACGAGCATCGCCAGATGCCGGCGCGGCGGCAGACGACCCCACCCGTAGAGGTAGATGCCGAGGAATATCGCTTCGATGAAGAAGGAGAGGCCCTCGAAGGCGAACGGGAGTCCGAGCACGTCCCCGTAGCGGCCCATCAGCCCAGGCCACAGAAGACCCATTTCGAAACTGAGCACCGTGCCCGACACCGCGCCGATCGCGAACAGAATCGCCGACACCTTGCCCCACCGTTTGGCCAGGCCGAGAGCGACCGGGTCGTCACGCACGATGCCGCGTCGATGCAGGACGTAGATCATGGCGGGGAAGGCCACCCCGAAACACGCCAAAATTATGTGCCAGCCCAATGAGAAAGCCATCTGCTGACGTGCGGGCAGCAGTCCGGCCGGACCGTCGGCGGCGAGCAGCTGGACGGCAACACGCCCACTCGGCACCATCACAGACCCTTCCCGTTCGTCCACCGTGCGCCGGTCATGCACGCCCGCGGCGTCTCCGCCCGCGCTTCCACCGGCATACCCGCTGGGTGGGCGAGGCAACCCGGCTCAGGAGGAGTCGGTCCGATCATGCGGGGCTGGTGTAGATCTCGAGACCCTTGGCGGAATTCACGGCGAGTGGCGGGCCGGTGGCGGATCCGCCATCGTTGTGAGACGCGCCCATGAATCGGGGTCAACGGACCGCCGAACGCCTCAATTGCCCGGCTCTAGATCACTCGGGGTGTCCCGATTGACGCCCCGAAAGCAAAATCATCACCGGACGGGTCAAACGGGAACGCGCAGCTCAGGGAGTCTCGGTCAACGCCCCCTTCCGGAGATGTGCCGATCAACGTTCCGCGTACGGCGAAGATTCCGCAACGAAGCATTGAGGACTCGTTCGTGCAAATTGTGACAGGATCGCCGAGGGTCGAAAAGGGTCGTCGGAACGATGTGAACGGCCGACGCGTCCCGCAATACGGTCCGTGCGCTGGCGCCTTTGCTGTGTGAGGGTCGTTCACGCGCGGAGCCAAAGGGGTGGCGGGGAAGTGTAGCCTCGTGGATGTCGAGGGTCATTCGAATATGCGCGGTCAAGCCATGTCGTCCTCGGCGCCCAAACCGGCCCGAAGTCAAAGGTCCGAGAACTGGAGCGCCGCGATGGCGTCGAACCCGACCAATGTGTCGAACTCTCTAGCGGTTTCCAAGTCATCTAGCCCTGCACGGGCACTGGAATCGACGCTGTCCTGCACGGCATGTCCGCACAGCCCCGATTCCCACGATGCGCTCGGTATTCGGTTTTGCGCCGTGACCTCGGACCGAAACCTCGACCGAAAGTGCATCTGCGCTGGCGAACAGACGACTGGACAGTTCTACTCCCGGTACTGAACGAGAAGTTCACCCAAACGGGAGCGTCGATGGCGGTACCCGGAGCACGGCATGTTTGGTGGATTTGAGGATCTCGAATTCGCCCGTTTCTCCGAACAGCCAGTGGTCGCGGTGCTCGGCGGCCGCGCTATCGCCGAGGAACACACCGCAGTCCTCGATCGTTCAGCCACCGGTCTTGCGGCCGCGGCAGGGATCAGTCGAGAGCGGGTCTACCAGATTCGCGATCGTCGCCGCTAATCCCAATCAATCCAATGGGAGTCATCGACCTCTCACATGACGTCGCTAGTTTGCGATAAAAGGTGTCGATACAACGTGGCGCGGCCAATCCCCAGGAGGCAGCGAACAGACCGCAAAGAGGGGTAGAACCTTTTGAGAGCCAACCTCCGGCCGGCGGGTGGCAGGAAGACGTTCCCGCGGATTCCAAGATAGTTGTGGCACTCTCATGACGCTGAGCCGGGTTGAGCGAATTCTGTCGGTCGTCCCGGGCATAATCCATCGGCGTGGGGGCGTGTTCGTGCTTCCCGTTTAACCGGAGGTAAGAGCATGTGGCAAGTGATCGGGGTTCTGGTCCTCGTCGGAATAGTGGTTGCAGCGATCAAGACTCTTTGGCCAGTCGCCCTCGTCGCGGGAATTGGTTATCTCCTGTACCGGCTTATCCGGCACATCTTGAAGAAGCGCTACTTCGCCAGCGAGGGGTTCCTGGCGCATAAGGCCGAGATCGCATCGGTGGCCGCTGAGCACAACGAGATCGCTGGCTACGTCGCCGAGATCCGCAGCCGAGGAACCTTCGTACTTGGCGGGTCATCGACCAGTGCGCGGGCGCACCTGGCGACGTTCGACAACACCAGCCGTCACAAGTACCGGCGTGACCGCAACCTGGCCACTTATCAGGCCCCAAACGTTCACAACTGCTCGCTGCAGGTCGTTCGCAACGCCAGTGTCGACCCGGTCAAGTACCTAATGAAGTACTTCGACATCAGGGCCAACGAGGAAGACCTCGCCGAGGTTGAGAGCCTCGGAGACGGCATCACCCGTCTGGAGGATGCGGTCGCGAATCTTCAGCACCGGGAAGCCAGCATCACCCAAATGGTCAACCCGCCGAAGTTTATCCTCAAGCACTACTCTGACGAGTTCATGAAGCACGTCGGAGTCGAGTTGTCCCCGATCAGCGTGCCGTATCCGGTCTATACCTTCGAGTACGTCAGTGCCGGTGGAAACAGCAGTCAGCAATCATCTGTCACTCTCAACCGGCAGACAATCGACGCGCTGATCGAAACTATGTCGCAGAAGATCAAGTGGCGGAGGAGTGCAGCTGGCCAGCGCGCGCTCATGACCACGAAGCTGCGCAACATGATCAAGACCCGTGACCAACACACTGCCGGTACTGCTCGATTTCTCTGTCGGCGGAACCGCACTTGTTGCTAGAGGTGGATCACATCATGCCTGTGTCCAAGGGTGGTCTGACAGCGCCGGGGAATCTCCAAACCTTGTGCTGGCGGTGCAACCGGACCAAGTCGAACAAGCTCATCGCGTCGGGGTAGGGCTTGCCTGCGGAGCGCCATATCGCCTTCCCCAAATTCTTCCGAAGCCGACCCGCCGGATCGAACCCAACCCGCCTGTCTGGCCATCTGTCCGCTCCCCTAGCCTCACGCCGTGATCTGACTGAGCGTAACGCGTGCAGCGTCTCGGCCGCTTGCTCCGACACCACACGGACTCTGTTGTTGTCCGCTGGCGGATCCATCAACGGTCGTCATTCATGCGGACCGCATCGCGGCTGTCCCAGGTCGTCGGTATTACGCGATCTGGAAGCGCTCGTCGCCGAGTTCGACCTCGACGCGTAGGGCTCCGCCGACGGCTTCGACATACCGGCGCAACGTGTCGATCTGCACACGTTCGAGGTCGCCGTGCTCGATGTTGGACACCCGGTTCTGCCCGACTCCGAGCCGCTCGGCCAGCTGTTTCTGTGTCATCGCCACCGATTCACGCAGCTCCTGAAGTCGATACGCACGCACCTCGTCGATCATGCGGGTCTTGTGTGCCTCGACTGCGCCGCGATCGACAGGACGCTCGGCGAGCATCTGCTCAAGGCTCTTTGCCATCGTGTTCACCTACCTTTCAACTCGTCGAGATGGGCCGCGAAGCGGTCATCGGCGATCGGGATGTTGAGCTTGTACCAGGTCTTCCATTGTCCGGCCTTGTTGCCGGCAACCAGCAGTATCGCCTTTCGCTCGGGGTCGAACGCGAACAGCACCCGCAGCTCCGAGCGGCCACTGGACCCCGGCCTGAGCTCCTTCATGTTCTTGTGACGGGACGCCTTCACCGCGTCGACCAAAGGGCGGCCGAGCTGCGCTCCGCGAGTAGCTCGAGTGCAAGCCACTCTTCGACCAGCGTCTACTTATATCTCATACTATCTGCCACTGACGCGGCCGATGCCGGAGATATAGGTACGTCACGGCTACCCGTGACACCGTGCGATGTGGCGGGTTTGACCGTGTCCCACACCGACGCTCGAGGTGCAGGAACAATTCTTATCTGATTCACCCCCGCCCGGGGTGTCGCGGTGGGAACACTGCGGCGGGCCCGGCGATGACGCGGCCGGCTCGGGGTGGGACTGGTCTTGTCGCGGCACTGCCGGACCGGCGCATGTTCGGTAACCCGAATCTCCGGGTTCTTCCCGCGCTTGCGAACAACTTTGCTGCGCCCCAGTAGTGCACGTTTAGCGAGGTTCACCCCTGCTACGTGATCACGATTGCCGCCGACCTTGCACCGTGCGCACCACGCCCGGTGATAGCCGCCCGGGCGGGAGAGCGTGTCGTTACAGCCCGGGCACAGCGCCGACGTTCCGCGGGCCGGGACGGACACCACCGTCACACCGACCCCCGCGGCCGTGTGTGCGAGAGCGTCGACGGCTTGGCGGCGGACGGACTGCGCGGCCCGATTGTTGTTCACCCGGCCGTGCCCCCGCGTTTCGAGGGTGCTGAGGTCTTCCACCCCGATCACCTTCGCGCCCGCCGCGATAGCGTAGTCGGTCACTTCCCGGCCGAAGTGAAACGCTAGCTCCCGGTTGATCTTGCCCCGTTTGACACCGACCGCGGTGCGGTGGGCGTCGAGGACCGCGATCTTGTTTTCCAGGTTGGCGCGCACCTCGGGTGGTGCGGTCGCGGCGAGCCGCGTCAAACGTGCGGCTTTGCGGTGCAGGTGTTGGCCTTCCGCTTGCAGGCGGGCCAGTTTGATTCCCAGACCGCGGTCGTCGTAGGTGAAGCCCCGGTAGTCCGAGACCAGTCCGTCGGGGCGTTCGGTGACGATCGCGGCTGCTCCGAGGGTGGCCGGTGACCAATCCACCCCCACGGCGGTTGTTGCCGCGTTCAGATCAGTGGTGGGCACGTGCTCGGTGGCCGCGCAGCGCAGCAGCACACCTCGGTGGTCGAGGACGAGGGTCGGCAGATGCCAGTCGGTGATTGCTCTGGTGTGCAGGTGTGGTGGGATCGCGGCGATCAGGCGGACCCTGCGCCAGTGCGCCCGACCTGTCGGGGCGGCGGTGGTGGGCAGTTTGACCGTTAACACCATCACACCGTCTGCGACGGTGATCTGCGAGAGTTGTCGATCGGCGGCGGAAAGCCTGGCCATCACCGATGTCCGCGGCGGTTCCTGTACATCGGTGATGCGTAGGCGTTCGGTGGCCGCGCCGTCGGTGCGGCGGGCGCGCGCAGTGAGTTGTCGTGCCACGCCGCGCGCGTAGCCGTGCGGCACGTATTCGCCGGCCGTGGTGGGCGGCGTCAGCCGGCCGGTGACGGGGTCGAACCTGGCCGACAGCGACCCGATGGCGTCGTCCCGGTAAGCCAGGGTGCGCAGCGTGCCGATCGCCTGGGCGGTGACCACCCGGCTCACCCGCGACGGCACGTACACACCGGTCGGGTAGGACGGGTTCCACCCCAGACGCGCCGCAGCGACATGCCCCTGCATCGGGAGCTTCCGGCCCTGACCATCACGTCCGGCGGTAAGGGCATCGAAGGTGGCCGGGTGCCACAACCGAAACACCAACTCCGACTGCGCGGCGCCGATCAAATCGAGCAACCACCGAACACGACGATCGATCTCGTCGAGCCCGAGCGAGGCGCCGGTAGCGTCGTCGACCGCCGCATACGGGCGGGTGGTGAACGAAAACTGGCGCGGCACAGTGAATCCGGCAACAGTCATCGGCTATCCCTCCTCCAACCTCGCTGCCGCATCGCCCGAGAAGTCGGCGTTGATTCTGCTTCGACCGCAACCGGTAGCACCGGCCCGAAAACGACGCCGGCAACCCCATGAAGTCATCGATCAACTCTTCCCCCCACCGATGTGTCGCCATGCTCCCGCAGGACCTCGACCGTAACCCCGACCACCGACATTTAGCCTCGGAGGGAGTCCGCAGGCGGGCCGAACGATCCCGCCACACCACCCGCACCACCGTGAAGTGGCCTTCGGCGGCGTCGTCGACGCATCCGGTCCACACCGGCCCGCGTTTCCCTCACACCAGAACCGCGATCCTTGTACACCCGGTACACGGCCCCGGAAGCGCTCTCACGCAACATCGACTCCTGATCGGCGAGCGAGGACTCCTGCCCCGTCGAGCCGGACACCCGGCAGTACAACGCTTCCACCCGGTCGACCAGAGCCTTGTCCAGGGCAGGAGGACGGCCGAGGTAGGCATCGAGGTCAGTGCGATCAAACACGCGCTGGCCGGAACCCGTACGCCGGGACGGCAACCGGCCTTCCGACGCGGCCTTACCGACGCCCACGACTGACATGTTCAGATACGCCGCGGCCTCGCCAATGCGCATGAATCGAGAGGAGCAGAAAGAATCAGGGAGTATCATATGTCAAACCAACTGTTGAGAGCCTTTCCGTCCGTGGGTGTCCGGCGTATAGACCAGCGCGGCGCGGGAAACTCATCGGTGCGCGATCTGGGCTCGCCGGTAGTCCTCGTGCTCGGGGCTCAGCGTGGCGTACTCGGCCGATTCTGGCAAGCCGCCTGATCTCGACCGTTCGCAGTGCCTACGCTGTTCTGGGCAGGGCCGCGCCGGCATGCGCCTGCTTCCGCAGGGCCTCGAGATTCTGTCGCCTCTGGGGTCGCATGTCCCGATGCTGCGGGATCAGACGCTAATCGAGCGAGAGCAGTGGGCGGTACGGCAGTCGGTCGATCCGATACGAAACCGTCCTGGCAGCCATGCGCAGCGGCGGCACTCGGGGCTGCGTTCGTCGATGCGCGTGACGCCGGCGACCGCGTCGTACCGCTGCCGGGCTTTCAGTGCTGCTTTCACACTCGGCCCTTCGGGACGTGCACCTCCTCCGCCGTCAGACGGACGGCGCAGTGGCCATGCGGTCGGCGGCGCCGCGTAGTGCGCGTGAGATCGCGTACATGGCGGGGGTGTACTGGCGGCGGGCGAGAGAGGCGATGTAGATGACGCGCGTCGGCACATGGTCCTGCTCACGAAAAGTCACCGTCCGGACGTCCGGCCGGTGGTAGGCCACGGCGAGTCTCGGTACCATGGCGATTCCGACGCCGGCGGCGACCATCGCTTCGATCTCTTGGTAGTCGTGGGCTTCGTAGACGACGTCGGGTTCGAATCCGGCTGCGCGGCAACTGCGGAGAAGAACCTCCCCTGCCGGATGGTCGTTGCTTCGGATGATCCAACGAGCATCGCAAAGATCCGGGAGCGCGATCTCGTCGTCGCTCCGATGATCGATGGGCAGCAACAGGACCGTCTCGTCCTCCATCAACGATTCCAGCGATAGCGACCGCTCGGCTTCCTCGGTCCACGAGTAGCTCCACAGCAACGCCAGATCCACCTCGCTCGAGTGCAGCATGTCGAGAAGTTGCGGGCGTACCGCCGAACGCACCCGCACGTCGACTTCAGGCCACCGTGAGTGGTACTCCTTCAGCGCGTCAGAGAGCAGCGACGCGCTGACCGTAGGGAAAGAACCGAGCCGCACAGACCCGCGCTGCAGGCCACGGATCGCTTCGAGATCGCCGCTCGCGGCGCGCATCTCGCGTCGGAACAGGCGAGCGCGGCTGGTCAGGACTTCACCGGCCTCGGTGAGCTGGACCCCACGGGGCAGCCGGGTGAGCACCGGCTGCTTGATGCTGTGTTCGAGCTTGGCGATGCGCTGCGACGCAGCCGAAGGGGTCATCCGAGCGCGCTCGGCACCGGCAGTCAACGAACCCGCTTCCGCAATGTCGAGCAACAGGAACAGCGTGACGACGTCGAATGAGTGCTGCACTCGACCTCCCGACTTCAGTTGAGCTAAAGGGATCAGTAACGAAACGGTATTGCCCTTAAGCCGGTGCCGTCAATAGTGTGATTTGGACGACGTTCAAGCGCTGAATGTGACCTTCTGCCCACGCCTGGAAAGCTCTCTTATGACCTCCATCGAGATCCTCCCGCTCATCGCGCTCGTTGCGATGTTCGCGATCGCCACCTTCTTTCCGATCAACATCGGCATTCTCGGCTTCATCGGCGCTTTCGTCTTCGGCTATTTCGCACTCGGGTACGACGACAAGGAAATTCTCACCGCGTTTCCGAGTTCGATCGTGCTCACCATCGTCGGAGTGACCTACTTCTTCGGCATGGCCAAGCGCAACGGCACCATCGACCTGCTGGTCAACAGCTGCATTCGTGCGGTGAACGGACGGGTCACGGTCGTTCCCTGGGTGTTCTTCTTCACCGCATCCGTGCTCACCGCACTGGGAACTTTCAGTCCCGCCGCCGTCGCTCTGATCATCCCTGCCGCGATGGCGTTCGCCGCCCGCACTCACATGAGCCCGCTGGTCATGGGCATCATGGTCATCAACGGGGCCCACGCCGGCGCCTTCTCCCCGATCTCCGTCTCCGGTGTCCTGGTCCGAGACATCGTCGAGTCGAACGGCCTCTCGATCGCCCCGTGGACGTTGTTCTTCTCCAGTTACGGCATCAACCTGCTGCTCTCGGTGCTGACGGTGGTCGGCTACGCCGCGCTCGCCCGCACCCGAGGACTGGAGTTCTCCGCAACCGGGTCGACTGATACCGCGCCCCTCGGCGGTTCACGTGACGGCGCGCCGCACCGGACGACACTGCCCACGGGCGGCAGCAGCAGCAGCTCCGGAGCACCGGGCACGCGGGTACTCACGCGGCCGGTCTCGACCACCCTCATCGATGCACCCGCACCCGTTACCCGCGCCCAAAAGCTGACACTGTTCCTCATCGGGGCCCTGTTGGTGCTGGTCCTGGTCCTGCATCTGCCGATCAGCTTCATAGCCATCGCGGCGGGAGCAGTCCTGGCGTTCACCGATCTGAAGAAGCAGAACGACGCGATCGCGGACATCAGCTGGTCGACGGTCCTGCTCGTGGCGGGCATGGTCACCTACATCTCCATCCTCCAAGAGGTGGGCACCATCGACCACCTGGCAGAGATGGCCATCACCATCGGCGCACCGCTCATCGTCGCGTTCGTGCTCTGCTACGTCATCGGCGTCACCTCCGCCTTCGCATCCTCCACAGCACTGCTCGCCGCGGTAATTCCGCTCGCCATGCCGCTGCTGGGAACGGGAGCGCTACCAGTGGTCGGTGTCGTCGCCGCTCTCGCCATCTCCGCCACCGTCGTCGACGTGTCCCCGTTCTCGACGAACGGCGCCCTCGTTCTGGCCAATGCCCAGAACATCGAGCGGCCGCGCTTCTACCGTCAGCTGCTGCTCAACGCGGGCATCGTCGTCGCCGTCGCCCCGGCGCTGTGCTGGCTGATCCTGGTCGTCGTGCCGGCACTGCTCTGACTCTTAAGCCGCACTGAACGACCACGACAGATTTCTCCATTGTGCTTGAACCTCGCGGACCACAGCCTGGAAGCACAGACACGATCGAAAGGTCCATCCGATGTTCACTCTCCGAGGCACCTGGATGCGAGGCGGGACCAGCAAGTGCTGGCTTTTCAACGCCGTCGACATCGACCCCTACATCGCCGGCGCCGGCGGACTCGACAACATCCTCACGGCCGCTTTCGGGTCCGGCGATCCGAGGCAGCTCGACGGCGTCGGAGGCGGCAGCTCCACCACATCCAAGGCCGCCATCGTGCGGCGATCCACCGTGCCGGACATCGACGTCGACTACCTGTTCGCTCAGGTGGCGATCGACGACCGGACGGTCGAATGGGGCAGCGACTGCGGTAACTGCGCCACCGCGATCGGCCTCTACGCAGTGCAAGCCGGGTTGGTCGCCATCGACGACACCCTCACCATCGTGCGCATGCGGAATCAGAACACCGGAGCCGTACTGCGGGCAGAGATCGCCACGCCGGGTCGCCACGTCCCCACCGAGGGAAGCGCCTCGGTCCCGGGCACGCCGGCACTCGGCGTGCCGGTGGGTCTGACGTTCACCGGGTTGGACGCCGATCGCACCACCCTGCTGCCGACCGGACAGGCCGTCAACCGAATCGAGCTCGGCAGCAACATGTATCGAGGAACACTCGTCCGGGCCGGCGCTCCAGCCGCGCTGTTCGACGCGACGGACCTCGGGCTCACCGGCGCAGAGGACAACGACACCCTCGCCGACCGGCTTCCCACGCTCATCGCCCTTCGCCGCGAGGCTGCACTCCTGATGGGACTCGCACAGGAGGTCATCGGTCCAGCTTTCGAAGGTGCGGCCCCGCTGGAGATCTGACCCGCCCATGCCCGGCCGGTCCGCGCATACGAATCTCAGTCCATTGGCCTTCGCATACGGATCGAACAGTTCCGCCTCCAGTCGGCTCGATGGTCCCCCGTGGTTGTGCAGCACGAGTGGTCCGCCCGGGTCACCGGCTTCGAGATACGTGATGGTCCGGTCGCCGACCTGGATACTTCCCTCTCGCGTCACCTGGACTCCTCACCGTGTTGGCCGGAACCCGAACCCGGGTCGGCGGCGTCGAAACTGCAGTTCCCTCGCAGACGTCAGCGACGCTGCTGAAGCCAGTCCCGATAGTGCGTGGGCGCCAGACGAGCGTCTGAACCCGCTGTGAGCACGTCTCCGGTAACTGCGCCGAACAACCCGGCGTTCTCGTCGAGAGTCACGGTCCGGGCATCGCCCTGCGCCGCCAACGTGATTCTGCCGAGTTCGTCGAGAGGAAAAACCTCCGGACCGGCAATGTCTCGGATACCTCCCAGCGGTGTACCAGTGGAGACTTCGACGAGCGCATCGACCACCTCCGCAGCGGCAATCGGCTGGAGTGGGGTGGAGGGCAGCCGCACTGTGTCGCCGTCGGAGGTCCAGGACAAGACGGCGTCGACGAACTCGAAGAACTGGGTGGCACGAAGGATGGAGTACGGCGTCGGTCCCTGCCGGAGCAGGTTCTCCTGGAGGGTCTTTGCCCGGTAGTAGTCCAACTGGGGCACTTGATCGACACCGACGATCGAGAGGACCACCTGATGCCGGACACCGGCACGTTCCCCGGCCGCCAGCAGGTTACTCATGGAGGCCCGGAAGAAGTCCAGGGACGCCTCATCGAAGGTCGGAGAGTTCGAGGCATCGATCACCACATCTGCACCCTCGAGTGCGCTGTCCAGACCCTGACCCGAGAGCAGGTCGACGCCGGTGGACTGCGACGCGGGAATCGCCTCGTGACCGGCTTCGTTCAGCTTGCGGACCACCTGCGATCCGATCAACCCGGTACCACCGATGACTGCAAGCTTCATCGTCTCACCTTTCACGGCCGTCGCCGACGGTCGGCGCCGAGATGCCGGAGGCCTCTGCCCATTGTCCTCGCTCGGCAACGCGCTGTGAACCGCTATCGCCGGGTCCGTTCGTATCTGGACATCATCGGACGACGGGAACTTTGACCGGATGCGCCTTCATTATCGGAGCGGGCTTCGACCCCGGTCCTGCGCGCTCACGATCGCTGCCGCGGTGGACGCGATCGTCCGGTCGCCGTCGTCGGTGAGCCTGCCGAGTGCCGCCCGGGCCGCCGTGCCGGGAATCTCCGCGAGGGCCTGTGTGATTCGCAGCCTGGTGGGTGCATCGTCGGCGTTGTCGAGTTCGCGCTGCAGGGCCTCGACGATATCTTCCGCCGGAGATGCAATGGTCGTCAGCAGGCCCAGGACTTCGGCCGCCTCGACATCGCGCCGCCCGTCGACGACCATCTCGAGGAGGGCCGGTATCGAGTCCACGTTTCCCCGAGAGCCGAGAGCCAGGGCGGCGTACCCGCGGATGCCGGCATCCGGATCATCGAGGGCTCGTCTCAGATGTACCGTTGCCTCCGCTGTGTGGACAGCCGCTATCGCGGCAGTCGCGCGACGCCGGACGTCGACCTCCTCCGCGTCGAGACCCTTGGCAAGATGCGCAAGTCCGCGACCGGCGACCCTCGCCAACGACCAGTGCAGCGCACCGGCCACATTGGGGTCTTCCTCCGCGAGGGCGGCCTCGACCAGCGCTTCGACGGGTAGCGATGCCTTCCCGCTCTGCGACAGGATCGCTTGTTGACGACGGGCCGCCGACTCCGATTCGAGTGCGCGCAGCAGGGCGACGATGCGCAGGACATCTTCCCACTCCGCCGGGGAGGCGGCGTCTACACGTTCGAGCTTCGCGAGCAGTTCCTGATCGGCAGCGATTCGCTGGCGGGTGTGCCGGATGAGGTCTCCCACCAGATCGGCCGGAGTGAAATCGGGCCCGTCCAATGCTCGTTTGACCTCGTTCAACGACAGCCCCAACGTCCTCAGGCTCTCGACGTGGAACAGCCGTCGGATGTCGCCGGCGGAGTATTCGCGGTAGCCGCCAGTGGTGCGGCCGGTGGGACTGACCAATCCCAACGTGTCGTAGTGACGCAGCATTCGCGTACTGACGCCGCACCGCCGAGAAACCTCGCCGATCAACATCCCCTCTCCTTCCGCTACGTGTCCGGGCCGGCGACCGCGACGCGCGTTGCCACCTCGAGTGCAAAGGTGAATCCGCTGTCGGGGTCGTGACAGAGCTGCTTCGTAGCATCGGCATGCGCACGAATCCTCGGATCGGGACTCGCCCTCGCGTCGTCGAGGACCGGTAGGACAGCATCCCCGAGTCCGACCAGCGCACGGCTCAGACTGAGCTGCAGGTGCTGATCGCCCCGACCTAGTTCTGTCGCCAGATCGGCCGCGAGCGCGGCCTCCTCGCCCGGCGGCACGAGCACCACGGCCGCCCGCCACGCGCTGCGCGCGACCTCGTCGTGGTCGTCGTGCAGCAGTCCCGACACCCCGGGCCAGGCGAGCCGATCCCCGATCTTGGACAGGGTGTGCAGCGACTGACTGCGGGCCTGCGCAGTGTCGGACCCGAGCTCTCGGACCAGTCTCGGCACCGTGAGCTCGGGCGGCAGGCGGCACAATGCCCAGGTCAGCATGTCGCGGACGAAGAAGTCCGGTTCGACGGCGCACCGAGCGACGAGAGCGTCCATGAACTGGGGGTCTGGGCGCGTGCCGGCCGCGAGCGCCGCCCGCAGCCGGCTCGACGGGCCGCCCGCAGCCAGAGTGTCGACGAGGTGAGCGCTCGACCCACCGTGGTTGGTTGTGTTCACGACAACCACCTCCTTCGCCGACCATTCGAGTCCTTGTCACTGTGTCAGGGTCAAGCGTTGCCGTCAGGGTGGGCGTGGATCAACTCGCAGATCCGGTTGCACGAGAAGAGTCACCCGCCTTCTCTACTGTGAGGGGTGCGAGTTCCACCGATGAGTTTGTCCGGCTCGCGGAGTCCAACCATCATCACCCTCTTCGACAGTGCAGGAGAAACTGAATGGATCAGCTGCTGAGAGTCCAGAACTTCACGGTGTCTCGCGACGGGTTCGGCGCCGGTGAAAACCAGAGCTTCGAGAGACCGTTCGGCCACGCCGACCCCGGCGAAATGTTCACCTGGGCCGGCGCCACGGCGAGCTGGCCCATGCGGACCGACCCCGGCGGGAGCCGCGGACTCGACGACTACTTCACGCGGGATTTCGCCCGAAACATCGGCGCCGAGATCATGGGCCGCAACAAGTTCGGACCCCAACGGGGGCCGTGGGAGGACCACAGCTGGCGCGGCTGGTGGGGCGACGAACCGCCGTTCCATACTCCAGTATTCGTGATGACTCATCACGAGCGTCCGTCGTTCACCCTCTCCGACACCACATTCCACTTCGTCGGAGGTGACCCTGCCACGGTTCTCGAGCAAGCGCGTGACGCCGCGGGCGGCAAGGACGTCCGACTCGGCGGCGGGGCTACCACCATCCGGCAGTTCCTCGACGCCGACCTCGTGGACACCATGCATGTGGTGGTCTCTCCGGTGCAACTCGGGTCCGGCGTGCGACTGTGGGATTCCCCCGATGAACTGCTCGACCGGTTTCATCTCGAGGTTGTGCCGAGCCCCAGCGGTGTGGCACACCACCTGTTCTGGCGCAGGTGATCACTCTGCCCGACGCACCTGCGGGGAACCGGCGCCTGCCGGTTCCGTCGCAGGGCCGAATCGGAGCCGCGCAGCGAGTTCGGCGCGACTGCGAACTCCCGTCTTCGCATAGACGGATTTCAGGTGATCCTGCACGGTATTCGCAGTGATGGCACGGCGCTGCGCGATGTCGGATGTGGCGTATCCCGCCACGACGTCGCTACAGATTTCGCGTTCTCGTGCGGTCAACCCATAGGCGGCGAGCAGCAGACCGGTGAGGTCGCTGCCACCGGCCGATTCGAAAGTGACCACGGTCTGCGGTTCGTCGCCACCGAGCATGGCGGTTGCTCGCACCAGAATCCAGCCGCCGTGTGCGTCACGGATGCGGGCCCGGAACATCCCGGAACTGCTGGACCGTGCACCGAATGTCGCGGCCCGTAGCACCACGGTCATCCGCCCGTGGGCGACTTCCTCGACGCGATCCCGCCAAGTTCGGGCCGCGGAAGTGAAGGAAAGGGGATCGCCCGTGGCACTCGTCAACACCACTGCCGGCCCCTGATCGTCCGGTGGGTGGGTAGCCGGAGCGTGCACTGCCGCCGCCCGGGTCGCGGCCGCCAACCCCGGTGCCACCAGCGCGAGGAACTCGACATCGCGGTCGGAAAAATCTGGCCCCGATCGAACGAAGCCGGCTCCACCCCAGCAGGTTCCGTCCACTCGGAAGATGACCCGAACCTCTCGTGGCAGACCGAGGGGCCGCCACACGGAACTGTGCCGGAGACTGCGCGCCACCTCGTCGACGTGCAGGTCGGAGGCACGCGCGACTCCACGACCGGTACAGGCGAGATCGGCGAACGTCGCGGGATCACTTCCGCCGTATTCCGACTCGGCAAGCAGCGGCTCGTATTCCTGAGGAATGCGATTGCGCCCGCTGGTCATCGAACTGATCGCGAGCGACTCCGGGTCGATCATCGCCCAACACGTCAGGTCACTGCGCACCGTCTGCTCGACCAGCTCGATGGCGCGCTCGTGCACTTGCGTGACGCCGGCACCCGATGCCGCCAACGCCACCACTTCCCGGCGGATCCTGTCCGCTCGGATCTCGAGCATGCAGCCAAGTATGCGCTGCTCACACCGTCGCGGCTATCCCAGATTTCTGGGATGGGCCACCGATCATCCCGGTTCTACGGTCGCAGTATGTCTACCCACGTTCACATCCTCCGCTCCTGTGACGGCCCACGCCTCACCATTCCCGACGCGGATATCACGGTGCTGGTACCCGGCGAGGTCACCCGCGGGGCATACGAGGTCTTCCTGGTCGAGAGTCGGCAAGGCAGACCGGGGCCACTGCATACCGAGCCGTGGCCGAAGTCCTACCACCTGTTGCGCGGCCGGATTCTCGTTCAGGCGGCCGACACCGGTTACGAACTCGCCGCGGGTGAATCCATCACCTTCCCCCCGGGAACGATGAACACCTTCACCGTTCTCAGCGAGTCTGCCGAGTTCCTCCTCGTCACGGCCGGTGCGCACATGAGCGGGTTCTTCACCGAACTCGACGCTCTCGGTCGCGCTCAGCACTCGGAGGAGGACGCCGCACCCCTTCTCCTCGAGGTCGCGAACGAGTACGGGATCACGCTGGCGAGCCAAGCGGGTGCGTCATGATCGTCATTGCTCAGATTGCCGCGCTGATCGCGGCGGCCGTTCACCTACTCGCGTTCGTGTGGGAATCGGTGGTGTTCCTCCGGCCGTCGGTGCACGAGCGGCTGTTCAGGATTCCCACCTCCGACGTACCGGCTGTCCGCCTGTGGGCGTTCAACGTCGGGTTCTACAACTTGTTCCTCGGTTCCGGCGCAGTGGCCGGTGTGGTTCTCTGGTGGGCCGGGTCGGACACCGCAGGCCGCACCCTCGTGATCTACACCTGCATCTTCATGTTCCTCGCAGGAATCGCCCTGGCCGCCTCGGACCGTATGGCCCTGAGCCGCCCTCGCGGGTCGGGCGTCGCCGGAGCCCTGTCCCAGAGCACACCTCCCCTGGTGGCGTTGGTGGCCCTGGCGATCGGATGAGCACGATCGTCTCGCGATTGCCAGTAAGTTCTCAGGCTCCGAACCCACCCGGGAGCGTCACCGGGCGGCACCATGGAGTGATGTCACAGATGACCGTGCTCGCCGTCGGTGGCACCGGCGAATCCCGTCCCGATGACCGCCGCACCGAAGTCTCGGGCCTCCTCCGCGAGGTGACCGTCCGACTCGACGACCGTTTTGCGCCCCGATGGGTGGGTTACCCAGCGTCGTACGGGCCGGTCGCGACGGGTGGCCTCAGCTACGTGCAGAGCACCGAAGCGGGCGTCTGCGCGTTACTCGACCGACTCCGGGAGGACGCCGGCCCGATCGCCCTGATCGGCTACTCGCAGGGGTGCACGGTCATCCGGGAACTTCTCGGAATGATCGCTGCGGGCATTGTCCCAGCGGGCCGCATCGTTGCCGCCGGATTCATTTCGGATCCGCAGCAACCGGCCGGGGTGGTGCCGGGCTGCGAGGGACGCGGCGTCGCCGGCGAAGGCCCGCCACTCCCCGCCGCGGTTTCGGTGATGTGGGTGGCGAACCCGCAGGACATGATCTGCAACGCCAGCGACGACAGCTACATCCGCGACATTGCGGATCTCACCCGATCGATGTCCTTGCACACCGTGCACACCTGGTGTACGCACATGTGGCAGCTGCTCCGCCACAACAGTTTCCAGAATGCGGCGAAAACCCGCTTCAGCCCCCGTCAGTGGCGTACCGACCTCCGGCGTCTGCGTATCGCACTCGTCGAAATTCTTGGCTACCTCCCGCCACGGCTGGCCTGGCGTGGCATTCGTATCGCCAACCGGCGGGGTGGACGGCACATCGCGTACGCAACCGAGCCCCTCGACGCGAGTGGGTTGACCGGATGTCAGGTGTTGGCACGCTGGCTGTGCGACACGGTGGATGACCACACGGTCTCCGAGTCACTGAGCCCGGCCGCCTGAACCGAACGCGCTACGACGGCCATCGACGCTCCCTCACCGACCGCACTGTGCACTGCCATCAGGCCGCCGAGGGAGATGAGAGCCACTCCCGCGTCGAGCGCCAACCTCCCGACCGCGAGTGCACCGGTCACCGTTTGTCGCACACTCATCAGGATCTCCCTCCGGTTGCCGACCGCTTCTGACACCTTCCTAAAGAGACGTGCCCGGATACCCGATTGCTCAACCACAGCTTCAGACCTGCGCCTGGAACGCCTCCCCTGGCGCCGACCGCCGCCGCAGTTCTGGAACGCCCTGGTTCCACATCGAAGGGGCGCGGGGTCATAATGGGTCGTTATGGACGCATATCACGCTGATGCGGCCACCGCAGATTCCGTCCTCGCCTCACCCGAGGACGCCCCCGCGGTGGTGAAGAAGGTTGCCCAGTCTGCCGCGACGCTGAGCGTCGAGCGGTTGGCTACGTTGGTGACCGCTATGGGCGGGTCGATCTCCGACGAAGATCACCTGGTGGTTGTACTGCAGCGAGCAGTGGAGATCGCGCACGAGGCGATCGACGGCGCCGACAGTTGCGGCATCACCATCGTGTCCGGCGGCCGCACCTTCACCGCAGTGCACACCGATGCGCGAACCCTGCAGGTCGACGCCCACCAGTACGAAATCGGCGAGGGTCCGTGCCTGCATGCGGCCACCACGGGCGAGACAGTGCGCGTAGACGTCGACAGTGCCGACGCACGCTGGCCCCAGTTCATCGCCGCCGCGAAAGAAGAAGGCGTCCGCTCGTTCCTCGCTGCCCCGCTCTACACACCTAGCGAGCGTTTCGGTTCGCTCAACATCTATGGTCGCAGGCCCGACGCCTTCACCGAGCAGGACGAAGCCGTCGTCGATGCCCTGACCGCCGCTCTGGCCCGTGCCATCGGAGACTATGCGCGCTTCCGGCATGCGCGGGATCTCGCCGACGGGCTACGCGAGGCCCTCGAAAGCCGCGCCCCGATCGAACAGGCCAAGGGCATGCTGATGGCCATCCACCGGATCGACGCCGACGCCGCGTTCCAGATGCTCGCCGAGAATTCGCAGCGCAGCAACCGAAAGTTGCGGGTTGTCGCGAAAGAACTGCTGGCCGCCGTCTCCGGAGTCGACGCCACAACCGCCGACGAGACGGCCAAAGAACCCTCCTGATCCGCTCACTGCAGCACAAAGTCCTGCCCGGCATAAGACCCACCGAACAGGACCGTGCGCGCCCTCGGAGCTGCTTTCTCAACTCCGCGCGCTGAGCAGATGCACACGTAGGAACGAGCAGCCACTTCCGGTCGAGAGTACGCGTGCTTCGGCGGCCCACGCCTGCGACAATGGGACGGTGTACGACGACGTCACCACACTGGGCAGCGAAAAGCTGACCGCCATCCTGGCGGAGCAGCGGGCACTCCTCGGAGAATCTGTTGCCAACGACTACGGCGAGGCGTATTGCATCCACGCCCGTGAGCGCATCGAAGAACTCGAGGCCGAGGTCGCTCGTCGCGGGTTGTAGTTCTCGCCGCACTGTCCCAAGTACGTGATCTGCTCAGAGCGCATAGTCCACGACCACCGGAGCGTGGTCACTCATCCGGCGGTCCGCCGCCGGATCCCGGTCGGTGCCGGCCGCGACCACCGCCCCCGCCAAACCTGGCGTCGCAAGGTGGTAGTCGATGCGCCACCCGACGTCGTTCACGAACGACTGCCCCAGCCACGACCACCACGAGTACGGACCGTCGACACCCGGATGCTGTCGCCGGACGACGTCGACGAGCGTGCGCGGCGACAGGATGGAGTCGAACCACTCACGTTCCTCCGGCAGATAACCCTCCACCTGGTTGCTGCGGCGCCAGTTCCGAACGTCGTGACGGGTGTGCGCAATATTGAGGTCACCCATCACCAGCAGTTCCCTGCCCCGTGCGCGTGCCGTGCGGCGCGCGCGGGTCAGCTGTCGCGCGAATGCGGAGAGGAACCGCATCTTGCGGTCGTAGCGGGCTCCACCGTCGGGCGCCTCCCGCATGCGCCCCGGCTTCTGGAGGTGCGCCGGAAGGCCGCCCTTCGGGAGGTACATCGACACCACGGTGATCGGCGCCTCGTCAAGGTCCACCTCGAGGTACCGGCCCTCGTTGGCGAACTCGCCCAGCCCACGGGCCAACGGCACAGGTTCGAGTTCGACTGTCTCGGTGTGCGTTTCCCCCGGTCGTTGCACGAGCGCCGCACCACTCCACGTTCGAATCGCGAGGGGCGCACACCGAGTCAGGACCGCCACACCATTGCGGCCCGCGAGCTCCCCCTCGTCGTACGCCAGGTGGTACTCGCCGAACACACCCGGCGGAATAGCGCTGGCACGGGCCCGCATCTCCTGGATCGCGACCACATCGGGTCGACGATCGGCCAGCCACTCCTCGAATCCGCGCCGCTGCGCCGCACGAATCCCATTGACGTTGAAGGTCGCGATCCGCACGGGACACAGTGTAGGGAGCCGGCTCGAGCGGCCGAAATCGGCTGGGTGGTCAACCGGGTCTACACGTTGAAGCGGAACTCCACGACGTCTCCGTCGGCCATGATGTAGTCCTTGCCTTCCATACGCACTTTGCCGGCGGCTTTGGCGGCGGCCATGGAGCCGGCAGCGACGAGGTCGTCGAAGGAGACGATTTCGGCCTTGATGAAGCCGCGTTCGAAGTCGGTGTGGATGACGCCGGCGGCCTGGGGGGCGGTGTCGCCCTTGTGGATGGTCCAGGCCCGTGCTTCCTTGGGGCCTGCGGTGAGGTAGGTCTGCAGGCCGAGCGTGTGGAAGCCGGTGCGAGCGAGTGCGTGGAGGCCGGGCTCGGACTGTCCGATGGAGTCGAGCATCTCCTGCCGGTCCTCTTCGTCGAGCTCGAGCAATTCCTGTTCGACCTTGGCGTCGAGGAACACGGCGTCCGCGGGGGCGACGGACGCGCGCAGCTCGGCGACCTTCGCCTCGTCCGTGAGCACTGCCTCGTCGGCGTTGAACACGTAGAGGAACGGCTTGGTGGTGAGCAGGCTCAGCTCGCGCAGCAGTGTGAAGTCGAGCTTGTCCTTCGCGCTGAACAGCGTCTTGCCGGTGTCGAGCACTTCTTGCGCGGCCAGTGCGGCCTCGTGCAGGGGCTTGAGGTCCTTGTTCTTCTTCGCTTCCTTTTCGAGCCGCGGCAGAGCCTTCTCCAACGTCTGCATGTCGGCGATGACGAGCTCGGTCTCGATCACCTCGATGTCGGACGCCGGGTCGACGCGGCCGTCGACGTGCACCACGTCGTCGTCGTTGAACACGCGTACCACCTGGCAGATTGCGTCGGCTTCACGAATGTTCGCCAGGAACTTGTTGCCGAGACCGGCGCCTTCGGAGGCGCCCTTCACGATGCCGGCGATGTCGACGAACGACACCGTCGCAGGCAGGATCCGCTGGGAAGCGAAGATCTCGGCGAGCTTGTTCAGCCGGGGATCGGGCAGTTCGACCAGGCCGACGTTGGGTTCGATGGTGGCGAACGGGTAGTTCGCGGCCAGCACGTCGTTGTTGGTCAGCGCGTTGAACAAGGTGGACTTGCCGACGTTGGGCAGTCCGACGATTCCGAGGGTAAGGCTCACGGTCGTTGGATTCTACGGCCTCGGCCGCGGTGACCGGTCACCAGTTGCGCGGGTCACCGTTCGGGGTGTAACCCAGTGATAACCCGGAGATGCCACACGGCTGCCGAAACTCCTGGCCGGGACCCGTAACGGGGGGCGTCGGGTTGACGATGTAACAAGGCTAAGCACCACACCGGAAGGACACAGTCAGCACGCGGTCCCGAACGATCACCGCACCGTAACTGAAACCCGTACCCCGGGCCCCTCTGACCTCCACGCCCCTACGGGTGTGGCGGTCACCCGCGACCCTCGGTCGTTGCATGGAGGGATCCTCCCCTTGGATTCTTCAACTTCATCCGACTCCCACACCGACAGGTTCGGTGCCGGCTTCCCGCTGTCGTCGGCGCAGCGCGGGATGTGGCTGGCGCAGCGGCTGACGCCCGAGGTTCCCCTCTGCATCGCGCAGTACGTCGAAGTGCACGGACCCTTGGATGTGGCCTTGCTGGACGAGGCGTCCGTGACCGCCGCGCGCGAGTTCCACTCCCCATACCTCCGGATTTTCGAGGTGGACGGCGAACCTTTCCAGGTGGTCGACCCGACCCTCGAGTTGTCGACCGAGTACGTCGACCTCCGGGCCGCCGCCGACCCGGTGGCGGCGGCGCACACGTGGATGGAGGACGACTACACGAGACCCGTCGACCCCGAGGCGGACATGCTGGCCGCATCAGCGGTTCTGCACGTCGGGGATCAGCATTACTTGTGGTACAGCAGGATTCACCACGTCGCGCTGGACGGATACGGGGCGATGACCATGGTCAATCGCATCGCCGCCCTCTACACGGCTTCCGTGCAGGGGCGCCCCCCGGAACCGAATCCCGCGGCGGATCTGCGCACGCTCTACGCCCTCGACCAGCAGTACCGGTCGTCGTCTCGATTCGAAGCCGACCGCGACTACTGGGCCCAGCGGATCGCCGGGTTCGCGGAGGGGTCGAGCCTGTCCGAGGTGGTCTCGCCGGCGGTCGCGAAGAGCATCCTCCTGACCACCTCGCTGTCGGATGCCGCGTCAGAGCGCCTGATGCACTCGGACGAGGTGTTCGGAGTTCCCGCAGCCGGCGTGGTCGTGGCTGCCTTCGGCTGCTACCTGGCGAGAATGAGCGGCCGCGAGAAAGTGTTACTCAGCCTGCCCGTCTCCGGTCGAACTACCACCATCCTGCGACGTTCCGGTGGAATGCTCGTCAGCCTCGCCCCACTGCACATCACCGCGCCGCCCGAGGACCGGGTGGGCGAGATGCTGCGCCGGTCCCAGTTGGAGCTCATGGGCGCACTCCGCCATCAGCGCTACACCCTCGAGGACATTCGCCGTGATGCCGGCGACCGATCGTCCGGCCGCCGTCTCACCGGTCCGATGGTCAACGTCATGCTCTTCCATCCGGAAATCACGCTGGGCCCGGTGACCGGGGAGTTCCACGTCGTCACGTCCGGTCCCGTCGAGGACCTCCTGGTGAACGTCTACCGCAGCGGCACACCCGAGAGGACGCTGGTCGAGTTCCGGGGCAACCCGCACCGGTACACCGACGAGGACTTGCGTCGGCACCATTCCGCTTTCGTCGCCCTGTTGGAGGAGCTGCTGGGGGCCCGCCCCGAAGACGCGACAGCGGACGTTCATCTCGAATCCGCCGCCGAAGGAGCACGCCGACGGCGGAAGATGGCTGCGCTCGACTATTGGAAGCAGACCCTCGACGGCCTGTCCGCGAACGACATTTTGCCCACCGACCACCCACGGCCCGTCGATCGCACACTCGTGGCCGACGGACGGGTCGATGTTCGCATCCCGGCCGAACTGCACCAACGCATGCACAGTGTCGGCGGCGACTGCCGATTCGCAGCCTTCTCCGCGATTCATACCGGTCTGGTCGCACTGCTCTCGCGACTGGGGAGCACCGACGACATCGCGGTCGGCACCTCTGGCGGTCCGGGCGGTGGGCCGCTGATCCTGCGCACCCCCGTCGACAGTGCTCAGACGTTTACCGACCTGCTCGGACGGGTCCGCGACACCGAGCTGGGCGCGTACACCCACTCCGACGTTCCCTTCGACGAGATCGCGGAGGCACTGGGCCGACGGGACGAGTCGTCCGGCCGGTACCCATTCCAGATCGGTCTCGAATTCGTGGGTACGGTAACGGACGCGTCACCGACCGACGGCGCGGACCTCTCGGTCATCTGCACGGCGCACCCCGACTGTTCGGGCGTCGATATCCAGCTTCTTTTCGCGACGGCCTTGTTCGAACCCGACACCGTGCGGGAGTTCGGGGACCGCATGGTGCGCCTGCTCGATGCCGCCACGCTCGACTCCAGTGCGGCCGTCGGCGATTTCGACGTCCTCACTCCCGCCGAACGCGCAAACCTGGTACCCGCTCTGGGACCACCTGCGCTGCCGCCCCGACTGCTGCCCGACATCCTGACTTCGGCCGCGGAGATCGATCCCGACGCCATCGCCGTCTCCGAGCGGGGCACGGACATGTCGTACCGGGAACTTGACGAGGAATCGAATCAGTTGGCGCGCCTGCTGATCGCGCGCGGTGCCGGACCGGACACCATCGTCGCGCTCGCACTGCCGCGATCTTCCGAGTTCGTGCTCGCGCTCTGGGCCGTCGCCAAGTCCGGTGCAGCGTTCCTCCCGGTGGACCCGAACTACCCGCAGGCCCGCATCGAGCACATGCTGACCGATTCGGGCGCAGTGCTGGGCGTGACCGATCACCGGCACCGCCTGCGTTCGCCTGCCGTGTCCTGGCTCGACTTGGACGACACACGAACCGAGACGACGGTCGCCGGGTGCTCACCTACCCGTGTGATCCAGGCGGACCGATTGCGGCCACTGCGGCGTGACCACGCGGCCTACGTGATCTACACGTCCGGTTCCACCGGCATCCCGAAGGGAGTGTCGGTCGGTCACCGGGGCATCGCCGACCTCGTCAGCGCGGAACGCGAAGGTCTGGAAATTTCACGGAAGTCGCGGGTCTCCCATTTCGCCTCGCCCAGTTTCGACGCTTCCATCTTCGAACTGCTCAGCGCATTCGGTGCGGGCGCGCGGGTGGTAATCGTGCCACCTGCCGTCGTCGGCGGCGCCGAACTGACCCGGGTACTCGCCGACGAGCACGTCAGCCACTCAATATTTACGCCGACTACTGCGGCGACACTCGATCCCGCAGCCCTCCCCGAGCTGACCGATCTCGCGCTCGCCGGCGAGGCAAGCCCGCCCGAGTTGGTCACGCGGTGGGCGTCTGACGCCCGGAGGGTCCGCAACGCATACGGCCCCACCGAGGCCACGATCATGTCTACGCTGAGCCCACCGCTCACGCCAGGGCAACGGGTGACCCTGGGCGGGCCGATCCGGGGATTCTCGATACTGGTTCTCGACTCCCGACTCCATCCGGTTCCGCCGGGAGTCGCAGGCGAGGTGTATCTGGGTGGTCCCGGCCTTGCCCGCGGGTATCACCGGCGACCCGGCTTGACCGCAGCACGTTTCGTTGCCGACCCGCACGGTCCACCGGGCGAGCGCCTCTACCGCACGGGCGACGTCGCCGCGTGGCGGAAGTGTGCCGGCCTTCCGGACGGAACACCCTCCAGCCTGTCGCTGGAGTATTTGGGCCGCAGCGACTTCCAGGTCAAGATCCGCGGGTTCCGTATCGAACTCGGCGAGATCGATGCCGTCCTGATGCGGCATCCCACGGTGAGCTTCGCTGCGACGGTCGACCGCGCCACCAGCGCAGGCGACCCCACACTCGTCGCATACGTGCGACCGGCGCAGGGCGCGCAGGTGGACGTCCCCGGATTGGAAACGCTCCTGCGACGCACCCTCCCCCGGTACATGCTTCCGTCGGCCATCGTACCGCTCGAGGAGGTCCCGCTCACCCCTGGTGGGAAACTCGACCGTGCGGCGTTGCCCGCACCCACCTTCCTGCCCGGCAGCACTCATCGGAAGCCGGCCACACCGACGGAGGCCACCGTCGCCGCCGTCTGGGAGACCGTGCTGGGGGTCAGCGGCATCGGCGCCGACGACGACTACTTCGATCTGGGCGGGAATTCGCTGACGGCGACCCGAGTGGTGGCGCGGGTGAACGCGGCCCTCGGCACCACGATGGGGGTCGCTGAACTGTTCGAGGCGCCGACCGTGGCGACACTGGCTGCGAGACTCGACCGGAAAGAGCATCGCGGGCCCGACCGTCCCGCCCTTGCCCCGGTGGCACGCCCCGCCGTCATTCCGCTGTCCTCCGCTCAACAGCGCATGTGGTTCATCAATCAGTACGACACCACGTCACCCGCCTACAACATTCCGCTGGTCGTCCGCTTGACGGGACGACTCGACGTGCCCGCCCTGGTGGCCGCGATCGGTGACATCGTGGAACGGCACGAATCGCTGCGCACCGTGTTCCCCGCATCACCCGACGGCCCGCACCAGGTCGTGCTGCCGGCCGCCGACGCGGTACCCGTCATCGAACCGACCCTCGTGGAGAACGAAAGCGAACTGGCACAACACCTTTCCGAGGTGTGCTCGACGAGGTTCGACGTCGCCACCGCCGTCCCCTTGCGCTGCACCCTCCTTCAGCTCGGCGACAGCGAGCACGTCCTGGCACTGGTTCTGCACCACATCGCGGCGGACGGGGCGTCGACCGCGCCACTGGCTCGGGACGTGACCACGGCGTACGCCGCGCGCACCGCCGGCCACGCCCCACAGTGGCCACCGCTCGCCGTGCAGTACGTCGACTACACCCTCTGGCAGCGTGCATTGCTGGGAAGTGACACGGACCCGGACAGCCTGCTGTCGCGGCAACTCGACTACTGGACCGAAACACTGAGCGGAAGTCCCGCTCTGCTCGAGTTGCCCACCGACCGCCCGCGCCCGGACACCCGGTCGCTGCGTGGCGGCCGTGTCGAATTCGCGATCGACCCCGAGCTGCACGGCGCCGTGCTCGAGCTTGCGCGAAACTCCACGTCGACGGTGTTCATGGTGTTGCACGCCGCACTGGCAGTTCTGTTGGCCCGGCTCAGTGGATCCGACGACGTCGCCGTCGGCACTCCGGTGGCAGGCCGCGGCGAGGCAGCGCTGGACGACGTCGTCGGCATGTTCGTCAACACCGTGGTGCTGCGTACCCAGACAGACCTGTCGACGGGTTTCGGCGACACCCTTCGGCACGCGCGGGACACCGATCTCGCCGCCTTCGGTCACACCGACATCCCGTTCGAACAGCTGGTGGAGGTGCTGGACCCCCCACGTTCATCGGCATATTCCCCGCTCTTCCAGGTATTGCTCGAGTTCGAACACATCTTGCCTTCGGGCCGGGAACTGCACGGTCTCGAGCTGCCCGGACTCCGCCTGGAGCCGGTCGACTACGACGCGGGAATGGCCAAGTTCGATCTGCAGCTTTGGCTCTCCGAACGCCTCGACACCAACGGCTCCCCCCTCGGTATGCAGGCGGGGGTCGTGTATGCCACCGATCTGTTCGACGAGCAGACGGTGCGGAAATTCGCCGAGCGTTTCGTGCGCATACTGGAGGCGGTCACAGAGAATCCGCAGACCCCGATCGGTGACATCGAAATCCTCGATGCAGCCGAGCGGCACGCCGCGCTCACGCCTTGGCGGCAGCCCGTCGCTCTGAGTGAAAGCCACACTCTCGCAGAAGTATTAATCCGCGCGGCAGCGACGTCCTCGAATCAGGGAGCCGTCACCTACGCGGGTGACACGGTCTCGTATGCCGAGCTGGCTACCCGCGTCACTCGCCTGGCCCGCCTGCTGATCAACCGCACGCTTACCCCCGAAACCGTAGTCGCCGTGGCGGTTCCCAGGTCCGTCGACTGGGTGGTCGCCGTGCTCGCGGTGATCGCAGCGGGCGGTGCCTGTCTGCCGGTCGAGGTGACCTGGCCCCCCTCCCGCGTCGAGCACGCCCTAACGTCGGCGGATCCCGCGATGATCATCACTCATCTCGACCTCGCGGCTGAACTCCCCGACACCGGTTCTGCTGTCGTCGCGCTCGACGCTCCCGACACGGTGCACGAACTCGCTGCCACGTCGGATGCGCCGCTCACGCATGCTGCGACGCCGGACTCGGCCGCCTATGTGCTGTTCACCGCCGGTTCGACGGCGCCGCCGAAGCCGGTCTCTCTCTCGCACCGCACCGTGCTCGCCGCCTTCGCTTCCGCATCCCAGTCTTTCGGCTTCGACCGTTCCGATGTGTGGACGACGTTCCCCACCCACACCGTCGATCTCTCCGTGTGGGAGCTGTGGGGTGCGTTGCTGCACGGTGGGCGGTTGCTGATCGTCGACGAAGACACCGCCCGATCTCCGCGGGAGACCGCAGCATTGATCGCCCACGAACACGTCACTGTCCTGAGCCGGACCCCCACAGCATTCGATCCGATTCTTCGCGCCCTGCCTACGGCGGGAAGTACTCCACTGTCGGCTCCGCGACTCGTCGTCCTCGGCGGCGAGGCCGTCTCCGCCGACCTGGCCGCACGATTGTCCACGCTGCCGGCGTCGACCACCGCGGTGCAGATGTATGCCTCGACCGAGACCGTCACCTGGGTGGCAGCGTCGGAGGTGCTCGCGACCGCACACCGGGAACAGGCCCTCCCGCTGATACCCGCGCCCGGGCGGCCGCTCGTCGTCCTGGATCGTCGGCTGCACATCGTCCCCGCGGGTGTCGTGGGCGAGCTGTATGTGGGTGGTACCGCCCTCGCACGTGGCTATCACGGCCGGGCACGTGCCACCAGCACCCGCTTCGTGGCGAGTCCGTTCGATGGTCCCGGGGAACGGATGTACCGCACCGGCGATCTGGCGCGAACCGACCGAGACGGGGGCCTTTACATCATCGGCCGTTCCGACTTCCGGTCGTCGCTCCGCGGATACCGTATCCCCCTCGACGAGATCGACGCGGCGATGTCCGCGCACCCGTCCATCGACCGGGCGGTGACGGTCGACTACACCACCCGTTCGGGTGACCACGCCCTGGTGTCCTATGTGACACCGGCCGCGAGTGCCGAAGTGGAGCAGGGCCGTCTGACCGAGTTCGCCGCGACTCTGCTTCCCGCGCACTGCATTCCCGCCGAGATAGTCGAACTCGACACTCTTCCCGTCGACGACACCGGTGCGGTCGACCGCACCGCCCTGCCCGTGCCCGAGTCCCTCGGGTACGCCGCCGAGTTCCACGCGCCCAGGACACCACGGGAGGAAGCGGTCGCATCGGTGTTCGCGCAGGTACTCGGTGTCGAAGGTGTGGGCGTCGACGACAACTTCTTCGAACTCGGCGGCACCTCCCTGATCGCCACGAAGGTGGTGGCCCGCCTCAACTCGGCGCTGGGCACCGGAATCGGTGTGCGCGCCCTGTTCGAGGCGCCGACCGTGCAGGCCCTGGCCGCCGTGCTCGACGCTGAGGACAAGGAGGCGTCCCTTCCACCGCTCCAACCGAGGGATCGCACCCGGCCGGTTCCGGTATCGTTTGCGCAACAACGGATGTGGTTCGTCAATCAATTCGATACCAGCTCCGCGGCCTACAACATACCGATGGTCGTGCGCATCAGCGGACCACTCGATATTGCCGCTCTCAGCGCTGCCCTGGTCGACGTCGTCACTCGACACGAATCGTTGCGGACGGTGTACCCCCTCACCGACGAGGGACCGGTCCAGGTGGTGCAACCCGTCGACGAGGCACAACTCGAACTCACGCCGATACCGATCCTCGACGACAAGCACCTGCGGGAACGGATCGACGACGTCATCGCCACCACCTTCGACGTCACGGTTCGGGCACCGCTGCGCGCCGAGGTATTCCGCGTGGACCCACTCACCCATGTCTTCGCGCTCGTGGTGCATCACATCGCGGCGGATGGGTGGTCGCTGGTTCCGCTGGCGCAAGACATGACCACGGCGTATGCCGCGCGCACGCAGGGTCACGCCCCCGACTGGAAGCCACTTCCCGTGCAGTACGGGGACTTCGCACTCTGGCAACGAGAGGTCCTGGGGTCCGCCGAAGACCCGACGTCGCCACTGTCCGAGCAGCTCACCTACTGGCGGACCACGTTGGCCGATCTCCCGGAGAGGCTCGAACTGCCGGCCGACCGTCCACGACCCTCGACCGCCACCTACCAGGCGGCCACCGCCCGCTTCACCATGTCGCCGGCGACACACCGTCGGCTGACCGAGATGGCGCGGGAACACGATGCCACTCCCTTCGTCACCGTCCACGCCGCTCTTGCGGTGCTGCTGTCGCGGCTCGGGAACACCGGCGACGTCACGGTAGGGTCGCCGATCGCGGGACGTGGCGAACAGGCACTCGACGATCTCGTCGGCATGTTCGTCGGCACCCTCGTGCTGCGCACGCGAATCGACCCGGCACTGCCGTTCGACAAGGTCCTGGCCCGCGTACGAGAAACGGATGTCGACGCCTTCGCACACGCGGATATCCCCTTCGAGCGTCTGGTCGAGGAATTGAACCCGGCGCGTTCCACGGCTGCACACCCCCTGTTCCAGGTGATGCTCTCCTTCCTGAACCTGGCGGAGGCGAAACCGGAACTGCCTGGACTGCGCGTGTCCACCCTCGACCTCGACTCGCACCTGTCCCAGTTCGACCTGAATGTCGTTCTGCGCGAGCACCTCACCGACGACGGCGCGCCTGGCGGAATCACCGGCGACTTCGTGTATTCCACCGATCTCTTCGACGAAGCGACCGTGCGCAGGTTCGTCGACATGTTCCTCCGCGTGATCGACACGGTCTCTTACCTGCCCACCACGGTGGTCGGTGATATTCCGTTGCTCGACAGCACCGAGCTCGAGCGAGCGCTCGACCGGAAGTTCGTCACCAGACACGACTTACCCGGTGACACGATCCTCGACCTCTTCGATGCCCAGCTCACCAGGGCACCCGAGGACACCGCTGTCGTGTTCGAGGGGAATGGCCTGACCTACCGCGAGTTCGACGCCTGGACCAATCAGCTCGCGCGCATCCTGATCGGGCGGGGCATCGGACCGGAGTGCGTGGTGGCACTGGCCTTGCCGCGATCGTTCGAACTGCTTGCCGGAATGTTCGCCGTCGTCAAAGCGGGCGCCGCCCTGCTTGCCCTCGACCTCGGACATCCCCCCGAACGCATCGCCTATCTGCTCGACTCCTCCGCGCCCGCATTGGTGCTCACAGTTTCCGGCGTCGATGTTCCGGTCCCTCCCGGCACCGAGGTTCTCGCCCTGGACGTCGTCGATCTCGAGGCTGTGGATGCGCGTCCGGTCACGGACGCCGACCGCATCGCTCCCCTGCACCCGGAGAACCTCGCCTACGTGGTCTATACCTCGGGCTCCACCGGAAGACCCAAGGGCGTCGCAGTGTCGCATGCAGCGATCACCAATCAGCTGGCGTGGTCCCAATCCCAGCTGCCGCTCCTTTCCGACGACCGCACCCTCCAGAAAGCACCGATCGCGTTCGATGTCGCTATCTGGGAGTCGTTCTCGGCATTGTGCGCCGGCAGCGCATTGGTCATTCTCCGGCCCGACGGCCATCTCGATCTCGAGTACCTGACTACGGTGCTGTCGACCGAGAACATCACCGTCGTCGAATTCGTGCCCTCGATGCTCGAGGTGTTCGTCGGCGACCACCGGCGCGCGTTCCCCTCGTCGCTCCGCCGGGTGTTCTCGGGAGGTGAGGCCCTGCCTGCCCGCACCGCCGACCGGGTGCTGTCCCGAGGCGTCGCGCTCGGGAACATGTACGGTCCGGCAGAGGCGTCGGTGACGGCCACCTATTGCGATGTCACGTCGCTGCCGCTCACACCCGTGATTCCGATCGGCACCCCGGTGTGGAATACCCGGGTGTATCTCCTCGATCACCGGTTGCACCCGGTGCCGCGCGGAGTGGCTGCCGAAATGTACATCAGCGGTGCGCAACTGGCCCGCGGATACCTGGGACGACCGGACCTGACCGCACTTCGGTTCATCCCGGATCCGAACGGTGCCCCGGGGAGCCGGATGTATCGCACCGGTGACCTCGCCCGCCACAACAGTCTCGGACAGATCGAGTATCTGGGACGCAGCGATTTCCAGATTCAGCTGCACGGCTACCGAGTCGAACCGGGAGAGATCGAATCCACACTGCTCCGCCACCCAGGGGTTGCCCAGGCCGTGGTGGCACTCCACCGGGACTCCCACGGCGCCGACCATCTGATCGGTTACGCCGTGCCCGAACCGGATGCGGAGATCGACGGGAACATCCTGATCTACCATGCCGCCTCTGCCCTGCCGTCGCACATGGTGCCGTCGACGATCCTCATCCTGCCGTCGTTCCCGCTGACACCGAACGGCAAGGTCGATCGCGGGGCACTTCCCGCCCCCGACTTCTCCGTCCGTGCAACGAGTCAGCGGATGCCGAGCTCGGAGGCCGAGCGCGTACTTGCGGCCCTGTTCGCAGAGGTACTCGGCCTCGACGCCGTGAGTGTCGACGATTCGTTCTTCGCGCTCGGCGGCGACAGCATCATGGCCATTCAATTGGTCGCGCGGGCACGAACCGCCGGCCTCACGGTGCAACCGCGGGACGTGTTCGAACACAAGACCGTCAGCCGGCTCGCGCGGGCCGTATCGATCCAGCCGTTCGCCGCACCCGCTCTGGAGGAACTGCCCGGTGGCGACACCGGAGAGTTCCCCCCGACTCCTGTCATTGCCTGGTTGCTCGAGCTCGGTGGCGACTTCAGCCAGTTCTCGCAGGCCGCACTGCTGACCACCCCGGCAGGGGTCGACCACGAGACGCTCACGCGTACCCTCGGGGCCGTCGTCGAGCACCACGCCGCGCTGCGCGCTCGGCTTCGTCTCACCCCGGGCCGCGACCCGATCATGGAGGTACCCGCAGGACCCGCGCCCGGCGGCGGCGATCTTCTCCGACGGGTCGCGGTCGCGAGGGTCACAGGCCCGGAGTTCCATCGCCTGGCGGTCGCCGAACTGGAGGCCGCAGCCGGCCGGCTCGATCCGGCCCGGGGCGTCATGCTGCAGGCCGTCTGGTTCGACGCCTCCCGGGACCACCGCAACGGCGACCTGTCAGCGCAGGAGGGCCGACTCCTGCTGGTGATCCATCACCTGGCCGTCGACGGCGTGTCCTGGCGAATCCTGGTACCCGACCTCGCCGCCGCCTGGGAAGACATCACCGCCGGCCGGGACCCCGACCTACCCGAGAACGGAACCTCGATGCGCCGCTGGGCGCACGCCCTCGTCGACACCGCCCCCGAACGGGCCGGTGAACTCGACCTCTGGCGCCGCATCCTCGACGGACCCGACCCCCTCCTCGGATCCCGGCCACTCGACCCCGCCCTCGACACCCGCGCGACGTCCCGCGACCTCACGGTCGACGTGCCGACCGGCGTCACCGAGGCACTATTGGCCGACGTGCCCAAGGCTTTTCACGCCGGCACCGACGACGCACTGCTCACTGCGCTCGCGCTCGCGATCGCCGTCTGGCGACACCGCAGGGGCCTTCAGGTGAACGAGGTTCTGGTGACCGTCGAGGGGCACGGCCGCGGCAACAGCCTCATTCCCGGCGCGGACCTCTCCCGCACCGTCGGCTGGTTCACCACCATCCACCCCGTCCGACTCGACCTCACCGGCATCGACCTCGACGACGCCCTCCACGGCGGAGACGCCGCCGGCACCGCCATCAAAACCATCAAGGAACAACTACGCACCATCCCCGACCACGGCGCCGGATACGGACAACTGCGCTACCTCGACCCCGACACCGCCGAAGAACTCCGCACCTACCCCGACCCCCAGATCACCTTCAACTACCTCGGAAGGTTCACCACCGCCGCAGATGTCGAGGGACGGAACTCGGCGTGGGCGCCGGTCGAGGATGCCGACCTCGGGGGACGTCAGAACGCGGAGATGCCCGCACCTGCGGTGCTGAGCATCGACGCCGCCGCGGTGGGGGCCGCGGGTGCACGAGAGTTGAAGTCCACGTGGACGTATGCGGCCGGAGTCCTGACCGCTGCGGAGGTGGGCGAACTCGCCGACCTCTTCACCACCGCACTCACCGCCCTCACCACCCACACCCACCAACCCCACACCGGCGGACACACCCCCACCGACTTCGAC